>NZ_JBEFLO010000007.1:0-203729 GCF_040149565.1 Sulfitobacter aquimarinus
TTATGCGGTCATGGGAACAACACCCGACGAAGGTCTTGCAACGATTGACGGGACCACACTGACCTTTGCGCCTGGCACTGATTTCCAGGATCTTGGGCTTGGCGATACGCGTGAGGTCATTGTCACGATAGAGACTACTGATGCACAGGGGGAGGTTGCCTCGGCGGATGTTACCATCACCGTCACGGGTACCAACGACGCGCCAACCCTGGAGGCGAATGTCGGGATCACCGTGGTGGATACGCCTGCGGATGATGTTTTTGCGCCAGTGACGGGAGTGATCTCGGCGTCGGATGTGGATGCGGGTTCTTCGGCGGTCTTCGGGCTGACAGGCGGGGCTGTGTCGGCTGATGCTGCATATGATCTGGAAATGGTCGGGACTTATGGTGTGCTTTTGGTGAACTCTGCCAGTGGCGCCTATGAGTACCGTGCCGATGACGCAGCGGTTGAGCCGCTCGACAGCACGCAGACAGAGACGTTTGCCTTGACGGTGACGGATGAGCATATGGCGGTTGCCACGCAAACCCTGACTGTCACGATTGAAGGGGCCGATGATCTGGCAATTGCCGCGGACGATAGCCTTGCGTTGTTGGAGAACGAACTCATCAACGGCGGCGATTTGTTGGCTGACAACGGATCGGGTGCGGACAGCGATGTGGATGACACTGTGCTGACGGTTGTGGCTGTTAATGGCAGTGCCGCATCGGTTGGCGCGCAGATCACCCTGGCCTCTGGCGCATTGCTGACGGTGATGTCTGACGGGACATTTGACTATGACCCCAACGATGCCTTCGATTTCCTTGCTTCCGAAGGCTCGGGCGGGGCGATTACGGAAGGGACCGACACGTTCACCTATGAGCTGGAAGGCGGCAGCACGGCGACTGTGACGCTGGATATCACCGGCCTTGATAGTGATGACTTGATCACTGGCACTGTTTCGGCGGATCTGATCGATGGCGGGATCGGCAACGACACCGTTATCGGGTTGAACGGGAACGATACTGTCTATGGCGGTGACGGCAGCGATAACCTTGCGGGTCAGGGCGATGCGGACCAATTGTTCGGCGACAAAGGCTTTGACACCATCACTGGTGGTGCGGGCTTTGACATGCTGGACGGCGGCGATGGCAACGACGAGCTGGACGGCGGTAGCGGTAATGACGTGGTCATTGGCGGACGCGGTAGCGACATGATCCTTGGCGCGTCAGGGTCGGACCAGTTGTTTGGTGACAATGGTTCCGATACCATCTTTGGCGGCAGCGGCTATGACACCATCAATGGTGGCAATGGCGGTGACAGCATCGACGCGGGCCTCGGCGCGGACAGCGTGCTGGCGGGTGGCGGACAGGATACCGTCTTTGGTAATGCCGGTTCGGACCAACTGCATGGCGGCAGCGGCAATGACCACCTTGAAGGGCAGAGCGGCAATGACCGGCTGTTCGGCGATCAGGGCAACGACGCGCTGTTGGGCGGTCTGAACAACGATACGCTGGACGGGGGTGTTGGTGACGACATCCTGACAGGGGGCGGTGGCCGCGATACGTTTGTCTTCAACAACGGCGGCGGCAACGACACGGTTACGGATTGGTTGGAGAATGTCGATGATCTCGACTTTTCGGGCGTGTCCGAAATCGGTGACTTTGCAGAGTGGCAGGCCGCCTCGTTGCAGGTCGGGTCGGATGTTGTGACAACCTACCTCAGCAACTCGGTCACGATCGAAGACGTCCTGTTGGCACAGTTCGACGCCAACGACTTCATCTTCTAAAGCGGACGGTGCTGCGCACCGGATGCAAAATTCTAGGCAACGGCGTCCTGAAATTCAGGGCGCCGTTGTTGTTTGTGCGGGCTCGAGGGGTCCGATCACCTCGATCTTTTCCCGTTTGTTCACGTGAGTGGCACCGCTGCGTAGCTACTGCGTTTCCCGTTGGGAGCCTGCGTTCAGCTGCCTGCCCTCTTCTTGCGCCGCTCTTTGATCTTTGCGTCTGCTGCCGCAGTTCCGTCATGGGACGAGCCGAACAGTCTGTTCCACCGAATTTCTAACGCGCCATAGTGACACGCAAAATAGCGGTGGTGCATCTGATGGTGCAGGCCGTAGCCGTGTTTGTAGAAACGCGGGAGGTGCAGGAGACGGTGTATCCAGTGGAAACAAAAGCTCTCCCGGATCGGGATGACTTGAGACAAGGCAACGGACCAGACAGGGAGGGCGGCCCATGTGAGCATCGGCGCATATCCATTGGCCAGCACCCAGAACACCATAACCTCATAGGCGGTCCAGATCGGAGCACCGCTGCCCAAGGTGAACTGGCGACCATTCGTCATCAAGGGCTGCGGATCACAGAGCCGGTCTTTGCCCTGTTTGACGCGCAAACCGTCGGCCCATTCTGTCGGATCCGACAAAACACGGCTCCGACGTCTGGTCCAGCATATCGTGCAGGCCCGCCGCGGACATTCAACAAGGCCAACATCCGACCTTTGGTTTCAGAGACGACACAATACCGCAGAATGTTGCGGATCAGATGGCTACCTTGCGCATGGACGGCTTTTGATTGATCCTGCGGGGCGCGGGATCAATTTTGCCCCCGATGATAGGAGAGCACATGGAACAGGATATCAAGGCACTGCGGCGCAGCGTGGGGCTTTTGACTGTCATTGCGTTTTTTGTGGTGATCTACTTCGCAAGGGACCTGATTTTACCGATTTTGCTGGGCTTTCTGGTCGCTTTGACGCTAAGCCCCATCAACAGGTGGCTTCAGAAAAAGGGGCTGCCCGCAGGGGTTTCAGCCACTTTGCTGATTGCCACGGGATCGGCGTTGGTTGGCGCGGCGATCTTTTTTGTAGGCGATACCGCCAGCGCGTGGTCACAAGACGTGCCCGAGATCGCCCAAGAGCTGCGCCAAAAGCTGCGCGGCGTGGCGGACACCATCGACGCGGTCAAAGACGCCTCGGAGAAGGTAGAGGAAGCGGCGGGATCAAACGCCGCCGAAGCAACGTCGGTTGTGATCCAGCAACCGGGTTTGTTGAATTCGGCCGTGACAGTGGCGGCCAGCACCGCCACATCCATCGCTGTTGCTGCTATTCTGGCTTTGCTTTTGCTGTCTACAGGCGACTTGTTTTATGAAAAGCTGGTTCAGGCATTCCCCAGAATGGAGGAGAAAAAGCGCGCACTCGCAACGGTGTACGGGGTAGAGCGGCGGGTATCGACCTATTTGCTGACCATCACGATGATCAACATCGGGCTGGGTATTGCAGTGACGATTGCGCTGTGGCTCATCGGGCTTGAGTACGCCTATGTTTGGGGGGCGGCTGCGTTCTTGCTGAATTATCTGCCCATTTTGGGGGGCATCATCGGGACGGTGCTGGTGGGGGTTCATGCGATATTGTTCTTTGACACGGTGGCTTACGCGCTGGTTGCCCCCATCGCTTATCAGATTTTGACCTCGTCCGAGGCGCAGTTTGTGACCCCCTACCTGATCGGCAGACGGATGGAGCTGAACGTGGTTGCCGTTTTCCTGACAGTGGTTTTGTGGGGCTGGCTGTGGGGGATCGCGGGGGCGTTGGTCGCGGTGCCGTTTTTGTTGGTGTTCAAAGTGGTCTGCGACAATTTCGACGATCTAAAAGCTGTGGGCAATTTTCTTGGGCCGGCCGATCTGGAAAGAACTGAGGATTTGACCGAGTAATACCGCCGCCCTGATCCAAGGCCCACGCTGCCCTGTTGCAAAGTGAAACGGACCCCGATTAACAAAAGGAGTGCGCTCCTAGCGTCGGCGCCTGATGCAGCAATGGCCCGCAACCGTTCAACCTCTAGTTTGCCGTCGCCCGTCAGGGTCAGCGTGCCTGCGGTGTTATCGAGAACGTGCGTGGCGCAAGCGGCAAAACTGTCCCAGCTGGCTGCCGAAGAATGTGATGCGCTTCCCCCCGCTTTACTCAAGCAACCTGTTGAGCCGCATGATCTTTACGCGGGGGGCACCGCAAACTTCTTCAAAAGTCGAGCCATTCATCATGCGAGGAACTGCTTTGCGGTGCGCCGTTTACGATCTGCTTGGCAGGCGATGGAGCGGGCTGCGGTGCGGCGCGTTTGGTGTTATGTTCCTCAAAATTCACCGTCTTTCCGCCGCCCATACGGCCTGACCGCTGCGGGGCTGACAGGTCTTCCATCTCGTTGGATGTCTTGAAGCTGCGCACCAATTCGCGCAGGTGCGACGCCTCGAGCTTCAGCGTATGGCTTGCGGCCGTCGCCTCTTCGACCATAGCGGCGTTTTGTTGTGTCACTTGGTCCAATTGATTGACGCCGATGTTGATTTCGCCCAGCCCGACCGCCTGTTCCGAAGCACCAGAGGCCATGGTGCGGACCAATTCAGAGATATGCGTAACGCGGTTCGAAATGCTGTCCAGCGCAGTCCCCGCGCCACCCACCAGATCCACGCCGCGTTCGACCTGTTTGGCGCTGACCCCGATCAGGGTTTTAATCTCTTTTGCAGAATCTGTGGACCGTTGCGCCAAGGCCCGCACTTCGGCAGCAACCACCGCAAAACCTTTGCCTGCCTCTCCTGCGCGGGCCGCCTCGACGCCCGCATTGAGCGCAAGAAGATTGGTCTGAAACGCGATATCATCAATTACGCTAATGATTTGGGAGATTTCTGTGGAAGAGGCCTCGATCTCGGTCATCGCCGAGATGGCGTCACCGACGACTTTAGCGTTGGCATCGGCCTCTGACTGGGCCTCCGATACGATTTGCTCGATTGATTTTGCACCGTCCGCGGTTGACCGGACGCTGGCCGTCAACTCATCCAGCGCGGCGGCTGTCTCCTCCAGCGTGGCAGCCTGGTTTTCGGTCCGGTTGGACAGATTGTCAGAGGCCGATCCGATTTCGGTGGCGCCGTTGCCAATGTTGTCCGCTGTGCTGACGACGTCGCGCATCGCCGAGCGCAGGACATTGACCGTCTCATTGAAGTCGGTGCGCAGCTTTTCATACGTCGCCGAGAATTGCGTGTCGATTTGCGCTGTCAGATCGCGTTTGGACAAAAGCGACAGCTGGGCGCTGACGGTATCCACCACCTCTTTTTGTTCAAGGTCGCGTTGCTTTTGTGCGGCTTCAAGTTCGGCCTTGCGTTTGTGCAGCGCCTGAAAGCTCTCCAGTTTCTGGGCGATAGTGCCGATCTGATCCGACCGCTCGGTAAAGGGGATTTCACCGGTAAAGTCCTCGCGCGCGACATCTTCGATCCGCTTCGCGATGATGCCCAATGGTTTCAAAAGGTATGCAATCGCAATTGTGAGACCGATCAACCCGACAACCAGCGCTGCAATGCCCACCACCGCGCTGAGCTGTCTGCTCTGCGTCATGAGCCCGTTCAGTGCCGTTTTATCCACGCCGACATAGAGGATTCCGACAACTTTTCCCGCGCTGTCCACAAGCGGGTGATATACCGTCAGATACGGCTTGCCCAGAATCGTGGCTTCGCCCCGGAACGTCTCCTTGTTCATCATGAACTGTCTTACGGGACTGGATTTGCCGAGGACGGTGCCCACGGCGCGTGCGCCATCCGGTTTGATGATATTTGTGCTGCGGCGGACAAAGTCGTTCTCGACGGCGTCCCAGACAAACAGGGTTGCCGTCTCTCCCGAGATTGCGCCCACGCGATCAATGAGGTCATGATTTTCAAACGCAGGGATGTCGTCCCACGCCACGGTCGAAACTTGACCAGCAGAATCGTACGTGACTGTCATATCGTCGAAAGCGTCCGAGAAAACAGATGTCAGGATGCGAAGTCCGGTGTCTTGTTGTCTTTGTGCTTTTTCCAAAAGCGCGTTGCTTTTGCTGGCGTCCAGCACAGCAAAAATCAGCACGAACAGAACCACTGTGAACAGGGTAGAGGTGGCGACCAGGCTGGTTCGCAAGGAAATTTTGGAGATCAAGCGCCGCATGTTATGATTCCTGACTGTGAATGGACTTAGGTACACCTCCTGATAGGTTCCAAAGGTTAGGAAGGTCTGAATTGTGTCGCTGAAACTGACCTTTAATCATCGCAATCAGGGATTGTGCGGCGCGACGGCTGGCCTGTGTGTGTTCGATCAGTTTTTTCAGCGGCTTGCCGCAAGAGGTCCCGTTCAGGTTTACCCCATACGAGGATGCTTCTTTGACCAGGGCATCAATTGCTTCAGGCAATCTTGTGGCCTTGGCTCCAGACACCGCAGAGCAGGGGCGTTTGGTCAATTTTGCGCACGCGCAGCACATCCCCCCGTAATCCCGTCTTCAACGTGCCACGGTCATGCAATTGGACGGCCTGCGCGGGGTTGCGTGTGACCGTGGCGATGGCACGCGGCAGATCGCCCCAGATATCTGCAAGGCGGAATGCAGAAAGCAGCAGCGCCGAGGGCACGTAATCCGACGACACAATATCGAGTAGGTCGGCTTTCGCCAGCTTTTGCGCTGCAACATTTCCGGAATGCGACCCCCCGCGTATCAGGTTCGGCGCACCCATCATCACCGAAATGCCGTGGGTGCGGCAAGCCTGTGCTGCCTCGATGGTTGTGGGAAATTCGGCAAAGCCTACGCCATTTGCGGACGACGTTGCCACATGATCGGCGGTGGTATCATCGTGACTGGCAAGCACAGCACCAAGGCGGGCCGCTTCCCTTACGGCACCGGTTTCATGTTCGGCACCAAAACGTTTTTGCAGCGCCAGCAGGTTCTCTACATGCGCTTCAAACTCCGCGTCATTCATCCCGCGTTTCTTGGCGACATAGGTTTTAAGTGCGCTCAGGTCGCGAAACTGGCGCTGGCCCGGGGTGTGATCCATCAAGCTGACGATCCCTACGCGGTCAGATTGGCCAAAGGCCGCTAGTTCTTCCAGCAAGGTCTCCGAGCAAATCTCGGCCCGCAGATGCAGAAAGTGGCTTATCTTGAACATATCGGCGCTATGTGCGGCGCGTAGCTCATCCGCCAGCTTGCGCGCATAATCGCGGTGGCCTGATTTGCCGCTGTGGATTGACCCAACGCGCAGCGCATCAAAAACGGTTGTGATCCCTGTCGAGGCAAGCTCGGCATCATGCGCGATCAAGGCCGGCAGATGGGGCCAGTCGACTTCCGGCCGCGGCTCGATATGGCGTTCCACGTTGTCGGTGTGCAATTCGACCAAGCCAGGGATGACAAAATCATGTGCGCAGTCAATTGCACCCGTCGGGATATGATCGCCCTCGGTGATCTCTGCAATAGTTCCGTTCTGGATTGTTACCGCCCCTTGGATCACCTGATCGGCCAACACAAGCTGCGCATTCGCAAGGCACAGGGGGCTTGCTACATCCCTGTCACGGGGGTGGGGTAGGGAGGACGTGGGAAAAGGGGAATTCATGTAATACTCTCGATTTGCGATCTAATATGTGCCGCCTGCAGGACCGTGTTTTGCGCGGCTGTGTGGTCGTTCAGGCGGATATGCCTGACTTGCATGACATCACGGTGACACCGTGCAGATACGGATTTTGCGGCACCTTGAAACAGGCCACTTTTGACCTTGGGAATAGTTTCGCTCGTGCCGCGTGCGAAGAGGGCGGGCTGGGAGGGCTGAAACTCCTGCATCGCTAAACGCGTAACGGTTGAAGCAGCGCCGCTGCGCGGGCGACAGTCTGCGACAGCGGCCCGTCATTGGCGAGGTGGAGGACGTCAAGGCCCTTCGGCAAAGGCTTGTCGGCCTGCCCAAGCCTTTTGGTAATTTCGTCGACGCTTTCGCGCCCGCGTGCGGCAAGCCGCTGCGCCAGCGTTTTCGGCTGTGCCGTGATGTTCAGAACCACCAAGCGTGGAAATACCACGGACGCCTGCGCCAGTGCTGTGCGCGAAAAATTGACAAGGCAATCCGTGCCCTTGGCAAGCTGATGCCTGACGCTCATCGGGATACCGTAGTGCAGCCCGTGCGCGCCCCAGTGCGCGGCGAATGCCTCGTCCTGCACCATGGCTTCGAATTGCGCGACAGACACCGCGTCATAGATTTCGCCGCCCAGATCAGGCGCACGGGTGATGACGCGGCGGACCAGATGCAGATCGGGAAGGGCGCCCTTGAGACCTGCCATAACGCTGTCTTTGCCGACGCCCGACGGGCCGACCACCGCGATGAGACGCCCGCCGGATTTTGAGGCGATCGTCACGCTGCCAGTCCCGGTGTGTAGCGGCCGACATCTATTTCGCGGTCACAGACCCGGTCCCGTGCCGCTTCGTCATGGAAAATGCCGATGATGGCGGCACCGCGTGCCTTGGCGTCCTCGATCAATGACAAAACGACCTCGCGGTTGGCGGCATCAAGGCTGGCCGTAGGTTCATCCAGCAGCATCGCAGGGTAGGTGTGGGCAAAGCCGCGTGCGATGTTGACGCGCTGTTGCTCGCCGCCCGAGAATGTTGTGGGGGACAGCGACCAAAGCCGCTGCGGAATGTTCAACTGCTCAAGAAGGGCGGATGCGCGGGCCTGTGCCGCGTCTGCCGAAACCCCCAAGGCGCGCAATGGCTCTGCCACGACATCCAGCGTCGGCACGCGGGGGACCACCCGCAAGAACTGGCTGACATAGCCCAACACATCGCGGCGCAGGGTGATGACCTCGCGGGGTTCGGCCTGCACCAGATCCACTTCTCCGATGCGGATTTTACCCGACTGTGTCAGGTAGTTCCCATAGATCATGCGCATCAGCGTTGATTTTCCAGCGCCAGATGCCCCCGTCAGTGCCACACATTCACCCGCGGCGACGGCGAAAGACACATTGTTGATCACCTCGATGATGGCACTGCCTTGGTTGTGCAAAGTGAAGGTTTTCGAGACGTCGTTAAGTTCAATCATGGGTCATACCTGCAAAACGGAGCTGACAAGAAGTTGGGTGTAGGCGTGCTGCGGATCGTCAAGCACCTGATCTGTCAGCCCTGCCTCGACCACGTGGCCGTCTTTCATGACCATCAAACGGTCCGCCAAAAGCCGCACAACAGCCAGATCATGGGTCACGATGATGGCCGACAGGCCCATGTCGCGGACCAACCCGCGCAACAGATCCAGCAGCCGCGCCTGTACCGACACATCAAGCCCGCCCGTAGGCTCGTCCATAAACACCAGCCGCGGCCCCGTGACGAGGTTGCGCGCAATCTGCAAACGTTGCTGCATGCCGCCCGAAAAGGTCGTGGGGCGGTCATCGACACGGGCGGCATCAATCTCCACTCGCCCCAGCCAGTCAGTGGCCTGTTCGCGGATATCGCCATAATGGCGCGCGCCCACAGCCATCAGCCGCTCGCCCACGTTGCCGCCTGCGCTGACGCCCATGCGCAGCCCGTCACGGGCGTGCTGATGCACAAAGGCCCAGTCGGTGCGGCCAAGCATCCTGCGCTCGGGCTCGGACATTGCAATTGTATTGCGCGGGCCGTCGGTGCGCGTGTCAAAGATAACCTGCCCTTCATCGGGGGCCAAATGCCCCGCCATAGAATTCAGCAGAGTAGATTTGCCCGACCCGCTTTCGCCGACGATCCCCATGACTTCACCAGGGTAGAGATCAAACGATACATCCGCGCAGCCGATATGGCTGCCATAGCGTTTGGTGACGCCTTTAACCGAGAGCAAAGGTGTCATGCCGCGTCCTTTCCTTTGTGGCCCGCCGTCTGACGTGCCTCGCAATAATCCGTGTCAGAGCAGACAAACATCCGCCCGCCCGCGTCATCCATAATCAGCTCATCAAGATAGCTGTCGGTTGCACCGCACATGCCGCAGGGGTGATTGGCCTTTGAGGCCTCGAAGGGGTGGTCCTCGAAATCGAGACTGACGACCTGCGTATAGGGGGGCAGCGCATAAATGCGCTGTTCGCGGCCCGCACCAAAGAGCTGGATCGCGGGCATATCCCCCAGTTTGGGATTGTCGAATTTCGGGATCGGGGAGGGGTCCATGACATAACGGCCCTCAACCTTTACCGGATAGGCATAGGAGGTGGCGATATGGCCATGACGGCTGATGTCTTCGTACAGTTTCACATGCATCAGGCCGTATTCCTCCAGGCTGTGCATCTTGCGGGTCTCGCTTTCACGCGGCTCAAGAAAGCGCAGCGGTTCGGGGATCGGCACCTGATAGACGAGGATTTGGCCCTCTTGCAGAGGCTCTTCGGGGATGCGGTGGCGGGTCTGGATGACCGTCGCATCGCGGGTCGCCGTCGCTGTCGCGACCCCTGCGGTGCGTTCAAAGAACCTGCGGATCGACACCGCGTTCGTCGTGTCATCGGCCCCTTGGTCAATCACCTTGAAGGTATCGTCCGGCGTCAGCACCGCCGCTGAAACCTGCACCCCGCCCGTGCCCCAGCCGTAAGGCATCGGCATCTCGCGGCTGGCGAAGGGCACCTGATAGCCGGGAATGGCAAGCCCCTTCAGGATCGCACGGCGGATCATCCGTTTGGTTTGTTCGTCAAGATAGGCGAAATTATAGTCGCTCATTCCGCAGCCTCCCGCAGTTGATTGTCAGACGCTTCGCGGCGCAGTTTTCGCACCAGTTCCAGCTCGGATTGAAAATCGACGTAATGGGGCAGTTTGATATGCTCCAGAAAGCCCGTCGCCTGAATATTGTCCGCGTGGTACAGCACAAATTCCGCGTCTTGCGCGGGCGCGCCCATGTTGTCCTCGCCCAGCTCTTCCCAGCGCAGGGCACGGTCCACCAACGCCATCGAGATCGCCTTACGCTCGGTCTGGCCAAAGACCAGCCCGTAGCCGCGTGTGAACTGTGGAGGCTCGGATTTTGAACCCGTGAACTGGTTGACGGTTTCGCATTCGGTCAAAGTGACCTCGCCAATTTCGACGGCAAAGCCCAGTTCGGGGATGTCCATCTCGACGGGCACGGACCCGATGCGAAGCTCGCCCACAAAGGCGTGGTTGCGCCCATAGCCGCGCTGGGTCGAATAGGCGAGGCCAAGGGTAAAGCCCTCATCCGCACGGGTCAGCGCCTGTAGGCGCAGGGCACGATTGGCGGGCAACTCCAACGGTTCGCGGGTAAGGTCGGGCGGGGGCGTGTCATCGCGGGGCGCTTGTTCCATCAGGCCCTCGCGGTTCAGGAATTCAGCTACATGCGGAACATCGCCTGCTGCGGCATCGCGGCCGGGGGCCTGCGGCACCTCGCCATCCGCGGCCAGTTTGAAATCGAGCAGACGGTGAGTGTAGTCAAAGGTCGGCCCCAGAACCTGACCACCGGGCAGATCCTTGAACGATGCCGAGATGCGGCGGTCGCAGGCCATGGCCCCCGTGTCCACAGGATCAGACGCGCCAAAGCGGGGCAGGGTTGTGCGGTAGGCGCGGATGAGGAAGATCGCCTCAATCAGATCGCCCCGCGCCTGTTTGATCGCCAGCGCCGCAAGGTCAGGATCATAAAGCGAGCCTTCGGCCATGACGCGGTTGACGGCAAGGCTCAGTTGTTCGCGGATTTGTTCTACGCCAAGCTCTGCGATGCTGGTGTCCCCACGGCGCTCTTCGGCGAGCCATGCGTGGGCATTTTCGATGGCGCGTTCTCCGCCTTTGACAGCTACATACATGTCAGGCTGCTCCTTTATGCGCTACCGCTTCGCTACTTGAGCGGGAGGTTTCTTCATGCGCTACCGCTTCGCTACTTGAGCGCGACTTTGTTTTATGCGCTACCGCTTCGCTACTTGAGCGCGACTTTGTTTTATGCGCTATCGCTTCGCTACTTGAGCGCGATACCTTGGTGCTTCGGGGCAGCGCCGCAATCTGTCTGGCGTTGGTAAAGATGAAATCCAGACCCAGCGGAAAGAGCAGTCGGTTAGCCTGAAACGCGGCCTCTTCCGGCAAGCAAAGCGTGGCGCGGGCCTTGATCCCGGGGCCTGTCAATTCGGCACCCACAGGCGACAGTGGCGGCGATTCCACAATCAACGTGGCAGAGCGGTCGGGGTATTCCGACGTGCCAACACGATAGGCGGAAAGTGGCGCGAGCGCGCCCCAAGTTCCGACCGCAAACATAGCGTGCGCTGCGCCGACAAAAGGGGCGCCGGTGTGAAAGGCCAGCCAAGCGCGAACATCGTCGCAATCCACCTTGCCCGCCAGATAGATTGGCGTTTCCGTATCGCACAGCGTCAACAACACAACACCCGCCGCAACTGAGAGCGGTGCAGGGGGTTCGGCACCTCTCACTTCGTGAATGCTGCCCGGACGGGCCATGGCCTCCATCACGCTGCGAAAGGCATGGGCCGACTGGGTCGCGGGATCAAAGAAACCACCTGACAAACTACTCGTCTGCATCAGTCCTCTCCTCGGGCCATGGTGAAGAAATCTACTTTTGTGGCGGCCGCCTTTGCCGCACGTGCGGCTTTTGCAGCGGTCATCTCGGCCTCCAATGGGTCAAGGACCGTCCCGCGCAGCCTGCCAGCGGCGTCTGTCTGCATAAGCGCATCAACAAGGGCTGCGGTTTCGGCATCGGCCTTTCTGCGGCCTTGGATATACGCGTGGCCGACCTCGCCGGTTGCCAAGGTCAGGGCACAGCGCGTGACGGTCATTTCACCCAGATTGAACGGTGCGCCAGTGGCACCTGCGCGGGCGCGGACCATTGTGCTGCCAATTTCGGGCGCCCGCAGCCACGTGAAAGTGGGGCGCGGCATTTCAGCATCCAGCAGTGCGGTGATACGGCCTTCGGGCGCTTTTGCCAGAACCCCCATCCATGCCTTGCGCGGATTATCTTCGCTTACGGTATCTTTCATCTCGACAACTTGCTTTATTACTATACAACTATACATATATTACCACAGCCCCCCATTCATGACAGAAGAGTTTTGTGAAATTTGCGTGACAGTTCCGACAAGACACCCGTGTGGAAAGCCATCGCGCAGGCCTTGCGCGGCGACTTGGCGGAAGGGCGCTACCGCGCCGGGGACAAGCTGCCGACCGAGGCCGCACTGGCCGCTCGATTTGGCGTAAACCGTCATACTGTGCGCCACGGGATCTCGGCTTTGGTGGGTGAAGGGCTGGTGCGCACGCGGCGCGGTGCGGGAGCTTTTGTGGCATCGACACCCGCAGACTATCCAATCGGGCACCGCGTGCGGTTTCATGAAAATCTGATCGCCGCAGGACGCAGGCCGGAAAAACGCGTTCTGGCGCTGGACGCACGTGCGGCGACAGCTGGTGAAGCGCAAGCGCTGCGCATTCAGGTGGGCGATCCGGTCTGCGCTTATCACGGGCTTTCCTTGGCAGATGGCCAGCCCGTTGCCGTCTTTGAAAGCCTGTTCCCCACAGACAGGCTGCCGGGCATCATGGCGGCATTATCCGAAACTAGCAGTGTAACCCAAGCACTGCGCGCTGCGGGCATAGACGACTACACGCGCGCCTCGACCCGCCTCACGGCTGTGCGTGCAACGGCGACACAGGCGCTGGTTCTGGAGGTGGCAGAAGGGGACCCGCTGCTTAGATCCTCGGGCGTCAACCAGTGCGCACAGGGGCGGCCGGTAGAATACGGGCGGACGTGGTTTGCGGGAGACCGGATCACCCTAACCCTGGACGAGATGTAAAAAAGCCCCCGCCCGAAAGGGCAGGGGCCGACAGGGGCTGAGGGATGCGGGCGGGGAGATCTCCGCATCTTGAAAAGGTGCTAGCCTATTCCAGCCCCATGCAGTTTGCGTAATAGGTGACCGTTGCGGGCCAATCCGAGAAGATACCTGCGACGCCCACATCTTGCGCCAGCGCGTCAATGAATTCGTACATCACGCCATCGCTGTCGGTGAGGTCCGCGATGGACTGATAGTACCAACCGCCACCATCCTTGAGCGGGCCTGACCGCTCGATCGTCCAGGCGATCATCTCAATTCCTGCGGCCTTGGCCTGTACTGCCAATTCGGACGGGACGATTTTGCCATCCGCTGATGTGGTCACCAGCATCCATGTCGGCGGCGCAATGTAGTTCACGCCCATCGACTTCAGCTCTTCCATGGTGTTGGGCCATGTGGTCGCATCCATCGGCGAATACCCTTCGATGTCATATTCATCCATCAGATAGACGGCCTGCTTACCAAAGGCAGGCTCGGCTTCGATCCAATAAAGCACGTCTTCGAGATTGAAGGATTGCAGCCAGACATCGGAGGCGGGGATACCTGCGGCCTTGTACTCATCAACAAGCTTTTGCGCGTAATCCTCTTGAGTGAAGCCGTTGAACGGCATCTCGACCGAGGGGGATTTCAGCTCTGGCGTGAACTTTGCACCCAGCGATTTGAACAGCTCGATGGATTCAGCATGGGTCATCAGGGTTGCAGGCTCGGCCGAGTAGAGATCGGTGCGCCAGCCTGCTGTGCCATTCAGATAGGCTTCGGCTGTGGTTGCGGATTTGTCAGCGGCATCCATTTTCGGGGACAGGGTCCGAAACTCGGCCAGCGTAATCTCGGACGTGCGGCATTCGGCGGCGGCAGGCGTGTCACCGTCCGCAGGCGTGAAGGGCTGCGTGCAGGTGTTGGCCAGCGGGCTGGTCAGGATATTGGTGGTGGTGTGCAGGTCATTTTGCGCATGACGGCACACCAGCTCCAGGTCTTTGGTAAAGGTCACGTCACATTCAAGGATGCCAGCCCCCATGCGCGCAGCGGCAACATTGGTTTCGACTGTATGCTCGGGGAGTTGCAGCGGCGCGCCGCGGTGCCCGATCGAGAAAAGCGAAGTCTGCCCTTCTTGCCCCATACATTGCGTCAGCTTGTCTTTGAGCGCGCCTTCCTCCATCCGGTCGATGAGGTAGTAGGGGCGTGGACCATATTCGACGTTCAAGGCGGTTTGCGCCAGAGCGGGCAGGCCCACAAAGAAAGTAGAAACGATAGCAGCGGTAACTCGCATATTTCTCTCCATTAGAATGCAATGGGTTGGTTATGTGTCGCTGATCATGACAGGGGTGCGACGAATTTGTAAAAGATTTGTTAAGTTTAGCGGCGGGCAAGAGGGCAGTCCGGCCGCTACCTTACCTAAGCTCGGCAAGGCTTGGAGGGGCAGCGTTCGGCCCGACTGTCACAAAAAATTCACTTTCACCACGTTCTTAATTCACATATTCATGAATTATGGAAAATCTGATTCCCAACCGCCTCTCGACCCTTGGTCATCCACAACGGCTGGCGCTGTTTCGACTGCTGATGCGGCGCTACCCTGACCGTGTGCCCGCGACCGAGCTGGCGCAGGCATTGGGGATCAAGGCCAATACATTGTCGACCTATGTGAATGCGCTGATGCAGGCGGGGCTGATCACGCAAGAGCGTGTTGGAACATCCTTGCGCTATGCCATTGATACACAGGCGGCGCGTGAGACCTTTGACTATCTGCTGTTGGATTGCTGTCGGGGGCGGCCTGAAATCTGCGCGTCCCTTACCAGCGCGGAGGGGGTGGGTCGCCATCCGGAGGCAGGCAAGAAATACAAGGTCCTGTTCATTTGCACGGGCAATTCGGCGCGCTCCATCTTTGCGGAATGTATTTTGCGCGACCTTGGCGGTGATCGCTTTGAGGTACATTCGGCCGGGCGCAAACCGCGCGCCGAGGTGAACCCGTTCGCCGCCGAACTGCTGACCCGAAAGGGGCATGACGTGGCCCCCCTGCGGCCCAAGAATATTTCGGAATATATGGGGGCAGATGCGCCCGTCTTTGATTTTGTCTTTACCGTTTGCAATCAGGCCGCGAACGAGGAATGCCCGCCGTGGTCGGGCCAAACCGTGAGCGCCCATTGGGGGATGCCCGATCCTGTCAGCGTTACAGGGTCGGAGGCCGAGCAAAGCCTTGCCTTCCAGCAAACCTATGGCGCGCTGCGCAATCGTTTGGTCGCCTTTACCGCCCTGCCGCTTGCCGCGCTTGATCGCATGTCCTTGCAAAAAGCTGTCGATGAGATCGGCCAAACACACAAAGAAGGAATACCAGAATGACTGTTTACGCCATCAATGGCCTTGGCCGCATTGGCAAGCTTGCCCTGAAACCGCTTTTGGCGCGGGGCGCACAGATCGCGTGGATCAACGACGCGGTGGGCGACCCTGAAATGCACGCGCATCTGTTGGAGTTTGACACGGTGCATGGCCGTTGGGCGGCGGATTTTTCCTATGATGCGGATAGCGTCACCATTGACGGGGTGCGTATCCCCTTTGTCGGCACGCGTGACCTTGCCGATCTGCCGCTGGACGGTGTGGACGTGGTGATCGAATGCACAGGTGCGTTCAAGTCAGAGGCCAAGCTGGCCCCCTATTTCGCGGCAGGTGTGAAGAAAGTGGTCGTGTCGGCCCCTGTCAAAGACGGGGATGCCGCCAATATCGTCATGGGCGTGAACGAGGGCACCTACGCCCCCGACCGCCACCGTATCGTGACCGCCGCAAGCTGCACCACCAACTGTCTGGCCCCTGTGGTCAAGGTCATCCACGAAAATCTGGGCGTCAAACACGGCTCCATCACGACAATCCATGACGTGACCAACACGCAAACGATTGTGGACCGCCCGGCCAAGGACCTGCGCCGCGCCCGCTCGGCGCTCAATTCGTTGATCCCGACGACGACGGGCAGTGCGACGGCGATCACGCTGATTTATCCCGAACTGACAGGCCGCCTGAACGGGCACGCCGTGCGCGTGCCGCTCCTCAATGCGTCCCTGACCGACTGCGTGTTCGAGGTAGAGCGCGAGACCACGGTGGAAGAGGTCAACGCCCTGTTCAAAGCCGCGTCCGAGGGACCGTTGAAGGGTATTTTGGGCTATGAGACCCGCCCCCTTGTCTCGACCGACTATACCAATGACGAACGCTCCAGCATTATTGACGCCCCGTCCACGATGGTAATCAATGGCACGCAGGTGAAGATTTATGCGTGGTATGACAACGAGATGGGCTATGCCCACCGATTGGTCGATGTGGCCTGCATGGTAGGGGACAGCCTGTGACACAGACGGCTGCGCGGCCCGAAGGCTTGTCCGCCTATATCGCGGTGACGGCGGCCTATTGGGCCTTCATGCTCACCGATGGTGCGCTGCGGATGCTGGTGCTGTTGCACTTTCACACGCTGGGGTTTTCGCCCGTGCAGCTGGCCTATCTGTTCGTCCTTTATGAAATCGCGGGCGTTGTGACGAACCTGTGCGCGGGCTGGATCGCGGCGCGATTTGGCCTGACCTCGACGCTGTATGCAGGGCTTGGATTGCAGGTGCTGGCCTTGCTGGCGCTGGCACAGCTTGACCCGAATTGGGCAGTCGGCGCTTCCGTCGTTTTTGTCATGCTGGTGCAAGGGGCGAGCGGGGTCGCCAAGGATCTCGCCAAGATGTCGTCCAAGTCCGCTGTAAAGCTGCTGGCCCCGTCCGAGGGCGGAGGCCTGTTTCGCTGGGTCGCGGTGCTGACGGGGTCCAAGAATATGGTGAAGGGGGCGGGCTTCTTGCTGGGGGCAGCACTGCTTGCCACTGTCGGGTTTGTCGGGGCGGTTTTGGGTATGGCGGCGATCCTTGCGGTGATCTTGTTGGCGGTGGTGGTGGCCATGCCAGCGGGCCTGCCCAAGGGGCGCAGGGGGGCGAAATTCGCGGAAGTCTTCTCGAAATCCGCCAACGTGAACTGGCTGAGCGTGGCGCGGGTGTTTTTGTTCGGCGCGCGCGATGTCTGGTTCGTGGTGGGCATTCCGATCTATTTCTATGCGGTGCTGTCGGATGGCACGACCGTCGGCAACCGCGCCGCGTTCTTTATGATCGGGACGTTCATGGCGGGGTGGATCATCCTCTACGGCCTTGTGCAAGCCAACGCCCCGCGCATTCTGCGGGCAAAGAACCGCACGTTAGCGGACCTGATCGGGGCGGCGCGAAACTGGGGCTGGGGGCTTGTGGCTGTGCTGCTGTGCCTGACGCTTGCAGCGCTGATCGGAGGGGAGCCGCAGCCGTGGCTGACCCTGACCCTTGTGGCGGGTCTGTTGGCCTTCGGCGCGATCTTTGCGGTGAACTCGTCCCTGCATTCCTATCTGATCTTGTCGTTTACTAAGGCCGAGCGTGTGACGATGGATGTAGGGTTCTACTATATGGCCAATGCTGCGGGGCGGCTGGCGGGAACGCTGTTGTCTGGGTTGACCTATCAGGCGGGGGGGCTTGCGCTGATGCTTGGAACCGCGACGGTGATGGTCGCTGCTTCGGCAATCGCTGTGGGGTATCTGGCGCCCGAGGGCGAATAGAGCATGGGGCAAGGGCGGTGCCGCTTGGCCTATGCTCGATGGTGTTTTTCGAACTCGAATCCGTAATCCGCATGGCCAACGCGCTGCGGAGAGAGCGCGTAGGTCTGGCACCGGAGGAAGTCCATCATGGCCTGAGCGTCATGGGAGAAGGGGGCAATCGCTTCAGGCGTGATGGGGGTGCCGATGGCGATTTTCACAGGCTGATCCGCACGCCTTCCGAATTCCTTGAGCAGCAGGGCGACGCGCAAATTGTGATGGATATGACTGGCCAGCTGAAACAGCCTTGAGTTCTGGCCGTCGAAAAAGACAGGCACCACAGTCGCGTTGGATTTTGTAATCATGCGGGCCGTAAACCGCCGCCAGCAAGGGTCCAATGGCCGCTGGAACGGCGTGGCGGCGGTGGAGACGGTGCCGCCCGGGAAGATGCCGATGGCTCCCCCCGCCTTGAGCGCGCCTATGGCCTTGGCACGGGTGTCGAGGTTGAGCTTCACCGCCTGCTTTGTCTCGTCAAAACTGATTGGTAAAACCGTGCCTGCAAGTTCCGGCGCTTCCTGAAAGACGCTGTTTGCCAGAATGTGAAAGGCGTCCCGCCGTTTGGACAGGATATGCCCCATCACAAGCCCGTCAAGGATGCCGAAGGGATGGTTTGCGACAATGACCAAGGGACCTTGCGCGGGAATATCCGCCAACGATCCCGAGATGAGATCAACGCTCATTCCATAACGGCCCAGCATCACCTCCCAAAAACTACGGCCTTGTGCGACCTCGGTGTCATAATCCTGCGCCCGCCTGATGAGACCGTGACGGCCCGTGGCATTTTCAATCAGCTTGATGACGCGTTGACCTGCCCGCGATTGTGCCGCCGATGCATAGGAGACCTGAGAAGGGGCGTGTTTGTACATCCGCAGTGTTCCTTTTGATAGGCCGCAGCGTGTGTCGCCGCGTTTCGCTTCTGATGTGTGGCTTCATCGGTCAAACGCTGCCTTCATAGCGTTTCAAAAACGCTTTGGCACCCAGGCGGCGGAAATCATTGAGCGCTGCGCGCAAGCGGTCGTGGGGCCAGTCCCACCACGCCAGCGCCATCAGCCTCTCTGCAACGTCGGGCGCAAAACGGGGGCGCATCGGCACGGCGGGGATGCCCGCGACGATCATGTAGGGGGGCACATCCTTGGTCACGATTGCGCCGCCTGCGATGACGGCCCCGTGGCCGATGGTCACGTCGGGCCGGATTTGGGCGGCGTGACCGATCCATGTATCATGGCCAATCACAGTGCGGCGGCTGCGCCTAAGTGCGAACCAAGCGTCATCGTCAGTTGCATCCTCAAAATAGTCGGACGAGCGGTAGTGAAAGTGATGCAGGCTCGCTTTTTCCATCGGGTGGTCTGTTGCCCCGATCCGCACGAAGGAGGCGATGTTGGCGAATTTACCCACGGAGGCATTGGCAATGTCGGCAAAGCGGTCACAATAGGAGTAGTCGCCCAGATGGGAATGCGCCACGCGGCTGCCTTTTCCGATTTCTACGTATTTTCCAAAGGTTGCATCTCTAACCTCACATTCCGGATGAATAATGGGGGTGTCGGGGTTTAATCTTGTCTTGGTCAAAACGCGCGCTCCTCGCCGCTCCAGCGAAAGAATTTTCCGGTGTGCTCAAGCGTCGTGCGCTCGGCCAGATTGATAATCCCTGTGGCGACCTCTTTGGGGTCCAGATCGGCCTCTGCGCCGCCCATATCCGTCTGGACCCAGCCAGGATCGACAAGAACGACCGCGATACCATCGGGGTATAGATCAGTTGCCAATCCTTGCATGACCTTGTTCACCGCCGCTTTGGAGGCGCGGTAGGAAATGCGGTCAGATTCGGCATAGCCCATATAGGCCATCTGGCTTGAGATTGTCAGAATGCGGGGGCTGTCGCTGCGCCGCAAATTATCAAGGCAGGCCGTGCTCACGGCGAGGGCGCCTGCAACATTGACGGCAAAGGTGTGGGCCATGGCGGTCCAGTCCATATCGGTGGTCGGGCTGTCGGGGCCGATGATACCTGCGTTGTTGATAACGACATCAATCGGCTGCTTGATCTGCGACATTGCTTGTTTGACCTGTTTGGGGTCGCTGATGTCAAAGATAACATCGCCGCCTTGCTGCGCACGGGTTGCGCGCAGAATGTTGTGCCCGCGGGTTTCGGCTTCGGCTGCAAGTGCCGCGCCGATGCCGCGATTGCTGCCGGTGATCAGGATGCGCGCCATCAGCTTTTGCGCCCGATCAGCTTGCCGCGCAGCCAGCCCGAAAACCAGTCCATGAACATCACCATGGCGATGATGAGAACGATGTAATAGGCGACCTCTTCCCAGTCTTTTTGCGTCTGGATCGCTTGGGTCAGCATCAACCCGATGCCGCCACCCGTAATGGCACCGATGATCGTGGCAGAGCGGGTGTTTGATTCCAGAAAATAGAGGATCTGCGCCAGCAACACGGGCACCAGCTGTGGGATCACGCCAAAGCGGTAGCGTTGCAAGGGTTTCGCCCCCGTGGAGGAGACGCCTTCGATTTGCTTTTGATCCACATTCTCCAACGCCTCGGAAAAAATCTTGCCGAAGGTGCCGGTATCCGTGATCAGGATTGCCAGCGCGCCTGTCAGCGGGCCGGGGCCAAACGCCCGCGCAAGGACAACCGTCCAGATCAGGGCATCCACACCGCGCACAAAATCGAACAGACGGCGCGTTGCAGCGCGCAGGATCATAATGGGCGAGAAACGCTTGGCCGCGAGAAAGCCAAGTGGCAGTGCGATGATCGCGGCCCCCATCGTGCCCAGAAACGCCATCAGTATCGTCTCTCCGATGGCCCAGGCGACATCCTTGTGGCGCCACATGGCGTTGTTCCACCAGTCAGAGACAGCGCCCGGGATATTCGGTCGGGCAGGGTCCACACGATCACCGAACAGGATCGTTGCGAGGCTTTGACCGTGGTAGGGGCTGTCGAGCGTGAACCAGAACAGCTCCCATCCGGGGAAGTAGTTGAACACTTCGGTGCGGGAACCTGTCAGTGTGATGCGGCCTTCGGGTGTGGTGATGCCGATGCGGCGATTTGAGGCTGAAATCCAGTCCGGCAAATCGGTCGGCAGGTTCGAGGTCACGGTGCGGCCCTTTGCCTGCACCTCGATCAGTGGAAAGTCCGGCATCTCGATCTGGGTGCGGTTGTCAGGCAGGTAGCGCACGATGTGATCGCCGCCCAGATCAATGGTGGTGATCTTGTCGCCTGTCACCCAAGCTGGCCGCGTCCCTTCGGGGTAGCGGCCTTTGCGTTCCCCTTCAACGGCATAGCTGATCCCGCCCGAGCGGTTATCGCGGGTGACATGCACCTTGTACGACCAGCTGTCAGAGACCAGCGTAAGGGCGTTGCCCGCGTTGGCACGCCCTGCAAGGCCGGCCAGATCAAAAGCAAAAAAGATATATATCAGATAGGCAAGGATCACGGCGGGAACGGCAAAGCCCATCAGGCGCTTGCGCTGAAACAGCCTGTCGGCGTGCAGCTTGGTTGCGTCCAGATCAATCGCGGTCATGGGGTTGGTCCTTCAAAGCTTAATGTGTCTGACCATCGGTCAGTTTGTTGCGATACCGGCTGGAAACCTGATCGAAGAAGACAATCGTGCCGAACAGCAGGATGAAGATCGCCGCCGCCTCGTCAAAACGGCCCGGGCCCCACGCCATGGCATTGCGCAGCTCGTAGCCCAGACCACCTGCGCCCACGAAGCCCAGAATGGCCGAGGCGCGGATGTTGACCTCGAAACGCAGCAGCGAATAGCTCACGTAGTTGGGCGCGACCTGCGGCAGCACACCCAGCAGCATCCGCTGAAGCCATGTGGCCCCCGTCGAAGACAGGCCTTCGACAGCCTTCAGATCGGTATTTTCGGAGACTTCGGAGAACATCTTGGCCAGAGCGCCCGCCGTGTGGATAGCAATGGCGATCATCGCAGGCACAGGGCCGCCACCCAGCACAAAGATCAGCACCAGCGCGATCACGATCTCGGGCACGGCCCGCAAGATGTCGCTGATGCGGCGAAACAGCGGGATGAGGCGGGGCCATTTGGCCAGCCCCCGTGTCCCCAGCAAGGACAGGAACAACCCGCCGATGGCACCGATCAACGTGGATACGGCGGCGATGTTAATGGTCTCGATCAAGGCGGGAGTGTATTTCACAATGAGGGTAGGGAGGTCGGCGCGTTTCGCCCACGCCTCTGACAAAACATCGGCGGGATAGTCGCCAATCTGATGCAACCCGTTCCAGAAACCGCCCGCGTTGCGGTCGTCGGCGATGTTGAACCCCGCAACCATCAGGACCACAAATATCAAAAGCGTCAAACCACTATAGAGCCTGCGCCGCTGCACCTGCGCCATATAGCCGGACTGGATTGTGTGCACCGACTGCGCCGTGCCGCTGAGTGTGGTATCTGCCATATTGCCCCCGGATAAAGAAAAACCGGCAGCCCCAAGGGGCTACCGGATGCGTCATGAAAATTGCTTAGCCGCCGATTTTCGCTTTGCGGGCTTCGACGATTGAAATGTAGGTGTCATGGGTGACAGGCTGGAACCCTTTGGTCTCCCCCGCAGCCACGCCGTAGGCGCATTCAGGATCGGCTTCAAAAAGGCCATCCACCAGTGCCGTCATCTTTGCGCGCACGTCCGCAGGCAGTGCTTTGCGCAGAACGACAGGGCCTTCGGGGATGACTTTGGATTTCCAGATCTGGACCATGTCGTTCATATCGACAAGGCCCGCATCAACCGCCTTGCGCAGCGCCCCCGAGTTATAGCCGTCTTCCCAGTTGCCCTGACCGTCGGCCCATGTCACGCCCGCGTCGATGTCACCGTTGTTGACAGCGACGATGGTTTGCTCGTGACCGCCCGTGAATTTCACTTCGCCAAAGTATTCACCGCTTTCCATGGTCACGCCGTCTTTGTACTGCGGGATCTCGATGGAGGGGATCAGGTAGCCCGAGGTGGAGTTCGGATCACCAAAGCCGAATACCTTGCTTTCCATATCATCCAACGATGTCACGCCGCTGTCTTTGCGGGCAAACCCGATGGAGTGGTAGCCGACAGAGCCGTCTACATTCACTTTGATCAGCACAGGCTCGACCGCGTCCGCGTCTTGCAGATATGTAGCGGCATAGGCCGAGGCACCAAGCCACGCCATGTCGATGTTCCCGCCCAGCAGGCCCTGAATAACGCCGTTGTAGTCGGCAGGCGCAAACAGCTTTGTCTCAACGCCAAGTGCTTCTGTCGTATAGTCGGCAAGGCACTGGTAGCTGTTCATGCGGTCTTGGGCGTTTTCACCGCCAAGGATGCCGATGCGGAATTCGGTGATCTCTTGGGCGAATGCACCCGTGGTGAGCGCTGTTGTAGCGGCAAGCGCCAGTGCAAGTGTCTTTTTCATCGTCTTCTCCGTGGTTAATTGCCCGTGCGCCTAACGGCTTTGAGGGCGGGTAAGGGGGGTGGGGGGCTGGCTTAGGCGTAGGCTTCCGCTGTGCGGACCTCTTGTCTGTCCAGTGTTTCAATTTCGGTAGAGGTGGCGGCTTCGGAAAATCCGGCGCCTGCGCCGTAGATGTCGCGGGCAACGCCGGTGGTCAGCTGTGCAGGCGTGCCGTCAAACACGATGCGGCCATCGCGCATGCCGATCACGCGGTCGCAATAGCGCCGCGCCGTATCCAGCGTGTGCAAGTTGGCGATCACCATGCGCCCGTCTTCTTCGTGAATCGCGCGCAGCGATTGCATCACCACCTGCGCATTCATCGGATCAAGCGAGGCAATCGGCTCGTCCGCGAGAATAATCTTGGGGTCTTGCATCAACGCCCGCGCAATCGCGACGCGCTGTTGCTGGCCGCCTGACAGGGCCTCGGCCCGCTTGGACGCTTGTTCGGCGATGCCAAGACGGTCGAGGATTTCGATTGCCTTGTGAATGTCCTCTTGTGGGTAGAGGTTGAACAGCGTCGCCACCGCCGAGCGTTTGTTCAGCGTGCCGTGCAATACGTTGGAAACAACGTCCATGCGCTGTACGAGGTTGAACTGTTGAAAGATCATCGCGCAGCGCGACTGCCAGTTGCGTTTGGCGGCACCGCGCAATGATGTGATGTCTTCGCCCTGATAGGTGATCGTACCGGATGACGCATCGCTGAGACGGTTAAGCATCCGCAAAAGGGTGGATTTTCCCGCACCCGATCGCCCGATAATGCCGATCATGGCTGGTGCGTCTACGGTGATATTGGCCGCATCTACGGCTGTTTTATCTCCGAAGCGTTTCGTCAGTGTATCGATTCTAAGCATATCGCCCCCTTGTTTGGGGGACGGATACGCGGCCAACATCACAGACTTGCGACGGTTACGATTCAGTTACGTGACAATTGCGCAAAGAAACTGTGACAATGCTTTGGGGCTACATGAAACCCATATCACACGCGTGTTTATGTCTTGGTTGGACGGGGCGCTTTGGATAGCTTAAGCGATATGCGCGGGACTGCCATTCGGGCAAAACCTGCACTTGCGAGGCCCCGGAATGACTGACGAAACCCTTGACGCTTTTCTAGCTGCTGTACCGCTCCCCGGGCTTGTCATTGATGCATCCGAACGCATTGTCGCGGCCAATAGTGATGCGCTGGCTTTGATCGGCCAACAGGCGCGGGGGCAGAACTTTGTCACGATCATGCGGCAGCCGGCGCTTCTTGAGGCGATCGAGACAACGCTGGCGGAAGGCACCGCACGCACGACACAATACCTCAGCAATGACGGTGCCCAGGACACGACGTTTCGGGTCAGCTGTCGCATGGTGCGGGGGCTGGGCTTAGGTGCGGCGGGCTTGGTGGTCGTGACTTTCGACGATATTACAGACAAAGAGCAAGCCAGCCAGATGCGCCGCGATTTTGTCGCCAATGTCAGCCACGAATTGCGAACGCCCCTGACGGCGCTGATGGGGTTTATCGAAACCCTGCGCGGCCCTGCGCGCAATGATCCCGAAGCGGGCGCACGGTTCCTTGATATTATGCAGAACGAGGCAGAGCGCATGAACCGCCTTGTGGGGGATCTGATGTCGCTCAATAGGGTAGAGGGGGAAGAGCGGGTAAAGCCCACACAGAATATCGTGCTAAATGACATTTTGAATTCGACCCTGCACACCCTGCAACACCTGGCCCGCGATGCGGATGTCGCTTTCGAGGTCGAATACCCCGAAAGCCCTGTCTCGATGATTGCGGACGGGGATCAGCTCAAACAAGTGTTCACCAACATCATCATGAACGCGGTCAAATATGGCGGGTCGGGGGGCAAGGTGACGGTGCGGGTAACCGAAAGCGCCCGTGAGCCGGTTTTGCGCGCCCCCGGCGTGCGCATCCAGATCATCGACTATGGTGCGGGCATTGACCCCATCCATCTGCCGCGCCTGACCGAACGCTTTTACCGCGCCGACGACCACCGCAGCAAAGAGCTGGGCGGGACAGGTCTGGGGCTGGCGATCGTCAAACACATCATCAATCGCCACCGCGGCCGTCTGCGTGTGGAAAGCGAGCTGGGTCAGGGCACGACATTTACGGTTATTCTTCCTATACAGGAAAGTTTCTGAGCGATAATCGGTCATTTCGGTCATTGTCATAAACGTGTAATGCAACTGTCACAAAGCTGTTACGCAAGCCCCCTAGACAGAGCGGGAGATTCCCATGGGGGGATCAAGTTTAAACGTACAACAGGAGACACGCATGTCTTTCGTGAAACTCGCAACTTCCGCTCTGGCCCTGTCCGCAATGGCTGCAACAACCGCAGCGGCCCGTGATCAGGTTCAAATCGCAGGCTCGTCCACCGTGCTGCCCTATGCATCCATCGTTGCCGAAGCTTTTGGTGAGAACTTTGACTTCCCGACGCCGGTTGTTGAATCAGGCGGCTCCAGCTCGGGTCTCAAGCGGTTCTGCGAAGGTGTTGGCGAAAACACCATCGACATCGCGAACGCCTCCCGCGCCATTCGTGAAAAAGAGATCAAAGCCTGCGCCGAAGCGGGTGTGACAGACATCATCGAAGTGCGCATCGGCTATGACGGCATCGTCTTTGCCAGCCAAACAGACGGCCCTGCCTATACGGCTTTCCAGCCTGCCGACATCTTCAACGCGCTGGGCTCCAAGGTTCTGGTAGACGGTGCGATTGTCGATAACCCGCACACACAGTGGGCCGACTTCAACGCCGACCTGCCAGCCGCAGACATCATGGCCTTCATCCCCGGTACCAAGCACGGCACACGCGAAGTCTTTGAGGACAAAGTGCTTTTGGAAGGCTGCGAAGCAACGGGCGCTATGGAAGCCATGATGGCCTCCGGCATGTCCGAAGATGACGCGGAAGATGCGTGCATCGACGTGCGTCAGGACGGCGCGTCTGTGGACATCGACGGCGACTACACAGAAACGCTCGCCCGTATTGACGCCAACCCCAACGGCATCGGCATCTTTGGTCTGGCGTTCTTCGAGAACAACCAAGACAAGCTGAAAGTGGCGACAATGGGCGGTGTAGCCCCCTCCACCGAGACGATCTCGACGGGTGACTACCCCGTGTCACGCCCGCTGTTCTTCTACGTGAAAAAAGCACACATCGGCGTGATCCCCGGCTTGAAAGAGTTCGCATCCTTCTTCGTAGCGGATGAAATTGCAGGTCCCGACGGCCCGCTTTCTGCCTACGGTCTGGTGGCGGACCCCGCGCTGGCCGAAACGCAGACCGCAATCGCAGCCGAGACTCCAATGGGCGGCGGTAGCTAAGCCTGACAAGATCGGAGATGGCGCAGCGCGCCGTCTCCACCACATCGTTTGGATGCCCCTTTTCGGGGCATTTGCCACATAAACCATCACGACGATTGGAACCCGTATGCCGTTTACATGGCTCTTGTTGATCCTCGCTGCCATTGCAGCGGTCGGGTATCAAATGGGGCGCAGCCGCGCATTAAAAAGTGCAGGCGGCGACCGCCGTGTTCTTCATTCCTTGCCCGTTTATTACGGTGCGAACGTAGCGATGTGGGCGATTGTGCCCGCTGCCGCTGTCCTTATCATCTGGATGCTGGCGCAGCCGTTCTTTGTAAACACCCGCGTTCTTGCGACATTGCCTGACACCATGGTGTCCGAGGGCAGTTCAATCGGCCTTGTGATGAGTGATGTGCGCCGCGTGGCTGACGGCCTTGATTCCGCTGTCGCCCAAGGGGCAATGACCCGCGCAGAGGCCGCCGCTCTGAACACGCAAACCTCTGATGTGCGGGCGCAGCTTGGTGAAGTCGGCGTGGCCCTTGGATCAAGCGTGAGCGCGGAGGTGTTGGAGGGCGCGCAGCTTTACCGTACGCTCAATGCCACCAGTTCGATGCTGATGAACGTGCTTGTTCTGCTTATCGCGCTTGGCGGGGCGGCCTATGCTTATGCACGCTCCCACGCTGAGTTTCGTGCCCGCAACAATGTTGAGCGGGGCATTCTGGCCCTGCTGATCGCGGCCGCATCTGTCGCGATCCTGACCACGATCGGCATCCTGTTTGCGCTGCTGTTCAACACGATCGAATTCTTCAAACTTTACCCCGCGGCGGATTTCTTCTTCGGTACGAAATGGGCGCCCAGCTTTTCTGGACGTGGCGGTGCCTCGGACCTTGGCGTGTTGCCACTGCTCTGGGGGACGTTTTATATCTCCTTCATCGCGCTTCTGGTCGCTGTGCCTATCGGCCTCTTCTCCGCGATTTATCTGTCGGAATATGCAGGGCCGAAGGTGCGCGGTATCGCCAAGCCGCTCATCGAAATCCTCGCGGGGATTCCCACCATCGTCTACGGGCTGTTTGCGCTGCTGACTGTTGGCCCGCTGTTGGTGAGCATGTTTGGCAAAGACACATTAGGCTGGATGCAGGGCGGCACTGCCGTGATGACGGCGGGCCTCGTGATGGGCATCATGCTGATCCCTTTTGTGTCCTCGCTGTCTGACGACATTATCAACGCGGTGCCTCAGGCGATGCGCGACGGGTCATATGGCCTTGGCGCGACCAAATCCGAAACGATCCGTCAGGTGATCCTGCCCGCCGCCTTGCCCGGCATTGTGGGGGCGATCCTGCTGGCGGCTTCGCGTGCCATTGGCGAGACGATGATCGTGGTGCTGGGGGCGGGGGCTGCGGCGCGGCTGTCGCTTAACCCGTTTGAAGCCATGACCACCATCACCGCCAAAATCGTGAGCCAGCTTACAGGCGACGCCGACTTTGCCTCGCCCGAGGCGCTGGTGGCTTTTGCCCTTGGGATGACCCTTTTCGTTCTAACGCTCGGGCTGAACGTTTTTGCCCTCTTCATCGTGCGTAAATATCGGGAGCAGTATGACTGATGACTGACACAAATATGACACCCGCCGCTGACGCGCCAAAGAAGAAGTCCAGCCTGATGACGCAAGATGCGCGTACGGCTGCGCGTAACGCCGCTGAAACCCGCTTTCGCATGTACGGCATTGCGGCGATCGCCGTGGGCCTGCTGTTTTTGGTGTTTCTCTTCGCGTCTATCCTGCGTTCGGGGCTGCCTGCCTTTACGCAGACCGTGGTGGACATCGAATTTACGCTAAGCCAAGAGCAATTCGACACGGCTGAATCCAAGATGCTCAAGACGGGTGAGTATCAAAAGATCTTTATCAACGCGCTGACGGCGCAGCTGGATGCCAGCGGTATGGAGGTCGCGTTCGATAACAAGGCCATCCAGCGGATCGTGGGCAAGCCGGGCGGGACCATCCGCAGCTTTTTCCTTGAAAATCCTGACCGTATCGGCACGCCTGTGACATTCGAGCTTGCTGCGTCCTCCCGCGTTGACGGCTATTTCAACGGGCGCGTGACCCGCGATACGCTGGTGGACAGCCGCTTTTTGATGGCGACCGACCTTGATCTGGTGGATGCGCTGGAGGAGGCGGGGATCATCGACGGTGCGTTCAACTGGAACTTCATCACGGGTACGGATTCCGGTGTAGACAACCCTGGCGGCGCAGGGTTTGGCGCGTCTGTCATCGGCTCGTTGTTCATGATGTTTGTCGTGCTGTTTTTGTCGCTGCCCATCGGGGTTGCTGCCTCTATCTACCTTGAGGAATTCGCCCCCAAGAACCGTTGGACCGACCTGATCGAGGTGAACATCTCGAACCTTGCGGCTGTGCCCTCGATCGTGTTCGGTATCCTTGGTCTGGCTGTGTTCATCCAGTTTGCGGGCTTCCCGCAATCTGCACCCTTGGTTGGCGGGCTGGTGCTGACGCTGATGACACTGCCGACGATCATCATCTCGACACGTGCCTCACTGGCTGCTGTGCCGCCGTCCATCCGTGATGCGGCTTTGGGGGTAGGGGCGTCCAAGATGCAATCGGTGTTCCACCATGTGCTTCCGCTTGCGATGCCGGGTATTCTGACGGGAACAATCATCGGATTGGCGCAGGCCTTGGGCGAAACGGCCCCGTTGTTGTTGATCGGCATGGTGGGTTTTGTGGCGCGCGAATACCCTGAAACTTTCGTCGGCGGCTTTACCGACGCGAATTCGGCCATGCCTGCGCAGATCTACACATGGGCCAGCCGCGCAGACCCCGGGTTTTATGAGAAAGCATGGGGTGGCATTATTATTCTGTTGCTGTTCCTCATCACCATGAACGCAATTGCCGTCGTCCTGCGCCGCAGGTTCGAGCGCCGTTGGTAAGGAGCGATACAATGAATGATATGAGAATTGTGGAGAGAAAAGTGGGCACCAACGAGGTCAAAATCGCAGCCAGGGACGTACAGGTCTTTTACGGTGACAATCAGGCGATCAAAAACGTGAGCGTCGAGATTGAAGACAAGACTGTGACAGCGTTTATCGGCCCCTCGGGCTGTGGTAAATCGACGTTTCTGCGCTGTATCAACCGTATGAACGACACGATTGATGTCTGCCGCGTGACGGGCGACATCACGATTGACGGCGAAGATATCTACGACCCAAAGGTGGACCCCGTGCAGCTGCGCGCCAAGGTTGGCATGGTCTTTCAAAAACCAAACCCGTTCCCGAAATCGATCTATGACAATGTGGCGTACGGCCCGAAAATCCACGGCTTGGCCAGAAACAAGGCCGATCTGGACGACATCGTGGAAAACGCCCTGCGCCGCGGCGCAATCTGGGACGAAGTGAAAGACCGCCTGCACGCCCCCGGAACGGGCCTGTCGGGGGGGCAGCAACAGCGTCTTTGCATTGCCCGCGCTGTCGCGACCGAGCCCGAAGTGCTGTTGATGGACGAGCCATGCTCGGCCCTCGATCCGATTGCAACGGCTCAGGTTGAAGAGCTGATTGACGAGCTGCGCAAAAGCTATTCGGTCGTGATCGTCACCCACTCGATGCAGCAGGCCGCACGGGTGAGCCAGAAGACGGCGTTCTTCCATCTCGGCAGTCTTGTGGAATACGGCGAGACGTCGAACATCTTTACCAATCCCGTCGACCCGCGCACCGAAAGCTACATCACCGGCCGCATAGGCTAAGGAGTTGAACATGAACGAGCAACATATTGCATCCGCCTTTGACCGTGATCTGGAAGCGATCCAGGCACAGATCATGAAAATGGGCGGGCTGGTTGAAAACGCCATCCTTGAGGCGGCGATCAGCCTTGAAACCCGCGACGAAGAGCGTGCCGAAGTGGTGCGTGAAGGCGACAAAGCCATCGACGCGCTTGAGGAACTTATCAACGAAGAGGCGGCCCGCGTGATTGCCCTGCGCGCCCCCACGGCAAGCGATTTGCGCCTTGTGTTGTCGGTGATCAAAGTCAGCGCAAACCTAGAACGCATCGGTGACTACGCCAAAAACCTTGCCAAGCGCACTGGCGTCTTGTCCCAAATGGAACCGGTGAGCGGGAGCGGCGGCTCCTTGCGCCGCATGACCAAAGAGGTCGAGGGGATGCTCAAGGACGTGCTGGACGCCTATGTCGCACGTGACGCCGAGCTGGCACAGGATGTGATCGACCGCGACATTCAGGTTGACCAGATGTACAACGCGCTGTTCCGCGAATTCCTGACCTTCATGATGGAAGACCCCACCAACATTACCGCCTGTATGCACCTGCACTTTATCGCCAAAAACATCGAACGCATGGGCGATCACGTGACCTCGATCGCCGAACAGGTCGTTTACCTTGTGACCGGAGCGATCCCCGACGAATCCCGCCCCAAAGGCGACAAAACTTCTTTGCCAAGCTAGGGAGACCAAGCAAATGTCCACTGATCAGCCCCGCGTTTTGGTTGTAGAGGATGAGCCCGCGCAATTGGAGGTGTTGGCCTATAATCTCGAGGCTGAAGGCTTTTCTGTCAGCCGCGCCAGAGACGGCGAAGAAGCGCTTCTTGCTGTTGCCGAAGACGCGCCCGACATCGTCGTGCTGGACTGGATGATGCCGAACATCTCCGGCATCGAAGTGTGCCGCCGCCTCAAAAGCAAGCCCGAGACGCGGGCGATCCCTGTGATCATGCTGTCGGCGCGGGTGGAAGAGGTGGATAAGGTGCGCGGGCTGGAAACGGGGGCGGATGACTATGTGGTCAAGCCTTACTCGGTGATCGAGTTGATGGCGCGGGTCCGCACCCAATTGCGCCGCGTGCGCCCGTCAACATTGGGCCAGCAACTGGTGTTTGAGGACATTATTCTGGACGCGGAAACGCATAAAGTCACCCGCGGCGCAGCCGAGCTTAAGCTCGGGCCAACCGAATTCCGCCTGCTTACGACCTTTATGGAAAAACCGGGCCGTGTCTGGAGCCGCGACCAGCTTCTTGACCGCGTTTGGGGGCGGGATTTGTACGTAGATACGCGCACGGTAGATGTCCACATTGGCCGCCTGCGCAAGACCCTGTCACAACACGGTGGCACCGACCCGCTGCGCACTGTGCGCGGCGTCGGATATGCGCTTGGCTAGCGCCGCGCAGGCGGGCGGTTAGCGGGCTGACCCATGCAGAGTCAAACATGGGCTGGCGGACACTTTCCAAAGCAGCCGACGGGTGCGTTCTATTCTTCGGAGCGCAACCAGATCAGGCGGCTGACTGACCTGACACGCCACGCAGCTGCATGATACCGCCAACTCGCGATGACATAGATCTGACAAAATGAGTGAGGCAGGCCCTGGACGAGAGGCATCTCACAGCTTTGAAAGGCTTCAGCCGAGATGTTCACTGAATGGGAGCCACCCATTGAGGTGAATATTTAGCGAAACAATTAGGCCCATAGTCCAAAACAACACGGCAGTGCCGCACCTCATGTCGCCGGCATGCTGTCGTAATATGCCCTGCTTGATGGCGACCGGTAAATCCGCACGCCGTGGGCTAAGTTGTTGATTGTGTATGGAGGCGAGTAGGAGAATCGAACTCCTGTACACGGATTTGCAATCCATCGCCTTTCCTCGCAAAAACAGTCGCTTATGGCCAAAAAAGTATCAGGACATTTGGCGAACAAGAAATGAACCTGATACCCTCGTTTTGGCAGGCTCAAAGCCATGAGCGGTATGGCGTTGATCTGGGCCGCGAATGTCAAAGGCCTGAAACCAGCCGCTAAGATTGTGCTCATCCAGCTGGCGGACTTTCACAACAAAGAAACGGGCCAATGCAACCCGAGCGCCCAGCGTTTGGCGGACGAATGCGAGATGGGCCGTGCTACACTCTTTCGACATATGATCACCTTGGAAGATTGCGGCCTTATCACCCGCCATGCTCGGGGTGACGGCGATGGCGGGCGTGGGTCCAATCAGTATGAGTTGCACCTTGATATCACCCTTGGCCCTAGCGCCCGCTCGAAGGGTGGCGGCGGCGGTCCCAACGGGGTTGTGTCTCAAAATGAGACGGGGGGAAACGTCTCAAAAAAGCGGGGGAAAAGTCTCAAGGGTGAGACGGGGGAAGTCTCAAATCGGGACAGGAACCTTACCATTGAACCTAAGAAAGAACCGCCTTCGCGCGGGCGCGAGGCGGGGGAGGCTGAGAAGATTTTGGCTGCTTATCCGCCCGACCGACTACGCGGCAAAGCGGCCTGTCTTGCCCAGATCGAAGAGGCCGTGAAGGAAGGGATCGCACTGGAGGATTTGCTGCAGGCCGTCCAAGCCTACGCCACCGACAGCGCAGGTTTCACCCGCTCCAAGGTCTGCTCTTCCGACAACTGGTTTCAATCACGGCGGTGGCTGGCTTATGTTGAGAAGCAGGCGGAAGACCGAGAAAAGGCGACGGCGTTGGAGGCTGATCATCGCGCTCGACTGGCCTGCTGGATCAGTGATCGCAGCCCGATGTGCAAACACATCACGGGCACCCAAGTCATGGCTTTGCTTGCCTCAAAGTTGGTGACGCAGGCGCAAATTCACGCCGCAGGCCTCAGATCATGACCGCCACGGATCCCACCGAAGAGCAAACAGCAAGGCGACCCATGTCATACGCTGGCGCTGCTGACACGGGACCTTGCGAGGGGCGGCACGCCTCCCCTTCGAACCCCACCGGTGCGAGAAAAGCCCGCACCAAAGAGCCGCTGACCGAGACGTTCGTCTCTCGCTGCACAGCGGCAGAGAAGGCCCAGTTGCGCGCCAAGGCCGAAGCCGCTGGCCTGCCCGCTGCGACCCTGCTGCGCGAGGCGCTTGGCCTGACCGAGGCCCGCCGTCGCAAGCCGATCCCCCGCGTTGATCCGGCGCTGGTGCTGGCCGTCGGGCTGATCGGCGGCAACCTCAACCAGATCGCTCGCTGGCTGAACCGCGCGATGCTGGCGGGTCGTGTCGACCTCGACGCACTCACGGTTGCCCGTCGTCTGCTGACCATCGAACGCCAGCTTGCCAAGATCATCGAGGCCGAGCGCCGATGCTGATCAAGTTCTGCCGCAACGGCAAAGGCGCGGGGGCCGGTCCGGTCGGCTACCTCGTCGCAGACAAGGTGCTGGCCTATGACGACAACCGCGATCTGATCCGCGATGCTGACGGCCAGCCTATGACGGTCACGCGCGAACCTTTGCCCGAGGTCCTGCGCGGCAATCCCGAGCGAACCGAAGCCCTGATTGATGCCAGCCGCCATCAATGGACCTACCGGGCGGGCGTGATCAGCTTTGCCGACAGCGACGCCCCAACCGAGGACCAGCAGGCGGAGGTCATGGACCAGTTCGAGCGGCTGGCCTTCGCGGGGCTGGACCCGACGCAATATGACGTGCTTTGGGTCCGACATACCCACGAAGACCGCGTCGAGCTTCACTTCTGCACACCGCGCTTGGAACTGACCTCGGGCCGCAGCCTGAACATCGCGCCGCCCGGCTACCAGAACGCGTTCGATTCCTTGCGAGACATGATGAACCAGCACCACGGCTGGGCCGACCCAATGGAGCTGGAGCGCACCCAAGAGGTCCGAGACACCATTGAGACCCCAACCCGCGCTAAAGGCCGTGACGAGCTGCACGGGTGGCTGCAGGACCAGATCAGCGTCGGCCTGATCACCGACCGCGCCAGCATGCTCGACGCGCTAGCGGATGCGGGCTTCGACCTGCCGCGCGTTGGCAAAGCCTACCTCACCGCCCAAGACCCCGACACCGGCGAGCGCTGGCGTTTGAAAGGAGAGATCTTCCATGAAGACTGGCAAGCCGACCCGGCTGAGCGAGAAGCTGAACGCGGAACTGGACACGATCCGGCAGGACTACGCCGCCTCGATGGCATCCCAACTGGAGAGCTTCAGGACCGATTTGAGCAAAATTGCGACCATCGCGCATCGTACAATCGAGAGCGATACCCGCACCTTTCTGCGACAGAACAAGAGCTGGCTGACGATCTCGCCCTGGCTGATCACGGGGACACTTTTGGCGGGGATCGTCTCGATGATGGCCGCGAGCTTGCTCTGGACGCTGATGCTGGCGAGCTCGGAAATGACGGACTTGGGCCTGACGCGGATCGACAGGGAGGACGGGACCTGGCTGGTACTGGACCCGACCAATACGCGCCTGAGGACCTGCACACTGGGCGGCAGGTCAGTGACCTGCATCAAGATCGAGGAGAACTAGATGACGACACCCCTAACAGCCTTGGAACGCGACTTGCTCGCCTGCGTCGAGCGGTTGGTGACGGCCTGCGAGGTCTCAGCAAAGGAATTGAGCGGGTTAGAGGAACGCTCGACGAACAAGATGCAGAACCAGATGGATGGATTGGCCGCCTGCGTGTCGGTGCTCATTCAATCGCAAACGGCGTCCGTGGCTGCGTTGCACGGCTTGTTGAACGAGGGCTCGAACTACATGAGGCTGCGCACGCAACTAGAGACCAGCTTGAAATTAGTGAAAGCCGCCGAAGAGAGGCTGAGACAGAGCTAGAGGCGCGGGAGGTGGAGATGGACCGGGGGATGACGCATTGATTCCGACAAGGTCTATAATGAGCCGGCTTCTTGCAGCTATTTCCAAACCGAAAGCCATTCCAGAATCATCTGCAGTCATTCAGTTTGCCCACATAGTGGGGGAATGCTGTTGGACAAACTGGAATTCGAAGATTTGCTTGAGCGGCTTTGCCAAAGGCTGTCAAAAGAGTCGCGTGACAGCGACGAGCATCATAAGCCAAGCAAATTTGAAGCAAGAGTGCGCACGGTGATGGGAGAGCTGCTTGTCGGCACGGGGCAGGAGGCCGCCCCTAACGTGGATCAAGGATTTCCCGATATCGTTGTAGGCAAATTCGGGGCTGAAGTAAAAGCCACTGAAAGCAACAGTTGGCGGTGTATAGCCAACTCTGTTTCAGAAGGTCAGCGATCGCTAGCAGTTGAACAAATTTATGTCGTGTTTGGTAAGTTTGGAGGGATTCCGGAGGTTCGTTGGGCGAGTTATGGGGACTCGATAATGCACGTTCGTACAAGTCATGTGCCACGGTTTGAGATTGAAATCGGGACAGAAAATTCTCTGTTCGCTCAAATGGGAACTTCCTATGAAGAGTTTCGCCAACGCCCCATGCATGAAAAGATGCCGTACATTAGGGATTATGCAAGAGGGCGGCTCAAACCCGGGGAACGGCTTTGGTGGCTTGAAGACACCGAGCTTGATGAAGCTGGCCATTCCTTACCACTAGAAGTGCGCTCTATCCTTCAGCTTTCAGCCGAAGAAAAGAAATCGATCCGAGCTGAAGCTACGTTGCTCGTGCCTAAAATCTTTAGCCCATCCCGTTCGAGAAATAAGAAGGGCGCCTATGTTGATGTGGCAATGTTCTACATGACTTATCGCGGAATCTTGGCTCACCAGACACGTGACTTTTTCTCAGCAGGCAGTGTCGGTGAGAACGGGGCGACAGGTGACTATGTGCGAGACGCTACCAATAGGATACAGGATGAAATGAGAGCAGCAGCACTCTATCTTGAGGATGCCTTGTTTTTGGAGTATTGGGGCTACGTGCCGGAACGCTCCTCAGTGATCTTGGATTGGCTCCGGTTGGCCGATGAAATGGCAAGTGATTGGACCCCCTCCGACGAGCTATTCTTAGCGGAACAAGGAAAGAGTTAACCAAAGTCACGCTAAGACGTGGATACTGATATCTGAAGAGGCAAAATTGTGAAGAAATTTAAAGTAGTTTCGATGTTCAGCGGTTGTGGTGGAATGGATCTCGGCCTCATGGGGGGCTTTGACTTTCTAGGTAAGTTTCACGCGCCTTTACCCTTTGATATCATTTGGGCAAACGATCTGAACAAATATGCCTGTGAGACTTATCGCCATAATCTTAAGCATGACATTTTAGAAGGAAGTGTTTGGGATCATATCAATTCTCTCCCGGAAAGCTGCGATCTCGTTATCGGTGGGTTCCCTTGCCAAGATATATCGATAAATGGCAAGCGAGCAGGCGTTGCAGGTAAGCGGAGTGGACTTTACACTGCGATGGTTGAGGCGGTGGACAAGCTACAGCCAAATATGTTCGTCGCAGAAAATGTGAGGGGCCTTCTTTATAAATACAACGAGGAGTCTTTAGCGAAGGTCTTGACTGATTTTTCAGCGCTTGGCTATGAAGTGAGCTACAAACTCTATCATGCTGCAGACTATGGCGTGCCCCAGCGCCGCGAGCGCGTTTTCATAGTCGGTGTGAAAAATGGTGTTACAAAGTTTGAGCCGCCTCTTCCTTTCTTAGATAAGCACTCGTGGATAACGTCATCTCAAGCAATTTCTGATCTCGAAAATGCCGAACAAGACCCTGAGTATAGTCACATTTGGTCCTTGGCTCAGAAGAGTAGTGACCAAGGCAGCAGAAAACTGGACGCTGGAAAGACATCGCACACCATCAGAGCTGAATGCCATGGAAACAACCAATTTCACTATAAGCTGCCCCGTCGAATTTCCATGAGAGAAGCAGCAAGGTTTCAGACGTTTCCTGACGATTTCCTATTTCGCGCAAGGTTGCGTGAAACCGAAAGGATGATTGGGAATGCGGTGCCGCCAGTATTAGCATGGCATCTTGGGCAGAGCTTGATCAAAACTCTGAGTAGTATCAAAAAACCAGTACATGCCGACATCGCAGCGGAATGAGACTTTCAACTCTCTTGGTTTTGGTCTCTATGTATTTCTGGCCATAATGAAATCGCTGCAAATTGCAGCGGCCTAGATTGGAAATTTTTTACCTACTGATGGTTAGGCTGGATCACTCTTGCTCGTCATAAAAATAGAGTTTTCGTTGCGTAACGTCGCTATTTCTAATCAAAATCTTCCTTAGGGTCTCGCCAACAAAAGCCAAGAGACAACCTGTCACGGCAAGGTGAAGCAGGAACAGGGTGTAGATATCCCAGAAGTTTTCGGTCTCCGAGCGATATGAGATAAAGCCAATGCTGCTGGCAACTAGAAGAAGAATGCCCATTAAGCGCATAGAGTTAGCGAATTTATTGATGGGCGTCTTAGGATCTTTCAGGTGTTTCATCGTTTTTCCCTTCTCATCCAATCGCTGAGAAAAACAGCTTGGCTTCGCTTTGCGGCGAGGTGCCCTTCGAAAGGGATTGCTCAAAGATGTAGTGGGTGAATTTTTGTATTTCGGCGCTGGAAAACGTCCGCCTATTTGCCTGCGCGTGATCAAATACAGCCTGCGCGGTTTCCCCAGCTAAGCGAGCGGACTGCTCACTGTCAGGTACGGAGGTTCCATACACCAGCCACATGAGGTTCTTGTCGAATTCTTCGCAAAACTTGACTGCGATTGAGAGCGGTAGCTCTCGTTTTTCAAGTTCATAATTCTTGTAGGATTTGTCGGCGATCCCAAGGATCGCCGCGACCTTGTTTTGAGGATACCCAAGCTGACTGCGCACACTCAGCATTCTTTGGCCGATCCCGATCAATACAGTTGACATTCGGACAAATGTTCCCATATTTGTACTTACGTAACCTTTTGTTGCGTATTCTTTCTATTGATAACACCAAATGCCCAAGAGGAAAGAACTATGGACGATTGTTCCCTGCTTACCCCGCGAGAATTGGCAGCTCATAGCGGTTGGCCTGAGAAGCGGATCAGAAAGTTGATAGCCACCAGAAGCATTTGATTCCTCAAAAACGGGACTAATTTTTTGCTGCCGCAGGATGCTGTTCAAGACTACATCGCTCGGAATATGGTGGAGCCCGATGATCGCACGGAAGCAAAAAAGTCATGAGGCGGGCATTCCAAACCCCCATCATGGCAAGCGAGACGACCGCCGCGCGGTTGCTCGATTTGCGCACGAACGAATTCAAGGCTTTGGTCGATAAAGGTCACCTACCGCGGGGGCATGAAATTGCGCCCGGCGTTGTTCGTTGGGATACTGAGGCGCTCAAGCGAATTTCAGGTGGGGATGTGACAGGATTATGGGATCAAATTCAGTGGTAGGCCGACGTAAGCAATACCTTTGGCGGCATCCGTCAGGCCGATGGTATGTGCGTAAGAGCGTAAACGGCAAAATGTTCTATCTAGGGCGGATCACGGCAGAGGAGGACACGGCAGAGTTCGACCAGCGGTATTGGGAGATTGTCAGCGGGAAGAAAGCAGTCGCTAAGACGTCATGGAAGGCATTGATTGATGCGCTGCGTGAGACAGACAAATGGACGGATTATTCACCCCGCTATCGGCGTGATCTTGAGCAAGTCTTTGAATATTTGACCGAAAAGATAGGGCGCTCTGACGTGGCACGCCTGACCCAAGCCGACATTTACGATGCAATGGAAAAGAACCGACATCGGGTTCGATTTGCCAATTACATCCCCACCGCGATCAGCATGTTATCCAAAATGGCGATCCGCAAGCGCTGGCGCAAAGACAATCCCGCAATTGATATCGAGCCATTGAGAGTTCCGAAGGACCGCAAGAAACCGCATTTGCCGTGGACCGACTGGGCGGTTGAAAAGATGCGGGAGGAGGGCGAGTCATTGCCCCGCTTGATTTTTGAGATTGGCGTGGGCAGTGTGCAGCGCCCCGGTGATTGGGTGGACTTTCAATGGGGCGACTATGACGGCGATACCCTCAAGCTGCGCCAGAATAAGACAGATACGGTCCTGTCACTGCCTTGCACGATTGCCCTCAAGGCGGCACTGGACGATGCGAAGGCCGATCTTGGGTTCGCGCCCCACCCATCGCGCCACATCCTGACGCGCACTAACGGTTCGAAGATGGATTATCACGCAATGGCGCGTGTCATGGTCCGAGAGCGCAAGCGGTTAGGCCTGATGGCCCATGACCAACACGCCTTGCGGTATCGTGGCGTTATGGAATTGGCGTGGGCGGGCTGCACTGACGATGAAATCGCCAGCTACAGCGGCCACACTTCCAAAGAGATGATCATCAAATATGCGGGCGAGGCGCGGCAAATCATGCGGGCGCGACAGGCGGTAGCAAAGCGCAAATGACCCCGAACAGAACAGGCACAGAACGTGAAACTGATACTGGAGGTGATACCCAATGAGCAGGAAAGTTTGTAACCCATTGATTTTATTGGAGGCGAGTAGGAGAATCGAACTCCTGTACACGGATTTGCAATCCGCTGCGTAACCACTCCGCCAACTCGCCGACGAGGGTGGATATAGACGGGGTCACGCGGGGCTGCAAGGGTCAAGATGATCATATAAAATGCGAAGAGCATGTTCTGTGCCGTTAATATGATGTGGCGTTGCTGCGGCGGGTGGGTTGTGTCACATTGCAGCTAATCGGATTCTTTACGGATGAGCATGCCCAGATGACAGATTTCTCCCAACGACGTACCATGATGGTTGATACACAGGTACGGCCCTCTGATGTTACAAAATTTCCTATTATCGACGCGATGCTGACCGTCGCACGCGAGGATTTTGTGCCAACGTCCCAACGCGAAGCCGCCTATGTCGGCGAAAACATCGAGCTGGGCGAGAATCGCGTCGTGCTTGAGCCGCGCAGCCTTGCAAAAATGCTGGACCTGCTGGCGATCGACGGGGATGAGCTGGTTCTCGATCTGGGCTGCGCTTTTGGCTACTCGACTGCGGTGATTGCGCGTATGGCGCAGGCCGTCGTCGCGGTTGAGCAGGACGCAGATATGGCACGCGAGGCGCAAGACGCGCTGGTTGCTGCGGGTGCGGATAATGCTGTTGTGCACGAAGGGCCTCTGACCGACGGGGCACCCCAGCACGGGCCATACGATGTGATTTTGCTGCAAGGCGGCGTTGCGGATGTGCCTGCCGCCTTGTTCGACCAATTGAAGGAAGGCGGGCGGATTGCCGCGCTCTTTATGGATGGTGCTTTGGGTGAGGTGCGGATCGGTCACAAGCGGGCAGGCCAAATGAGCTGGCGCCTGGGCTTTAACGCCAGCGCGCCAGTCCTGCCGGGTTTTGGAAAAGAAGCGACCTTTACGCTGTAGCGTGCCGCCCGTGCAGGGCGATACCGGGTGATTCTTTGGGGGATTGAAATGTTGTTTGGAAAACTCATGCCGCGGCTGGCGCGGGCAGGTTGCGTCGCAGCGCTGATGGCGGGGGCAGCGCCCGCTGTTCAGGCGGACACGCTCGCAGATGCCTTGGTCAGCGCGTACAAACACTCGGGCCTGCTGGAACAAAACCGCGCCGTTCTGCGTGCCGCAGACGAGGACGTTGCCGCCGCCAGCACCGCGTTGGAGCCTGTGCTGCGTTGGACAGCAAGCATCACCCAAAGCCTTGGCCGTGGCCAAAACAATCGGGCGCTGGGTGCGCAGGACACGGGCACCTTGGTGGTGCAGGGGCAGCTGATTGCCGAACTTTTGTTGTATGATTTCGGGGCCACATCTTTGGGCATCGAGGCGGCGAAAGAAACCGTATTGGCCACCCGCCAAACCCTGATCGGGATTGAGCAGCAGATCATGCTGCGAGCGGTTCAGGCCTATATGGGCGTTGTTGAAGCCAACGAATTCGTAGCGCTGCGTCAGAACAATGTGCGTGTCCTGACGCAGGAACTGCGGGCCGCACGCAACCGCTTTGAAGTGGGCGAAGTGACCCGCACCGATGTTGCCCTCGCCGAGGCGCAGCTTGCCCAGGCCCGCAGCGGTCTGGCCACCGCCGAAGGCAACCGCGCCATCGCGATCGAGGAATACCGCAATGTCGTCGGTCGCAAGCCAGGCCGCATTGGCGGTCTGCCGCGTCTGCCGAAGATCAGTTCAGATGTGAACGCCGCAAAGGGGCTTGCCGTGCGCAGCCACCCCGATATGCGCGCCGTGCAGCATCAGGTCGCCGCCGCAGAACTGGCGATCAAACGGGCCGAGGCGCAAAAACGCCCGACGATTAGTGCGCAGGGCGTCCTGTCGGGCAGTGAAAATCTGGACAGCAGCAATTTCGGCCTGTCGGCCTCTGTCGGTATTCAGGCCAGCGGGACAATATATTCGGGCGGGCTGCGGTCTTCGACGGTGCGCCGCGCACAGGCACAACGTGACGCGCAGCGCGGCAACCTGCATGTGGTACGCCACAATGTGCAACAAAACGTCGGCATCGCATATGCGCAGCTAAGCTCGGCACGCGCATCTCTTGCCGCGTCCGAACGGCAGATCAGGGCGTCCCGTATCGCGTTCCGCGGTGTGCGCGAAGAGGCGACATTGGGGGCCCGTACCACCCTTGATGTGCTGGATGCAGAGCAGTCGTTGCTCAACGCCGAGGCTAATCGTATCTCTGCGCAGGCCCAGCTTTATAATGCGGCCTATGCCGTTTTGGCGACAACAGGCCGTCTGACCGCCCGCGATCTTCACCTTCCTGTGCAGCTGTATGATGTGACTGAATACTATAATCTGGTCAAAGACAGCCCCACATCGCAATCCAAACAGGGCGCGCAATTGGACCGTGTTTTGAAGCGGTTGCAAAAAGACTAGGGCGCTTTACGGCATCTGCCAAGACATCTGGCCGCGCCTTCGGGGGCGGCCCTTTTTCTGCGCGGCGCAGCAATCAGCGTTAACGCAACAGGCTAATTTTATATTTTTCCACAATTTTCTCCCCATTGTGAGAATCTCAAACAGTCGCTATCTTAACGATTGAGCAAAGAGTAGTGAACAATGTCAAAAGCAGTCACAAACGAAGAGGTCGAAGATGTTTTGTCTTCGATCCGCAGATTGGTATCCGAAGACAAGCGCCCGCTTGCCGGATTGCGCAGCGCGCCTTCAGAGCCGTCGCAGCAAGAACCCGTGGCTGTTGACGAATCTTCTGCGCCCGAAGACGTAGCAGCCGAAGCTGAAACAGCACCGATGGACCACTTTGTGCTGACGCCCGCCCTGCGCGTGGCCGAGCCCGAGGCCTCTGCGCCCGACGCAGACGGCGAAGCGCCGTTGGACCTCGCTTCTGTTGCGCGGAAAACATGGACGGATGATCTGGCCGAGGGCGAAGCCCCCGATAACACGGAGGACAACGCGCCGCTTGTGCTGTTCCCCCAAGCGGAGGATGCAGCCGAAGACATGGCGCAGACGGACGGCGAAGACCCCGCGATGGATGCTGTGGATGCGTTGATTCAGGACGCGCTGGATGTCGAAGTCCAGCAAAACGACGACAGCGACGATGACTATGGCGATGAAAGCTATTGGGACGTTGACGACGCGCCGAATGACACGGATGAAGCGCAAAGCGATGTGGCAGAGCCTGCGCAGAGTGAAGAGGGCGAGCAAGAGACGCTCGAGACCCAAGATGACACCGAAGCGGCCTCGACCCTGCCATTGACGGCCAAAATCGCAGCGCTTGAAGCGGCGATCGGGGGCATCAACCAAGACTGGGAGCCCGACGGGTCGGAAGAGGCGGATATCGCAGCCCCCGACACGCCTGCGATGGCGTGGGAAGATGACGTTGATCTGGACGCCAACGGTGCGCCGATGGAAGAGGCCTTGGTGGAAGAAACCGTCGATGCAGAGACATCAGACGTGGTTGAGGACGAAGCTGCGCCAACCGCTGCCGCCATTGGCGGCGACGATCAGCTTCTGGACGAAGAAGCGTTGCGCGAATTGGTCAGCGACATCGTGCGCACTGAATTGCAGGGCGCTTTGGGTGAACGGATCACCCGCAATGTGCGCAAACTTGTCCGCCGCGAGATTCACCGCGCTTTGGCGGCCCAAGATCTGGAATAACGCTCAGCCGATCTCGGCCGCCGCATCCAGCAGCGCGTCGAGGTCGAAATACGCCTCGATATGGGCGGCCAGCGCATCAAGGGTTTCTTCCACCTGATCCTCGAACACCACGGATGACCGCGCGCCAAAACCCTCCAGATAGGCGCTGCGGAAACTGTCTGAACCGAAAATTCCATGCAGATAACAGCCAAGGACACGCCCCGTGCGGTCGCTTGCGCCGTCGTCCGTGTTGCCAAGGCGCAGCCACGGGCGGGCGCAGTCTGGCCCGTTTGTTTCGCCCATATGAATCTCGTATCCGTTCAGCGCGGCGCCGCTGGGCAGGTGGACCCCGTCGCGCAGCAGCAAGTTTTTGGACGGCGCCAGCACGGTGTCCACCTCCAAATGGCCCAAGCCCTGCACACGGCCTGCGGGGCCTTCGATGCCGTTTGGGTCATCAATGCTGCGCCCGAGCATCTGATAGCCGCCGCACAGCCCCATCACATGGCCGCCGCGTCTGATATGGGCGGCAATATCAATGTCCCAACCTGCCGCGCGCAAGGCCGCCAGATCGGCGATGGTGGATTTGCTGCCAACCAGCAGAACAAGGTCCGCCTCCGCCGGAATAGGCGTTCCGGGGGTGATCATGCGCAGGTCAACGCCGGGTTCTGCGGCCAGCGGGTCAAGGTCGTCAAAGTTGGCGATACGCGGCAGTTGCGGCACGGCAATCACGATCCCGTCCCCGCCCGAGCGGGCGCGGGCGGGCAGGTCCATCACATCTTCGGCGGGCAGGCGGGCGGCATGTTCAAACCACGGCAGCACGCCAAGGCTGGGCCAACTAGTACGCGCCGCAATATCGTCGCGGCCCTTGTCGAACAGGCTGCGGTCGCCGCGGAACTTGTTGACACAAAAGCCTTTAATCAGCGCGTTATCTTCGTCTGACAGCACCGCTTGGGTGCCGACGATCTGCGCGATCACCCCGCCACGGTCAATGTCGCCCATCAAGATCACAGGCACGCCCGCCGCCCGCGCAAAGCCCATGTTGGCGATGTCACCCGCCCGCAGGTTCGTCTCGGCGGGGGAGCCTGCGCCCTCAACCACGATCAGGTCACATTCCGCACCCAGCCGCGCAAAACTTTCCAGCACGGCAGGCATCAGTGCGGCCTTGTTCTTGCCAAAGGCGTGGGCCTCTTGATGGCCCGCGACCTGTCCCTGCACGATAACCTGGGCACCTGTCGCGGTTTGCGGCTTTAACAGAATCGGGTTCATATCCGTATGCGGAGCCACACCGCAGGCCCGCGCCTGCAACGCTTGGGCGCGGCCAATCTCGCCCCCGTCGCTGGTGACGGCGGCGTTGTTTGACATGTTTTGCGGCTTGAACGGGCGCACGGTCAGCCCCCGCGCACGGGCGGCCCGCAGGATGCCCGCCACGATCATGGATTTCCCGACATTGCTGCCGGTGCCTTGGATCATGATCGCCTTTGCCATGGTTTGCCTTTGCTGTTGTCTATGGGCAAACTGGCGCAAACGGGCTGCAAGGAAAAGCGAATAGATGAACACACCAGCGCATCTTTTGATCGGAGCCGCTGTGATGGGCAAAGCGGGCAACCGTGGCCTGATCTGGGCGGCGATGGCGGGGGCGTTGCTGCCTGATCTGTCGCTCTACCTGTTGGCGGGCGGCGCGTTGTTCGTGTTGCAGATCCCGCCGCGCATTGTCTTTGACGAGCTGTATTTCTCGGATATGTGGCAAACGATCTTTGCCGTTGATAACTCGTTTTTTCTGTGGGGCGGGCTGTTGGCTTTGGCGTTGTGGCGCAAGCCTGCGTGGGCTGTTGCCTTTGCGGGGGCAGGGGTGCTGCATCTGGCGCTTGATTTCCCGCTGCACCATGACGACGGGCGGGCCCATTTCTGGCCGCTGGCGTCTTGGGTGTATGAAAGCCCGCTCAGCTATTGGGACGAAGGGCACGGCGCAAGATGGATCGCCCCGATCGAAGCGGCACTGGCCGTGGCCGCCGCTGTGCGCCTGTGGGTCTGGAGGCCGGGGTGGAAAATTGCCGCAGTGGTGGCGGCCTTGGTTGCGGCGGAACTGTCGGTCACATCCATTTGGGTCTTTATCTTTAGCCCATAAAAAAACGCAGCCCGTAGGCTGCGTCTTTTTAGTTCATGCCAGTTTGGCAGAGGTATCAGGCAGCTTCGGCCTGCTGTGCGGCGTTGCGACGCTCTGATTCTTCGCGCGACAGGGCGACGGACGTCCGTACACCTTTGCCGACAAAGTCCATCAGACCGGTTACAACACGCTCGTTCGGGTCGATGCCGGCACAGCTCAAGACTTCGCGGCCATCACGGGAGCGTGCCCAGCGGGCGATCTGCTCTGGGCCGTTGCCGTATTTCTTGTCGTCTGCAATTGCATCATCGAGAGCAGCCAAAACTACGGCTGCAAAAAGTTTACGGGCGCGATTACCTTGTTCGTTATTAAAGGCCGTACCATCAACGAAATCTTTCAACTCGTCGTCCTTCCATTATTCTTGCTCTTGTCATTCGGCGTTTTGTACTTCTGACAGAAAAGCGTCGATTCGGATACCCTATTTAAGCATGGCACCTATGCTAAATTTGCATAGCTTTGAGTGCGTTTACTACTAAACAGGGCTGCTTGCGTGTGGTTCATGCTCAATATATAGGATGCGTCAATAATTCATCAACCTTTTGACAGAGTTTTGACACATGCCCAAAATTAACGGAAACGAGATTCGCCCCGGAAACGTGCTCGAGCATAACGGCGGTCTGTGGGCTGCTGTGAAGGTTGACCACGTAAAACCTGGAAAGGGTGGCGCATTTGCACAGGTCGAGTTGAAGAACCTGCGCAACGGCTCAAAATTGAACGAACGCTTCCGCAGCGCCGACAAGGTCGAGCGCGTGCGGCTTGAGCAAAAAGACCAGCAGTTCCTCTATGAAGATGCGGGCATGTTGGTGCTGATGGACACGGATACCTACGATCAGGTGCAATTGGCCGCCGATCTGTTGGGCGAACGCCGCCCGTTTTTGCAAGACGGCATGATGATCGTGGTCGAGTATTACGAAGACGAGGCGATCAACGCGGCCTTGCCCCAGAAAGTCACCTGTAAAATCGCTGAGACAGAGCCGGTTGTCAAAGGCCAGACGGCTGCCAACTCGTTCAAGCCTGCCATTCTGGACAATGGTGTCAAAGTATCGGTGCCGCCGTTTGTGGGGCAGGACGAGGACATCATCGTGAATACAGAGACGATGGAGTATGTAGAACGCGCCTAAGGGCACCTACATTTCCGACACATACAAACGCGGTCCCTGCATCAGGGGCCGCGTTTTGCGTTTCAGTCGATGCGCGTAACCTTTGCGCCGTCTGCGTCCATCTCGCCGGTGGCGCGGTCATAGCGCAGATAGGCGAGGGCCATATCGCCCGCACGGGTGAGCAGGGTGCCCGCCACTTTGCCCTGCGCAGTGATTGCCGCCCCCGTCGTCGCATCGCCGGTGATCGCCACGCGGGCCAGTCCTTTTCGCAGCTCGGTCTTGTGTTTCATGCGGGCGGTGACCTCTTGGCCGACATAGCAGCCTTTGCGGAAATCGACGCCGTTCAAGCGCTCAAACCCCATTTCAAGGATGAAAGTGTCGGGCGTCAGCTCGGTCCCGCTGGAGGGGATCATGTGCGCGACATAAAGGGCCGCCCAATCAGTGGCATCGTCGGTTTGCGCCGTATCGCGGTAGGCGCGCCAGCCAAGGGCGGGGTGGCGCGGATCGGGCAGGGCGTCTGCGGGCGCATCGTCTGTGCCGCGGTGCAAGTGCAGGAGGGTCGGCGTAATGGTCACATCGGCCCGCAGCTTGTACATCGACAGGCGCTGCACCAGCATATCGGCCTGCGCGGCATCCGCATCCAGCAATATGTCATCGCCTTCGGCACGCAGAAAGAAATCAGCCATGTATTTACCCTGCGGAGTCAGAAGGGCTGCGTAAACCAGACCGCTGTCCACGCCGCCGATGTCATTTGTAATCAACCCTTGCAAGAAGTCGCGGGTATCGGGGCCGCTGAGGCGCAATATTTGGCGTTGGGCGTGTTGCATCGGACTATCCTTATGGGCACCCAGACATTATAGCAGGGTGGGCCTTGGAAGGTAGGGGCATTTAACGAGGGGGCGCTATGCGCGCACGGGTATCCGTCATCATTCCGACATTGAACGCAGAGCCTGCGTTGGCTGCGTGTTTTGGCGCGCTGATGGAGGGGCTGGAGCAAGGCGTGATCCGTGAGCTGATCGTGAGCGATGGGGGATCATCGGACGCGACAGGCGCTGTTGCGCAGGCATGGGGCGCTACCGTAGTACACGGGGCCGCATCACGCGGCGGGCAGCTGCGGCGCGGCATTGCGGCCGCAACGGGTGAGTGGTTCTTGATCCTGCACGCAGACACTGTGCTGCAAGACGGGTGGAGCCAAGCCGTCCACACCTCCCTGACACAGCCCGATGACGCAGGGTGGTTCAGACTGGCCTTTGATGCACGCGGTCTTGCCCCTGCTGTCGTTGCAGGGTGGGCGAACCTGCGCAGTCGTGCGGGGCTGCCTTATGGCGATCAGGGGCTGCTGATCCATCGTGATTTGTATACTGCGGTGGGCGGCTACCCCGACCAGCCGTTGATGGAGGATGTGGCCATAGCGCGTGCCTTGCGCGGGCGGCTTGCGCCCATGGATGCCGTTGCCGCGACATCGGCCGCCAAATACCGCCGCGACGGGTGGCTGCGGCGGGGGGCGGGAAACCTGTGGACGCTCATCCGCTATTTTGCAGGCGCCAAGCCAGAGCGGCTGGCGCGAGCCTACAACCGCCAATCCTGATCCCCCGGACGCGCATCCGCGCGACACGATGTTTGGCGCGCCGCGCAGGCGTGCTCGCAGAGCTATCCCGTCAGAACCGGAAGAAATGTTGCCCGATCCGCTGCAACAGGCCGGGCGGGCGCTCCCCCTCGGGGGCGTCGCGGCGTTTGCGCAGGCTTTTGCGGTTCTCTGACACGGTTTTGCCGTCCTGGAATTGCAGGCGGTAAAGGTCGGCGTAGATGCCGCCCCGCTCCAGCAGTTCTTCGTGGGTGCCTGTATCGACGGCGCGGCCGCGGTCCATCACGATGATCTTGTCTGCGTTTCGAATGGTGCTGAGACGGTGGGCAATGACCAGCGTTGTGCGCCCCTCCGACAGACGGTCGAGCGCGTCTTGCACGACTTGCTCTGATTGCGCATCCAGCGCGCTTGTCGCTTCGTCCAACAACAAGACAGGCGTGTCGCGCAGCAGGGCGCGGGCGATAACCACACGCTGGCGCTGGCCCCCCGATAGGGCGGAGCCGCGTGGGCCGACATGCGTATCCAACCCGTGATCAAGCTGGGGCAGAAAGTCACTGACAAAGGCCGCGTCGAGGGCCGCTTGCAGCGCCTCATCCGTCACATCGGTGCGGCCCAGCACGATGTTTTCGCGCAATGTCTCGTCAAACAGCAGCGCCTCCTGGCTCACGACCGAGAAGAGCTTGCGCAGCTCGGGGATGGCCATATCCGTGGTAGCGACACCGCCGATGCGCACATGGCCAGCGGTGGGATCAAGCAAGCGGGTCAGCAGGTTGAAGATGGTCGATTTGCCCGCCCCCGACGCACCCACCAGTGCTGTGGTTTGCCCCGCTTGGGCTGTCAGCGACAGGTTGTGCAGCACCTCGGTCTCGCCAAAGGACAGGGTCACGTCCTCCAACGCGATGTCGGCGGCCCCTTGGGGTGCAGCCACAGGTGCCTCGGGCGAGGTGAGGCGCAAGGGCGCGTCCATTAATTCCTTGATCCGTTCAAGCGCTGCGGCGGCGACCTGCCATTGCCCGCTGATCGCGCCCAAACGGCGCAGCGGGTTGAAGGTGAAACCCATGGCGGTGAAAAAAGTCATGAATTGGCCGATGGTCTTGTCACCGGAGATAATCTCGGAGCCGCCATAGAGGATGACAGCCATGAACCCGATGCCCGAGATGATGTCGATCATCGCGGGGATGGCGGAATTGCCAAAGGCGGCGCGAACCTCGGTGGATACAAAGGTCTTGGTGATGTCGCGGTATTGCTTGGATTGATAAGTCTCCAGCGCGTTCAGCTTGATCTGCACGATGCCGTGGAACACCTCGTCCAGACGGGTCGACAGGGTCGCGCCCAGATCGCGTGCCTCGCGGGCGCGGCGGCGGACAAAGCGTTGCGCCACAGCCGCAGGCAGCACCATGACAGGGATGCCGATACAGGCCAGCAACGCCCAGACAGGATCAATCGAAATGGCCACGCCCAGCAGCACCAGCAGCCCGATAAAATCGCGCCCGGCGCCCGTGATTACCGCACGCCAGACATCGCCGACAGCGTTCACATCGCTTTGCACCCGCTGCACCAGAAAGCCGGGCGGGTGGGTTTGGTGGAACGCGCCGTCCTGCTGCATCATCCGGTCCAGCAGATCAATCCGCATATCCGCAGCCGAGCGTTGGGCGATGCGCGTCAGCAGCACCTTTTGCGCAACGCCAGAAATTGCCCGCACGACAAAGATGCCGATCAGCACCAGCCCCACGATCAACAACCACGACTTTTCTCCGGCGACGAAAACAAGGTCGAACATCGGCTCCATCAACTTGGCCATCGCGCCAAGGCTGGCCCCTTCGAGGATCATGAAGAAGACCGCAATGCACAGTTTGCCTATGTGGCGGTTCAGGTAGTCGCGCCAAAGCCAGCGCATCAGGGTGCCTGACGTATAAGTCTGTCCACTGCTCATCGGGGGGGCGTGCTTTCTTTTTAGGCGCAAGCGCAATGGGCACGACCATAAAGTGCGGGGCAGCCAACGGCAAGCGGGCGGGTGATTGACGGCAGGTGCATGACGGCTATTGTCCCGCTAAAAAGGCGCATTTGGTGCGCCCGCCAGAAGGATACACCGCCATGACCAACCGCCCGAACCTGTCCCACGGACGCGGATACCTCGCCATTCCCGGACCATCGGTGATGCCGGACGCGGTGTTGCAGGCGATGCACCGTGCCGCCCCCAACATCTATGAGGGTGAATTGGTCGACATGATGCCCTCGGTCATGGCTGACCTCAAACGCGTGGCGCGGACAAAACATTACGCCGCGATCTATATCGGCAATGGCCACGCCGCATGGGAGGCCGCGCTGAGCAATGTCATATCGGCGGGTGACCACGTGCTGGTGCCTGCCACGGGCCGTTTTGGCCACGGCTGGGGCGAGATGGCAGCAGCCTTGGGGGCGCAAACGCAGGTGATTGATTTCGGCAAATCCGCACCGATGGATATGGATGTCATCGCGCAGGCCCTCGCCGAGGACAAGGATCACCGGATCAAGGCCGTGCTGGCCGTCCATGTGGATACCTCCAGCTCTGTTTTGAATAATATCAAAGGCATACGCGAGGCTCTTGATGCTTTGGATCACCCTGCGCTGTTGATGGCCGATTGCATCGCCTCGCTGGGCTGTGACCGTTTTGAGATGGACGATTGGGGCGTCGATGTCATGGTGACGGGCTGCCAAAAAGGGCTGATGGTCCCGCCCGGGTGCAGCTTTGTCTTCTTTAACGACCGGGCACAGGCCGTCCGCGAGGCGATGCCACGGGTTAGCAGCTATTGGGACTGGACCCCGCGCAGCACGGCGACCGAGTTTTGGCAATACTGGTGCGGCACGGCGCCCACGCATCACATCTACGGCTTGCGGGTGGCGCTGGATATGATCCACGACGAAGGGATTGAACAAGTCTGGGCGCGGCACGGCGTGCTGGCCCGCGCCATTTGGGCTGCCTGTGACGCATGGAGCGCGGGGGGCGATCTGCGGCTTAACATCACCGATCCTGCCTTGCGTAGCACTGCCGTGACCGCGCTGCGGCTGGGCGGTGCGGACGGCACGCGATTGCGCAACTGGGTCGAGCAAGAGCTGGGCCTGACCCTTGGCATCGGCCTCGGCATGGCCGAGCCGACCGATCCGGCGCGGGATGCTTATTTCCGTTTGGGCCACATGGGGCATGTAAACGGGCAGATGATCATGGGGCTGTTGGGGGGGATGCAGGCGGGCATGTCCGCGCTGGGCATCGCCCACGGGCGTGGTGCGCTGGACGCCGCAGCCGAGGTGATTGGCGGGGCATAGTCCCGCCCGCCACACGATCTGCGGTCAAATCCCTAGTCGCGGCGTGCCTCGAACAGGGTCAGCACCCGATTGATGCACCACCCAAGGGCCGCAGCCGCGATCAATCCCCAGATCGCCCAAAGCACAAACAGCACCCACGTGATGTTCACCCCAAACAGCACCACGCAAGCGTTTTTGAAATCGGGAGCAGCACCCGGTAGATTTTGCATTTGGTCCCCCACGTCCCTGAACCTCCCGCGACCCTAGCCTTTGAGGATTAAGATTCGGTGCGCGCCGCATCGCCAAGCGCCTCGGGCAGCGCCGTGGCCAGCAGGTCCAGCATCGCATCCGTCCCGCAGCTGATCCGGATACAGCGGTTTTGCGGCGCGACAAAGGGCATCCGCACAAACAGCCCACGCGCGATCAGCCCGTCCAGAACCGCCTTGGCAAACGGGCCATCATGGCCGCAATCAATGGTCACAAAATTGGTCGCCGACGGCAGCGGCGTCAGCCCGTTATCTGTTGCGATCTGCGCAATCCTGTTGCGCGATGCTGCGATCTGGCCCTGCACCTTATGCAGATGGCTTTGGTCCTCAAGCGCGGCCAATGCCCCCGCCTGTGCCGCACGGTTCATGCCAAAGTGGTTGCGCACCTTGTGGAACGCCTCGATCAGATCGGGCGCGCCCATGGCGTAACCGACGCGGGCACCCGCCAATCCATATACTTTGGAGAACGTCCGCATCCGCACCACCCGCGGATCATCCCAGCCCAGCGGCAAGGCGGTGCCTTCGGGCGCGCATTCGACGTACGCCTCGTCCAGCACCAGCAATGTGCCTGCGGGAAGGTCGTCCATCGCGGCGGCGATGTCCGCTCCGGGGTGGCAACTGCCCATCGGGTTGTCGGGGTTGGCGAGGTAGACGAGCTTTGCGTCCACCTCTGCCGCTTTGGCGAAGAGCGCTTTGGGGTCTTCATGGTCGCCTGCGTAAGGCACCGTGTGCAACACACCGCCAAAGCCCGCGACATGGTAATTGAAGGTCGGATAAGCGCCGGCAGAAGTCACGACCGTGTCGCCCGCGCCAACCATCAGCCGCACCAGATAGCCCAACAGCCCGTCGATGCCTTCGCCCACCATGATATGCGCAGGCGTGCAGCCGTGTTGTGCCGCAAGGGCAGCGCGCAAATCCGCGCTTTCCGGATCGCCGTACATCCACGTATCGGCCTGGGCCATCGCGGTGATCGCCTTGGGCGAGGGGCCAAAGACGTTCTCGTTCGCGCCGAGGCGGGCTTTGAACGGGGCGCCTTGGGCGCGTTCCTGCGTTTCGGGCCCGACAAAGGGAACTGTGGCGGGCAAGGATTGGGCGAGCGGGGTAAGGCGTGCATGTGTCATGGCAGCAGTTAAGAGCGCGGGCAGGGAAAGGGCAAGGGTTGTAAATTGGCAGATCGTACTTAGATGAGAATGGATCGCAACAACGGGAGGGCGGGCCATGGCCAAGCTCACAAGACGCGGATTTATCGGAATAGCAGCAGCAGCGGCCAGCCTGCGCGGCGCAGGGGTCGCGATAAGCAGTCAGCGGATGCGACCGGTCCTAACGCTTGTTTATGACAAGGGTCTTGGCATGATGCGGGCGGTTGAAAAAATGGTCCCGCGCTAAGTTCCGCCACGTTCTTATAGCAGCAACGGCGGGCTTCTGGTTGGGTGTGTGAAACCTCAGTCAAAGGAGCCGTTCCATGAGCCGCGTCACCGTCACCTACGAAAACCACATCGCCCATGTGCGCCTGACCCGCGCCGACAAAATGAACGCCGTGGATCAGGACATGATTACCGCGATTATTGATGCAGGCAACGAGGTTGCGGCCTCGGACGCTCGGGTCGCGATAGTCTCGGGCGAGGGGAAGGCGTTTTGCGCAGGTATTGATATTTCAGGACTGTCGGGGATGGTTGGCAAGGATCCTGCGGATTTGCTGATGCCGCGCACCCACGGCGAGGGTACAACGAACCAATGGCAAGAAGTCGCGCTGGTTTGGTCGCGGATGGATATTCCGGTGATTGCAGCGGTGCATGGCGTGTGTTTCGGCGCGGGGATCCAGCTGGCGCTGGGGGCGGATATCCGGATCGCGTCACCCGATGCAAAGTTCGCGGTGATGGAGATGAAGTGGGGCATCGTGCCGGATATGGGCGGCATGGTGCTGCTGCCCAAGCTGGTGCGCAGCGATGTGCTGCGTCGCCTGACCTACACGGCCCAGCCGATCGGTGCCGAGCAGGCCGAGCGTTGGGGTCTTGTGACCGAGATCGCAGATGATCCAATGGCGGCCGCGCAAGAGCTGGCCGAGACCATTGCCGGCAAGAGCCCCTCGGCCATTCGGGCGGCCAAGCGGCTGATTGGCGTGGCGGAAACCGCCGATGCAGCGACTGTTCTGGACGCTGAATCGCGTGAGCAGGTCGACCTGATCGGCAAGCCGCATCAGATGGAAGTTGTGGCGGCAGTCTTCGGGAAGCGGCCTGCGGTTTTCGATTAGGGTCTGTTGCACCCGTGGAGGGTGCGGGATTGAGTTTAAGGGCAAAATAAAGAAAGCGCGCAGGCTGTGAGGCCTGCGCGCTTTTTCGTTCATCGTGTTGGGTTGTTAGCCGATTTCCGCGAGGCGGTCCATTGCGGCCTGAAGCTGGTCGGCTTCCGACTGACGGGCGGCGAGGTTTGACTGGGCTTCTTCGACCACTTCCGGCGGTGCGGAGGCGGCGAATTTGGGGTTTTTGAGACGCCCGTTCAGGCCGCCGATTTCCTTGGCCAGTTTGTCGAGCGATTTTTGCAGGCGGGCTTTTTCCGCCTCGATGTCGATGATGCCTTCGAGGGGCAGGCCAAAGGTGGCGCCCGCGGCGGGGATGGCGACCGTGCCTTTGGGGAAGTCATCCTTATGCTCAAGGGTTTCCACACGGGCGAGGCGTTTGATCATCGTCTCGTTGTTGGTCCATGCGGCTTGGGCGGCCTCGTTCATGTCGGTGACGATCATCGGGACCTTGAGGCCGGCGGGGACGTGCATTTGCGCACGGGCCGAGCGGATGTTTTCGATCAGGGTGATGACCCAGTTAAGCTCGGTATCGGCGGCCTCGTCCAGCAGATCGGCGGTGGTGTAGGTGGGCCAATCGGCGTGTACGATCATCTTGGCGCGTTTGGCTGTGTTGCCCCACAGTTCTTCGGTGACGAAGGGCATGATGGGATGCAGCAGGATCAGACATTGATCGAGCACCCATGCCATTGTGGCGCGGGTTTCCTCGGCCACCGGGCCTTTTCCGTCGTCGTCTTGCAGCAGTGGTTTGGAGAGCTCGACGTACCAGTCGCAGACCTTGCCCCAGACGAAAGCGTAGAGCGCGCTTGCGGCGTCGTTGAAGCGGTAGGTCTCAAGCGCTGCGTCGACTTCTTCGCGAACGCGGGCAGTTTCGCCCACGATCCATTTGTTGAGGGTGGCCTTTGGCGCGGGCATGGCGGCGGCGGTGTCTTGGAAGACACCGTTCATTTCGGCGAATTTGTGGGCGTTCCAGACTTTGGTGCCGAAGTTGCGGTAGCCCGCGATGCGCTGCGCGTCGAGTTTCAGAGCTCCACCAAGCGAGGCCATCGCAGCGTTGGTAAAGCGCAGGGCGTCGGCGCCGTATTCGTCAATGATCTCAAGCGGGTCGATGACGTTGCCCACGGATTTCGACATCTTCTTACCTTTGGCATCGCGGACGAGGCCGTGGAGATAGACGGTGTCGAAGGGGATTTTGCCCGTGGTGTCGAGCTGCATCATCATCATGCGCGCGACCCAGAAGAAGAGGATGTCCTGACCTGTGATCAGATCGGAGGTGGGGAAGTATTTTTCGAGCGCATCGGTTTCTTCGGGCCAGCCGAGGGTGCCGATGGGCCAGAGGCCGGAGGAGAACCATGTGTCCAGGACGTCGGGGTCGCGGTAGAGAAGTACGAAATTCGGCGTGCCATCTTCTTTCCCAGCCCGCTTGCCCTGTTGGTTGAGCATAGTGGCTGTTTCCATTTGGTCGTCCCAAAGGTGTTGTTTGTTCTCAGGCGGTGATATGGAAGCAAATTCAACGCCGTAGTGTTCTTTTGCCTGCGCCTCAGCTTCAGCTGAAGAATTGGCGCAAAAGAAGACACTCATATCGTCGTAGTCTAGCTCGCCTGTGGTCGCGTTTTTTGCCGGCCCATACCAAACCGGTATCTGGTGCCCCCACCACAGCTGGCGCGAGATGCACCATGGCTCGATGTTGTCGAGCCAGTTGTAGTACACTTTCTCACCGCTCTCTGGCATGATTTTGACGTCGCCATTGCGCACAGCGTCGAGGGCAGGGCCCACGATCTGGTCGGTGTCCACGAACCATTGGTCGGTGAGCATCGGCTCGATCACGACTTTGGAGCGGTCGCCGAAGGGCTGCATGATGGGTTTGCTCTCGACGTATGGAACCGTCTCGGTGACTTCGGATTTGTTGCCGTCTTCGTCTTTGACCGTGCGCGTGACCTCATGCATCACGGCGAGGCCCTCGGCGGTGATGTCGGCCACGATTTTCTTGCGGGCGTCAAAACGGTCCAGGCCGCGGTAGTCTTCGGGGACCATGTTCATCGCCGCGATCATGGCTTCGTCAAAGGTCTGCTCACCGTTGGCGATTTTCTGCGCTACGGCGGCTTCTTCGGCGTAGGGTTTGCCGTCGGTGCGCATCGCCGCCTTGGTGTCCATGAGGTTGTACATGGGGATGCCGCCGCGCTTGGCGACTTGGTAGTCGTTGAAGTCATGCGCGCCTGTGATCTTCACAGCGCCCGAGCCGAAGTTTTTGTCGGGATATTCATCGGTGATGATCGGGATGAGGCGGCGCAGCGCCTTGGGGCCGACGGGGATTTCGCATAGTTTTCCGACGATTGGCGCGTAACGCTCATCCGATGGATGAACTGCGACTGCACCATCACCCAGCATGGTTTCGGGGCGGGTGGTGGCGATCGAGATATAGTCGCGGGTCTCGCGCAGGGTCTCGTTGCCGTCCTCGTCACGCTCGATGTATTCATAGGTTGCACCGCCCGCGAGCGGGTATTTGAAGTGCCACATGTGGCCGGGGACTTCGGTGTTCTCGACCTCAAGATCGGAAATCGCCGTTTCGAAACGCGGGTCCCAGTTGACCAGACGTTTGCCACGGTAAATCTTGCCCTCGTTATACATCTGCACAAAGACTTTGATCACGGCGTCGTGGAAGTTGGGGGAATTCTCGTGACCCACGCGGGTGTCCCCCGGTGCGCCGGACATGGTGAAGGCGTTGCGCTCCCAATCGCACGAATTGCCCAGACGCTTCATCTGGCCGATAATCGTGCCTGCGGTTTTCTCTTTGTAGGCCCACGCATGGCTCAGGAATTCTTCGCGGCTCAGGTCTGTGCGTTTGATATTGCTCTCGGCCAGTTCGTTCTCAACGGCGAGTTGCAGGGCGATGCCCGCGTGGTCCTGACCGGGCTGCCACAGCGTGTCAAAGCCGCGCATGCGGTGCCAGCGCACCAGAATATCCTGAAGCACGTGGTTGAACGCGTGACCGATATGCAGCGAGCCGTTGACGTTGGGCGGCGGGATCATGACGCTGTATGTCTCGGCGCGGGTCGCGTTCGCGCCTGCGGTAAAGCAGCCCGCCTCTTCCCAAGCGGCGTAAAGCCTGCTTTCGGCTGTTTTTGCGTCGAAGTTTTTGTCGAGTGCCATGATCGCAGCTTTCTTTGGTGTCTTTCGGGGGTGATGTAGCGCAGCGCGGGGCCTGAGGGAAGGGTGTGCAGCGATCCGCAGCCGCCAACCACTGCCAATGGTGCGATTTGTCGGTGCAAGGCTCTGCCATCTCTGGACACTTCGGGCGGGTCGTCTAAGTTCGGGGGTGAAAAAGATTTGCGCCTTTGAAGGGATTACTGCGATGGAAAAGTTCGGGAAAAGCCAGCCTATATCACGGGTGGAGGATTTGCGGTTTTTGACCGGTGAGGGGCGCTATGTCGATGACATCGCACCTGACGGGGCGCTGGCTACCTATATCTTCCGCTCGCCCATCGGGCACGGCGTGATTTCCGAACTGGACGTGAGCGAAGCCATCGCCGCCGAGGGCGTGCATCTGGTGGTGACCTGCGCCGATCTGGAGGCCGCTGGCGTGAACATCGCCATGGCGGGGGCCACGGTCAAGAACCGCGACGGCACCCAAGGCGCGGCCCCCCTGCGTCCCATCCTTGCCAAGGACAAGGTCCGCTATGTGGGCGAGCCTGTGGCGATGGTGGTCGCCGACACCTATGACCAAGCCCGCGATGCCGCAGAGCTGATCATGTTCGACGCGGACGAGCTGCCCGCCAAAACCTCTGTTGAACGGGGCGGCGAGACGCTGCACGCCGAAGCGCCCGACAACTGCGCCTTTGACTGGGGCATGGGCGACGAGGCCGCAACCGAGGCCGCGTTCAAAGCGGCGGCCAAGACCGTGTCGCTTGAGGTGGATGACAACCGCATCATCGTAAACTCGATCGAGCCGCGGGGCTGTTTTGCGGAATGGGACGGCACGCGCCTGCATCTGGCCAACAACGGCCAAGGCGTCTGGGTGCCGAAGGGCAATCTGGTCAAAGCCTTCGCGCTGGACGAGGCAAACGTGCGCGTGACCAACCCCGACACAGGCGGGGCCTTTGGCATGAAGTCGATGGCCTATCCCGAATACTACCTTGTCTGCCACGCCGCTCGCGTGCTGGACCGCCCCGTGCATTGGATGTCCGAGCGGACCGAAGCCATGCTGAGCGATAATGGCGGGCGTGATCTGGTCTCGACCGCCGAGCTGGCGTTTGACGAGAACAACAAGATTACCGCCTACCGTGTGCGCACCAAGTGCAATCTGGGCGCGTACAACAGCCAGTTTGGCCAGCCGATCCAGACGACGCTGTTCAGCCGTGTGCTGATGGGCGTCTACGATGTGCAAACGACGTATTTGCAGGTCGAGGGCTACTATACCAACACCGTACAGGTCGATGCCTATCGCGGCGCGGGCCGCCCCGAGGCGATCTATGTGCTGGAGCGTGTCATGGACCGCGCCGCCCGCGAACTGAACGTGGACCCGTGGGAGCTGCGCCGCATCAACTTTATCAAGCCCGACCAGTTCCCCTATGCCGCCGCCACAGGCGAGACATATGACGTGGGCGATTTCGACAAGGTGCTGACACGCGGCGCGCTGGAGGCGGATGCCGCAGGCTTTGCCGCGCGGCGCGATGCGGATGCCAAACGCGGCCTGCTGCGCGGCACGGGGCTGTGTTACTATATCGAAAGCATTCTGGGCGATCCCAGTGAAGGGGCCAAGGTCAACTTCCTTGAGGATGGCACGGTCGAGATTTTGGTCGGCACGCAATCGGGCGGGCAGGGGCATGAGACAGTCTATGCCAAGTTCCTGAGCGACCAGACAGGCATTCCGATGGAGGCGATCCGCGTGATCCAAGGCGACAGTGACCTGATCGCCAAGGGTGGCGGCACGGGCGGCTCACGCTCGGTCACGACGCAGAACAACGCGACGCTGGCGACCGTGGCGGTGATTACCGACGCGTTCACCGCCTTTCTGGCGGACGAGATGGGCGTGCCCGCCTCCGAGATCAGCTTTGACGACGAGCGGTTCCGCGCAGATGGGTCAAACCTGACGCCCACCATGCTGGAGGTGGCGGATATGGCCCGCGCCAAGGGCCGCGACGATCTGGCCACGCATCATGCGCGGGCCACGCTGGAGGCGCGCAGCTTCCCCAACGGGGTGCATATCTGCGAGGTCGTGATCGACCCTGAAACAGGCATCGTGACCACCGACCGCTATACTGTGGTTGATGATTTCGGCAACCTGATCAACCCGTTGCTGGCGATTGGTCAGGTGCATGGCGGTGTTGTGCAAGGCATCGGGCAGGCGCTGCAGGAACGTGTTGTCTATGACGAGGACGGCCAATTGCTGACCGCGTCCTTCATGGACTACGCCATGCCCCGCGCCATCGACATCCCGAATATCGATTTCACAAGCGAGCCTGTCCCCTCGACTGCCAATGTCATGGGCATGAAGGGCTGCGGCGAGGCAGGCACCGTGGGCGCGTTGGCGGCAGTGGCCAATGCGGTACAGGACGCGCTGTGGGACCACGGCGTGCGGCAGGCGGATATGCCGTTCACGCCGCATAAAGTGTGGGAGCTGTTGCAAGGTGACGCAATCGCCGCAGAATAACACGGGCTTTGCGCGGCTCAGGCGGCTGTTCGGCCGCCTGTGGACGCGGCCGGACAGTGACTTTGGCCCCGTGCGCGGGCCGCAGACCCATCTGGTGATCCTTGATGGCACTATGTCCTCGCTCAATCGGGGATACGAGACGAACGCGGGGCTGACCTATCTGTTGGCGCAAGAGATGGGATCGCAGATCTCGATCTATTATGAGCCGGGTTTGCAGTGGAACGACTGGCGCTCGTTTCACGCTGTGGCGTCGGGGCGGGGGATCAACCGACAGATCAAGCGGGCGTATGGCTATCTTGCCTCGCGCTACCGTCAGGGCGACAGGATCTATCTGATCGGCTATTCCCGCGGGGCTTACGCCGTGCGCTCGCTTGCGGGGATCATCGACCGCGTTGGCCTGCTGGCCCGCGCGGACGCGACAGAACGGAACATCCGCCAAGCCTACCGTCTGTATGAGAAAGCCAGCAGCGGGCCTGCGGTGCAGGCGTTCAAGGCGCGGCACTGCCGTGGCGAGGTCCCGATCGAGATGATCGGCGTCTGGGATACGGTCAAATCACTGGGCATCAACGCTCCGATCTTCTGGCGGCTGAGCGTGGCACGCTATGCGTTTCACAATCATGAGCTTGGCAAGGGCGTAAAGCGGGGCTGCCACGCGCTGGCGCTGGACGAGACGCGGGTGATGTACCGCCCCGTGCTGTGGACCAGTGATCCTGCGCGGCCTGAACAAATCTCGCAGATGTGGTTCAGGGGCAGCCATGGTGATGTGGGCGGTCAGCTGGGCGGGCGCCACTTTGCGCGGCCTTTGTCCAACGTGCCGCTGGTGTGGATGTTAGAGCAGGCGCAGGCCGCAGGATTGCCCTTGCCCCAAGGGTGGCAGGCGCGCTTCCCTCAGGACGCAACCGCCCCCTCCATCGGGATGTGGGCCGGCTGGGCGCGGCTGGCGGTGACCCGACGCAAGCGCGTCGTGGGGGCCGACCCGTCCGAGCAGGTGCACCCGTCGGTGCAAACGCCAACAGCAGACACGCCACCGCCCGCAATCGCCACGATCCGGTCATAGAGCTGCCCTGCTTGCGCGGTATCCCCTCGCGGATACGCGTAAGCAAGGAGTCCGCCCATGCGACGAAGCCTATTGATAGCATTGCCGCTGTTGGCGGGGTTTGCAACACCTGTTCATGCACAGCCGATCAGTTGGGGCATGGCCCAATGCAGCGCATTGATGGAGGTGATGGAAAGCCATGTCTCGCGCCAGCCGCACAAAGGGTATTTGGCCGATGCTGCTGATCTGATGTATCAGGCGGCCCTGGAAAAGGGCCAAAGCGAGGGGCAGGATGCCACGCAGCTGGGCCGCGTCTATCAAAGCAAACAGGATGAATGGGTGTCGATGGGGTACTCCATGGCGTTCAAGACCGAGTTTCGCGACTGGGTCGACTATTGCAAAGCTTTGGCGCGTGGCTACGACATCGCACTCGATACAAGCATGTTGCACTAGGGATGCGGCCGGGGGGCGGAATTTTCGAAAATTCCGACCGGAAAATTCAAATTTTCCGCGCCCGCATCAGGCGACTTTCATCACGATGCAGGTGGTTGAGCCTGTGGCATAGAGCTTGCCATCCTCCACGCCTCGGATTTCGCCATGTGCCACGCCTGTTGAGCGACCGACATGATCGGTTTGCCCGACACAGTCGATCTGCATACCCAGCGGGATAGATCGCAAGATATTAATCTTATATTCCAACGTCGTATAGACAGAGCCCTTCGGCACCCCTGTCATCACGGCGCAGGCCATCGCACTGTCCAGTAGCGTGCCGTACCAGCCGCCATGCACCGTGCCCATCGGGTTGGTCACGTTGAACTGCGGCGCGCCGCGAAACACGCAGCGACCTTTCTCTACGCTATGCAGGATATAGCCCATCGTCGCCCCAATCGGCGGGCCCGGATTTGTGCCGTCCAGAATGGATTGCATGTATTCCAGACCCGACAGCTTCAGTGCCTCTTGCGGGCTAAGCAGGTCATCGGGCGAAGTGGCAAGGCGCGGCATGGGCAGGCTCCGTTTCGGGGGGTGGTTCCCCGACATTAGGTCCGCCACCCGCGCAAGTTCAAGCTGTTACGCCACGTTCGACAGGGCGGTCTGCGGTGTCACACCCAAGGCGCGGCAGATGTCGCGGGTCAGATCGGCACGGTTGAGCGTGTAGAAGTGCAGCGCATCGACGCCCTCATCCATCAGCGTGCTGCACAGCTCGGTGCACAGGGCGGTAGACAACAGCGCCGTGCGGTCGTCGCGCTGGGCTGCGCGGTAGGCTTCTTCCATCCACTCGGGGATTTTCGCGCCGCAGCGGGCCGCAAAGGCGCGGGCCGAGGTCCAGTTGGTGATCGGCAGGATGCCGGGCACGATGGGTTTGTCGATGCCCGCTGCCGCACATTGGTCGCGAAAGCGCAGGAAATCTTCTGCCTCGAAAAAGAACTGGGTGATCGCCTCATCGGCGCCCGCGTCGAATTTGCGTTTGAGGTATTGGATGTTGGCGTGCTGGCTCACCGCGTCCGGGTGGCTTTGCGGATAGGCACCGACGCGGATGGTGAATTTATCCATCAGGGCCAACGCTTCGATCAACTCGACCGAGTTGGCAAACCCCTCGGGGTGCGGGGTAAAACGTTCGGCCCCGTCTGCGGGATCGCCGCGCAGGGCGACGATGTCGGTTACGCCTGCCGCGTGGAATTTCTCGGCTGTTTCAATCGTCTCGGCGGCTGTGGCCCCGACACATGTCAGATGCGCGGAAACGGGCAGGCCGGACGTGCGGTGCAGCACATGCGCCGCATCGTGCGTCAGATCCCGCGTACTGCCGCCCGCGCCATAGGTGACCGAGAAAAAGCGTGGCGCCAGTGGGGCCAACGACTGCGCCGTGTCCCACAGCCGAAACGCCGCATCGACGGATTTGGGCGGGAAAACTTCGAACGAAACGGCGGGAGAGGTCATAGCGGCAGTCCTTTTATAACTGCGCCCTTTTTCGCACGTCACGGGTTGTGAAGCAAATTCATATCATTCACAAACAACATGAGGACAACACCATATAGAAAGCCCGCCCCATGCACATCGAATTCCGCCATCTGCGCACAATCCAAGCCATCCACGAGGCGGGCGGGCTGGCGCGGGCCGCCGAAATGATGAACATCACGCAAAGCGCGCTGAGCCATCAGGTAAAAGGGTTGGAGGATCAGGCGGGGGTCGAATTGTTTGTGCGCCGCTCCAAACCGCTGAAACTGTCGCCAGCGGGCCAACGCCTGTTGAAACTGGCGCATCAGGTCTTGCCCCAAGTGGCGGCCTTGCAGGATGAATTCAGCGGCTTGCGCGACGGCAGCACGGGGCGGATGCATATCGCCATTGAATGTCACGCCTGTTTCGAATGGTTGTTCCCCGTGCTCGAACAATTCCGCCGCAGCTTTGGCGAAGTGGACGTCGACATCCGCCCCGGTCTGGCGTTTGACGCGCTGCCCGCGCTGCTGCGCCAAGAGGTCGATCTGGTGATCTCCTCCGATCCCGAAGAGATTGCGGGCGTCGAGTTTATCGAACTCTTTGACTATAATGCGGTATTCGTGGCTTCGGCCGCGCATCCGCTGGCGCAAAAAACTTTTGTCGAGGCCGAGGACTTTCGCGGCGAGACGCTGATTACCTATCCGGTTGAGCGCACGCGGCTGGATGTGTTCAGCCAGCTTTTGATCCCCGCCAAGGTAGAGCCCGCGGCGATCCGGCAAGTGGAACTGACGGCGGTAATCTTGCTGCTGGTTGCCTCCAACCGTGGCGTCTCGGTTCTGCCCGATTGGGTGGTGCGGGAGGTGAAATATTCCTCCGACTACGTCACGCGGCCTTTGACGGCGCAGGGTGTCACCCGCAGGCTTTATGCGGCGATCCGCAGTGAAGACCGCGAAAAGCCGTTTATGCAAGAGTTGCTGGGGCTGGCGGGGATTGAGGCGCGCAAGCTGCAGGCGGTGTGAGGGGAAGGGCGGCTTTGCGGGACTTTGCCGCCGTTCGCCTTTTTGAACCAAAGGTCCGCCTCACTTGAACTCTGAAGCGATCCATTCAACGATCCGTTTCATGCGCGTCTGACCCGAGTGGCCCTTTGCCCATGAGATGTAGAGCCCATCGTCTGAGGGTTCGGGATCGACCCAAATCTCTACCAGTTTCTTTGACCGCAGATCGTTCTCCACCATGTAGGTCGGCGCGATAGCAATCCCGTGACCACCAATAGCAGCATCAAGAGCCAAGGCAGATCGGTCGAAGTTGAGCAACTTGTGCATGTTTCCATATCCGGTTTCACGGATCAGCTTCTCCCACCGTCGGTGCGCATCCTGAAGCAGCGGCATCGTCAGCAGCGTCTCCAGCCCTATCGGCCAGTCTGGTCGCAGAAAGTCAGGGCTGCACACGGCAACAAGGCGAATGTCGGCAAGGCGGCGCGATCCGTGAGCTGTATTCGTGTCGGGCGCTTTGCCTGGCCAGATCGCGATCTCATTCCGGCCCAGACTGCGTGCCAGAATTTGCTCATGAACCTGTGTGGTGAGGGATACTTTTGGAAACCTGGCAGTGAAAGCGTCCATCCGGGGCATCAGCCATTTCGTCGCTGTGGAAGACCCAAGGTGTAGCGTGACACGATCACCGTCCTCGCCGATGCTCACCAAGGCAGTGTCGAGTATCGCCAAAGCGTCTTCCATCGCCGCATGACAGCGCTCACCCTCCGGTGTTAACGAGACACCGCGTGCGCCACGCACGAGAAGAACCACCCCCAGCTCGATCTCGAGCTGCTTGATCCGCTGCGAGATCGCACCACGCGATAGGTTCAACTCTTCAGCCGCGCGTTGCAAATTCCCGTGCGATGCGACGATAGAGAAAACCCGTAGCGCGTTCAGGTTCACATTCTTCATTCAATTCCCCAGAGGCGATAGATTTTCTAAACGCTGATGGAATTATCCTGCTTTGTCAATTTGGTCGATGCGGCCGATAAAAGCGGGCAAGCAGCACCCTACAATAGGTAGATAGGACAAGGCGATGACCCAGACAATCCGACCAGTGACAGCTGACGACATACCTCGCTTGATCGAGCTCCTCATGCTGGATGCAAAGGAACGCCATGCACAGGATGGCATCCTCTGGAAGATGGCAGACGACGCGCCCGCGCAGATCAAGAAAGCACTGACATTTGCGCTGACGGCCGAGCAACAACCCTTTCAACAGTTTTGGCATGTCGCAGAGGATGGGGGTCGGATCATGGGTGTGATTCATGCGATGATGCTGCCTGTCCCCCCGATCTATGCAGGCTCGTTCGGCGCGCCGGGACTGATCCTGCCCGACTCTTTTATTGCCACCAATGCGCGAAGCGGCACGTTAGAGAGCCTGTTGACCGTAGCCGAGGAAGCCCTGCACGAAGCCGGTGCCCGGATTAAACTGGCATCCTACGTGGCGGGCGAAGTTTGGCGAAGCGCATTTGAAGTAAGCGGTTATGAGCCTCTGACGCTTTATCTATCGCGCAGTGACCTTGGCGATCACGGTACGCCCGCGGGTGTGCGACAAGCGACGGAAGCCGATATTCCGGGTATCGTCGCACGCAGCGCCGAAAACCGGCAGGTTTTGTTTGACATCGACCCTTTCTGGGAAATTCACCCGGAAGCTGACCCACGTTTTTCGGCTTGGATGACGAGGAGCCTAACGCTCCGCGATAGGGATATGATGGTTCAGGGCGAGTCAGAGGATTTGCAGGGCTATATCATCGCACAGCCCGCCTCACGGCTGCATTTCCCCCCGGCCCATGACATCACGGGCACAGGTGTGATTGATGACTACTATCACCCCGAACTGGCCAACCCGTCGGCTCTTGACCGAGGGTGCGAGGCTTCCAAGTCGTTGTTGCGCGCGGCCGAAATGGCCTTTGCCAACCGTGGTATAGGAGCCGCCTTCGTCGTCTGTCCAGCGGGATGGACTTCCAAGGTTGAGTTGCTGGAATCTGCTGGTTACGAGACCGCGATGGTATGGTCTATCAAGCGATAACAATTCGCAAAGCAGCCTTTGGGTTTTACGCAACATCGGTCAAGTTGGGCTCGAACTCGCCATTCGCTGCATCTCCGCAAGGAACTGCCCCGCGCCACCCAAAACAGGCGGCGCGGGAGGGGTGCCTTAGATCACCTTGACGATGGCCTTGCCGACATTGCCGCCTGTCAGCAACTTGATGAAGGCGTCGGGGGCGTTTTCCAGGCCCTCGGTGATGTCTTCCTGGACCTTGACCTCGCCGCTGGCGATCATCGGGCCGACCGCTTTGTGGAAGTCGCCCATGCGGTCCCAGTGGTTGGAGATGATAAAGCCGTTCACGCTCAGGAAATTCACCAAAATCGTGCGCCACAGCTTCGGCGCCGAGAGGGATTTCTCGATCGCATCTGCGCCAAGGCCGCCTTCGTTATACCATGCGATCATGCCGCAGATCGGGATGCGGCCGTGCGGGTTCATCAGGGGCAGGACAGCATCAAGGACCTTGCCGCCAACGTTTTCAAAGTAGATGTCGACGCCTTTAGGGGCCGCTTCCTTGATGGCTTTGCGCAATTCGGAGGCGGTTTCATAGGCGCGGTGGTCAAGGCAGACGTCAAAGCCGAAATGCTCGACAGCGGTTTTGCATTTGTCCGCGCCGCCTGCGATGCCCACGGTGCGCAGGCCCATGGATTTGGCGATTTGCCCGACCATTGATCCCACGGGACCGGTGGCCGCGGCGACAACCAGAGTCTCGCCTGCTTTTGGTTTGCCCAGTTCGGTCAACCCGTACCAGCCCGTCAGACCCGGCATGCCCAGCACACCAAGCGCATAGGTGAGGGGGGCGGTGTTGGGGTCAATCTTGGCCAGCCCCGCGGCAGGTGCGACCGAATGTGTGGCCCAGCCAAAGCCGCCCATCACAAACTCGCCTACTTCAAAACCCTCGGCGTTGGAGGCGATGATCTCTCCGACCGAGCCACCCTCCATCTTGCCATCTACGGGAATGTTGGCGGCATAGGATTTTGCGTCATCCATGCGGCCGCGCATATAGGGGTCGAGGGACATGTAGTGGACGCGCACCAGCACTTCGCCGTCGCCCGGTGTGGGGATCGGCAGCTCTTCGAGGCGGAAGTTTTCGGGCGTTGGCGCGCCGTCAGGGCGGCTGGCCAGCGCGATTTGTTTCATCATCTCGGACATTGGTATTCTCCTTTGAGTTTTGTGCACGGTATCGTAGTACAAACTGCATACAAGTCGCACGCTGCGTCACAGGCTATTGGCATTCGCAGGGGGACGTCCTATGAGGGCGCTGATCCCCATTAGAAAAAGGCCCGTGTGACATGGTTGGCAGTGCAAATCTTAACATCATGATCAAAGCTGCGCGCAGCGCTGGCCGCTCTTTGGTCAAGGACTTTCGCGAAGTCGAGCAGTTGCAAGTTTCGATGAAAGGGGCGGGTGATTTTGTCAGCCGTGCCGATCTGAACGCCGAAAAGCTGCTCAAGGACGAGCTGCGCGGCGCGCGGCCCACCTATGGCTGGATCGCGGAAGAGGGCGGCGAGGAAGAGGGCGAAGACCCCACACGCCGCTGGATCGTCGATCCGCTGGACGGGACCACGAATTTCCTGCACGGGTTGCCCCATTGGGCTGTGTCCATAGCGCTTGAGCATAAGGGCCAGATCGTAGCGGGCGTTGTGTTCGATGCCGCCAAGGACGAGATGTTTTATGCCGAAAAAGGCTCTGGCGCGTGGCTGAACGAGAGCCGCTTGCGGGTGTCGGGCCGTCACAGGATGATTGAATCAATCTTTGCGACGGGCATTCCTTTCGGGGGCCGTGGCGACCTGCCGCATACATTGCAGGATCTGGCGCGTCTTGCCCCCGCCTGTGCGGGTGTGCGGCGCTGGGGGGCGGCAGCGCTTGACCTCGCTTATGTGGCGGCGGGCCGGTATGACGGCTTTTGGGAGCGGCGTTTGAACGTCTGGGATCTGGCCGCAGGCGTGATTATCGCGAAAGAGGCGGGCGGCTTGGTCGAGCCGATCAACCCGCGTGGTGATGTGCTGCAAGACGGAGAGATCATCGCGGCGAACGAGGCGATCTTTAGCAGCTTTGCCAAAGTCGTACGCGGCTAAGGTATCAGGTGCGGTCCGACGGGTGATTGATCCCGTCGCGCCACGCGATCGGCTCATGTTCAAGCGGGTGTGTCGCGTCGATACAGCCCAGATTAACGCCACAGATCAACGGGTTGGACCGCGTTTGGTGATGTGTGTATATGCCGCATGTTTTGCAGAAATAGTGCTGCGCGGTATGGGTGCCAAAGCTGTAGAGCCCAAGGTTCTCCGCGCCCTTTGTGACTTTTAGCGTGGCTGATGTCACCTCGATATTGGCGGCCTGTCTGCGTTTGCAAAACGAACAATTGCACCGCGCTGCATCATCATAGCCGTTTGGCGCATGGCCGATAAGCTCGACCGCGCCGCAGTGACAGGTGGCCGTGATCGAAAGGCTCATTTACGTTTGACCTTTGGCATCTCGTAACGGGCAGGGGGATGTGGCGGGTGGCCGTCCGTGGCCTGCCAGAACCGCGGCCCGCCGCGTTTCAGCCATAGCGGCAAGGCCAGCAGCAAGCCCGCGACAAAGCCACCTGCATGCGCCCAATAGGCCACGCCGCCTGTGCCCGCTGCGGTGCCGATGCCGCCAATGAACTGCATGCCGAACCAGAGCATCAGCATGATCCACGCAGGGATGGCAAAAATCTTGATAAAGAACAGCACGTCCACCCGTGCTTTGGGGAAAAGCAGCAGATACGCGCCCATGACCCCTGCAATAGCCCCAGATGCGCCGACTGTCGGCACAAACGAAGTAGGGTCGGACAGCACGTGTGCATAGCCGGACAGCGCACCTGCGATCAGGTAAAAACCCAGATAGGGCCCATGGCCCATCTCGTCCTCGATGTTGTCGCCGAAGATCCACAGAAACAGCATATTTCCCGCGATATGGCCCCATCCTGCGTGCAGAAACTGCGAGCTGATCAGTGCGCCGTAGCCGTCACCCTCCATGATGCGGCGGGGCAGCAAGGCGTAGTCGTAGTAGAGCTGCGCCAAGGCGCGCTCGTCCCCTGCGGTGGGCAACATGCTGAGAAAGATGCCGATGTTGGCGGCCATCAGCGCGTAGGTCACGTAAGGCACACGGCCCGAGGGGTTATGATCACGGATGGGAAACATTTCAGCGCAAGGTGGGTGATTGCGCTGGGGGCGTCAAGGGGGCGTCCGGTTTGTGGGCGGATGCGCGGGGGCGAGTACGGGATTGAGTTTAAGGGCAAAATAAAGAAATACGGGTTGAGAGGGGGCCGCACATCAGCTTTCGTGTGATGTGCGGCCTCTGTTGGCTTAGGCGGAGGCGCCCAGCAGGGCTGCGTTGCCGCCCGAGGCTGTGGTGTCGACGCAGACGTGGCGCTCCTGACGCACGCGGGCAGTGTCGGGCAGGCCGCGCAGCAGGGGGATGATCGCGCCTGTGCGTTTGGCAAGCGCTTGGTCGTAGGCGCGGGCTGTGTCGGCGTCGCCCCACCACAGGACGCCGCCGAAGTCGGGGCCTGTGGTGAGGGCGTCGGGTGCGATTTTGCCTGTTGCCATGACCGCAATGCCGCCCAATGCCTCGACCGCTTGTTTCTGGGCGCGTGCGGTGTCGACACCGGGACCTGCGCACAAAAGGGCCGTGCGCGGCAGGGTAGAGAGGCGGTTGCTTTCGCCTGTGGGGCCCGGCAGCGACATTGTGTCGAGGATGTGGCGATGGGCGTCGGGCAGGGCGGGCAGGTCTGCGTCTTTGTCCCATGAAGGGGCCACAGGTGCCAGATCGGGGGCCGAGAAGCGGGGCAGGTAGTTGGGGCCGCCTGCTTTTGGGCCTGTGCCCGAGAGGCCTTCGCCGCCGAAGGGCTGGCTGCCCACAATGGCGCCGATCTGGTTGCGGTTGATGTAGATGTTGCCCGCCTCGATCCGCTCCGAGACGTGTTGCACGCGGTCGTCGATGCGGGTGTGCAGGCCGAAGGTCAGGCCGTAGCCTGTGGCATTGATGGCGTCGATCACATCGTCCAGTTCCTCGGCCTTGAAGGTTGCCATATGCAGGACGGGTCCGAAGATTTCACGCTCCAGCGTGTGGATGCCCGCGACTTTGATCAGGGTTGGGGCGATATAGGTGCCTGTGTCCGGCGTGGGCAGTTCGGCGAGGATGCGACCGTCGGCGCGAGCCGCGTCGATGTGGGCTGCGATGCCTGCGCGGGCGGTCTCGTCGATGACGGGGCCGACATCTGTGCTGAGCAGCCACGGGTTGCCGATGCGCAGCGCTTCCATCGCGCCGATGAGCATCTTTTGGAACGGCTCGGCGATGTCTTCCTGAACATAGAGGCAGCGCAGGGCGGAACACCGCTGGCCTGCGGATTGAAAGGCGCTCTCGATGATGGCTTGGACTGCTTGTTCGGGCAGGGCGGTGCTGTCGACGATCATGGCGTTTAGGCCGCCTGTCTCGGCGATCAGGGGCGTGCCGGGGGCGCAATTGTCGGCCATGGCGGCGCGGATGCGCTGGGCTGTGGCGGTGGAGCCGGTGAAGGCCACGCCACCGATGCGGGCGTCGGAGGTGAGTGCCGCACCCACAGCGCCGTCGCCTGGCAACAGTTGCAGGGCAGTGACTGGTACGCCGGCTTCGTGCAGGACCTCGATGGCCAGATGGGCGATCAGCGGGGTTTGTTCAGCGGGTTTTGCAAGCACCGCGTTGCCTGCGGCCAGCGCCGCGCTGATCTGGCCCAGGAAGATGGCAAAGGGGAAGTTCCACGGCGAGATGCAGGTGAACAGGCCTGCGGCGGGCGTGTTGGTCGCTTGCGCGGCATAGTAGCGCAAGAAGTCCACGCCTTCGCGCAATTCGGCCACGCAGTCGGGCAGTCCTTTGCCTGCCTCGCGGGTCAGCAGGGCGAAAATCTCGCCATAGCGTTCCTCGTAGATGTCGGCGGCGCGCCGCAGGGCGCAGCGGCGTTCGTCCAATGACGCGTCCCACGGGGTTGCGGCGTCCAGTGCTGCGGCGACATCCGCAGGCGTGGCGGGGTGGACCACGCCGGGGGAGGTGCCGCCGGTGGGGTCCTGGACATCTTGGGCATCGCCCCCTTTCGTTCCGCCCGCGATCAGCGGCTTGGCTGTCCATGTGGCTGCGGCAAAGGGCGTGCGGGCGCGCTCGATCGCGGTCAATGTGGGGGTGTGGGCGAGGTCAAAACCGATGGCATTTGCGCGCAGGGGGCGGAAAATTTCGGGGCCTGTAGGGATGGTCGGCACGCTGTCTTCGAGCTTGGCGAACGGGTCGGCGGCGACCTCTTCGGGGGCCACGTCCTCGTCCACGATCTGGTTGACGAAGCTGGAGTTGGCCCCGTTTTCCAGCAAGCGCCGCACCAGATAGGCGAGCAGGTCTTTGTGCGCGCCCACGGGCGCATAGATGCGACAGCGTGCCCCGTGTTTCTGGAGTGTGATGTTATGCAGCGTTTCGCCCATGCCGTGCAAGCGCTGGAATTCATAGACTTCTTTGTCTTGCCCCATGTGCAGTACGGCGGCGACAGTATGGGCGTTATGGGTGGCGAATTGCGGATAGATCCGGTCGGTCATGCCCAGCAGCTTGCGGGCATTGGCGATGTAGCTGACGTCAGTGGCCGCTTTGCGTGTGAACACCGGAAAGCCGTCCACGCCCTCGACCTGAGCCAACTTGATTTCTGTATCCCAATAGGCGCCTTTGACCAGACGCACCATGATGCGGCGGTCGTGGGTTTGCGCCATGTTATACAGCGCGTCGATCACGTGGCCTGCACGCGGGCCGTAGGCTTGTACGACGATGCCGAACCCCTCCCATCCTGCCAGCGCGGGCTCGGACATCACGGCGTTAATTACGTCGAGCGAGAGGCCAAGGCGGTCGGCCTCTTCCGCGTCGACATTCAGGCCCATGCCCGCAGATTTGGCCAGCAGGCACAGCGCACGCAACCGCGGGACCAGATCGGTCATCACCGCCTCTTCCTGCGCTACCTCATAGCGCGGGTGCAGCGCCGACAGCTTGACCGAGATACCGGGGTTTTTGCGGATGTCGTCCTCGGTGCAGCCCCGCGCAATCGACGAGATCGCGTCGGAATAGCTCAGGTGGTAGCGGCGGGCGTCGGCCTCGGTGCGGGCGGCTTCGCCGAGCATGTCGTAGGAATAGGTAAAGCCTTTGGCCTCCATCCCTGCGGCGCGTTTCATCGCGCCTTTGATGTCTTCGCCCAGCACAAACTGGCGGCCCATTTCGCGCATGGCGCGGGCCACGGCGGTGCGGATCACCGGCTCGCCCATGCGTTTGATCGCGGCGCGCAGGTGGCGCACGGGGCCGGGTTGTTCATCGTCCAGCACACGGCCCGTCAGCATCAAAGCCCACGTCGAGGCGTTCACCATGGTCGAGGTCGAATGACCCAAGTGGCGGCCCCAGTCGGAGGGCGCGATTTTGTCTTCGATCAATGCATCCATCGTCTCGGCGTCGGGCACGCGCAGCAGCGCCTCGGCCAGACACATCAGGGCCACACCTTCGTCGGTGGACAGACCGTATTCAGCCAGAAACACCTCCATCATGCCGGGTGCTGTGGTGCCGCGAATGTCGCGCACCAGATCGGCGGCAGCGGCGCAGATCGCCGCGCGGTCCTGCGCTGTCAGCGCGGCGGTATTAATCAAGGAGGCCAAAACGCTGTTCACGTCGGCATAGGTTGCTGTATCAATCGTTGTGCGCAGGGAAGGGGATGTGTCACGGGCCATTTGATCTCTCCACAAGGTGTGATTTTTCCTAGTATATCGGTTGATTTGCAGGCATGTTCACTTTTGATGTAGCTATTCACAGACGATATCACCGATGTTGGGGGGATGTATGATGCAAAACACTTCTGATCTGGACCGGTTCGATCAGGCGATTCTGGCGCGGTTGGCCGAGGACGGGCGCATCAGCATTACCGAGCTTGCCAAACGCATCGGCCTGTCGAAATCCCCGACGCAGGCGCGGCTGCGCAGGCTAGAGGAAAACGGTGTCATTCTGGGCTACCGTGCGATGTTGAACCCGATCCGTCTTGGCCTTGACCACGTCGCCTTTGTCGAGGTGCGCCTGAGTGACACGCGCGAAGCTGCTTTGCGGTCTTTTAACGCGGCGGTTGCCCGCGTGCCGCAGATTGAACAAGCCCATATGATCGCAGGCAATTTCGACTACCTGCTAAAGGTGCGCACGCGGGACATGGCCAGCTACCGCGCCTTTCTGGGCGATACGATTTCCATCCTGCCCCATGTGGCCTCTACCTCGACCTATGTTGCAATGGAGGCGGTGAAGGAAGTGATGCTGTCAGAGGGGACCTGAGGGGCGGTGCCACATCCGACAGAATATGACCACACAATCGCGGACCCACGTGCAAGAGGCAGTGGCAAACAACTCGCGGCTGCCAAAGGCCGTGCTGTCGGCCCAAGGTGCCGCGCTGGGACGGCGGGCGAAGGCATTTGAGATGTTTACACCGCGCTGTGGCTTTGTATGGTGCGCTGGCTGCGGGCGTGATGGAATGGTAGACATACCAGACTTAAAATCTGTTGGGCCTTGTGCCCGTGTGGGTTCGAGTCCCACCGCCCGCACCACATCCTATGGTTTCAAAATACAAGTCGATGCAACACTGGCCTGAAGTCCCGCTGCCACATCATCAGGTGCCGATCACGGCGGTGCGCAGCGGTGCGAAAATTCTCAGGTCCGTCTCATCTGGAAATCGCACGGACCGCAACGCAAAGCCATGCTGATCGGAGACGCCCTGAAACCTTCACACCTCTTAAAAGATCACCCCGTCACGCAGCGCTGAGGTCTTGTATGATTTGGGGGAATTCACCCTCCACCGCGCCATCACAAATTGCGATGCCGAAACGTGTGCGGATATGCGGTGGCAGCAGCCGTCTGGCCGAAATGCGCCTGTGCGTCATTTCCGGAATCATCCGCTCATAGCCATATAGATCGACATACTCCTGATAGTTGTCAAAGCTCTGCCGCCCGACATAGTCAATGAAGGTTTCTGTCGGTGCGCCATTCGCAAGGATCACGTCGTGCTGCGCGGTCTCGATATGGTAGTAGGTCATGCGGGGTGGCAATTCGGCGGCAGGCACCCATTCGATGGTCGGGCCGTTCACAAGGCTTCCCGCGTTAATGATCATGTCATCAATGACCATGCCGTGATCGGCCGTCACAATCAGATCACTGTGCGGCAGGCCACCGCCCAAGGCCCCCTTGCGCAAACGGACTGGTTCCAACGCGGCGGGCACGGCGCTATGGCCGGGTTGCACGGTCTGTCGGCCAAGCCACAAAACCTCACAAACCTGACCAGAGGCCGTCAGGATTTGCTGCCCGATTTCAAGGGTTTCTACAGCGACTTCCCCGTCCGGCCCTTGGATGAGCGTGCCTGGCGCAAAACAAAGCAAGCCGGGCGTCGCGTCGTCAGCAACGATATTGTCATCCCCGCTCGGCGCCCGTTGGATTGATTGACCATCAGGGGTGAGCGCGACATCGTCCGTCCCGATCAGATTGGTCCCGGGGAAGGAGGGGGAGCTTGCGGCCTGATCCCCGCCCACGGCATCCCCGTAATTGAGCGCAACATAATCGCCCGACGCCGTGTCGACCAATGCAAGCCCGTCACCTGAGTTCGCAAGCGACATTGTTCCACTCGCCAACACGATTGTCGCGGTGGGGTTTGCGGCCTGCGCTGCCGCGAGGTCTGCAGTATTGTCCAAAACCACCAACACTTCGCCCGCGCCCAAAGTCCCGCCCGCGAAACTGTGCACCAGCTGGTCTTCCCAGATTTGCACATTGGCAAGCGATATGGGCGCGCCCGATACATTGATGATTTCGATAAATTCATCCGAGAACGCGCTGATGGTGCCGCTGCCATCTGCGTCAAAACCCGGTGTACCAGTGGGGTCCCCGCCGACTTCGTTAAAGGCAAGGCCGCCATTGATCACATTTGTCGTTGTTGCCACGATACATTCTCCAATGGAGTTTACAGATAGGACACGCAAAATCTGTCGGAAATTGACACGGGCTTCGTTTCAGGAAAAGGCGCTTAGGTTAACTAATACTTAACAATGCTGTGTGTCGCGCTCAGCGTGTGTGAGTCGATCCGCCGTGTCAGAGGCCAAATAGCTGTCGCTTTCCAAGGGCCACGCCAAAGGTTAGCGTGACGCCATCGCCCCTTTTGTATTTTCGGGCGGATTATTTTGGAGAGACATACCATGGCGACGTTTGACTTTACTGCGGCCAATGTGCCGTTGGACCTTTCCGCGAGTATTTTCAACTACGGCTTTGCCGAAACCGTTGAAAATGGCGGCATGTTTTCGTTCTTGAACGGCGGCAGCATTACCAGCGATGACATCGAGATTTCGGGCATAGGCCTCGGCTTTGTGGGCGGGGCGAACCCCTATACGGGGACCATTACCACGCTGGAGATTGCAGCGGACAACACGGATGAGATCAATCCCGATCTGGTCATAACGGGCGTCTCTATTGACGCCAGCCTGATTGGCAGCGTGCCTGACGCGGTGGCCCACCGTGCGGTCTATGCGGCGGCGGCGATTGGCAGTGACAGCTTTTTGTTCGGGGCCACAAACGGGGTCATGCAGGTATTCGGCGATCTTGTGGCCGTTGAGGCAGGCGCCACGGTCATCAGCCTGAATGATACGATGACAGGCGGCGGCGGTGATCAGCAACGCTTGGTCGGCGATGCGGGGCAGGTGCTTGGCAGTGCGACACTGGTCGCGGGGGATGATACGTTCGTTGGCGGCTTTCGCTTTGTCTGGGGGGATGCGGGGGATGTTTTCGCGGGGGCGACCTTTACCGGAGGCGACGATGAATACACCGAGACATTGTTTGTCGGCGTGCCCGCATCCGTAGATTTTGTAGGCGATGTCGGCGTGATCAACGGGGCGGCGGCCTCCACGGGGGGCGCGGATGTGTTCACGGGGGCCGCAGGCTCTTTGCATGGCTATACGGTATCGGGGGATGCTAATTTCATCGACAATACGAGCTTTGCGGGCGGGGCTGATACTGTCCTTTTGACGGCAGGCGGCGCCACCGCGATCTATGGCGATGCTTCTGTTGCGGGGGGCAGTGGCGCGTTTAACGCGGGCAACGATTTGTTGACCACGACCAGCGCCGCAACAGGCGACAGCCGATATTTCGGCGATGCCGATATTGCGCAAAACACGATCGCCTTTAGTGGCGGCGCGGACCGCATCTATACAGGCAGCGGAAGCGACCTTTTGGTCGGTGATATCAACCGGTTGTGGACCGGTGGTGCCACATCAATGGGCGATGACACGCTGAGCGGGCGGTCGGGCGAGGACAGCATTTACGGCGATGTGAACGAGACGAACCGCAATTTCTCAGGCGGCGATGACCGTTTGTTTGGCGGGGCGGACAACGACATTGTCGTGGGGGACCTGCACATGCTGACCTCTTTCGCCGCTGTAATCGGTGGCGCGGATGTTCTGTATGGGGATGGTGGCGACGATCTGCTGGTCGGAGACATTCTCAGCAGCACAGGCAACCTGACGGGCGGTAGTGATACGCTGTATGGCGGAGCAGGCGCGGATACGTTGTATGGCGACGCGCAAACGGGATTTGTCGGTGTCGTCGGCGATGACGTGCTGTTCGGCGGTGCGGGCGATGACGTGCTTTATGGCGATGCGCTGACGGGCAGCATGAATGGCGGCAATGATGCGCTCAGCGGCGGTGACGGGGCCGATACGCTCTACGGTAGTCTGGGCAATGACACGCTAGATGGGCAAAGCGGGGCCGACCGCCTTTTGGGCGGCGACGGGGCCGATCTGTTGCGGGGCGGGACGGCCAATGATTATCTGAACGGCGGCTTTGACGATGACACGCTGATGGGCGGCACGGGGAATGATACGCTCAACGGGCGCGGCGATAACGACATGTTGTCGGGCAATGCGGGGTCGGACATGCTGATCGGGTTCTACGGCGAAGATACGCTGACGGGCAACGGCGGTTCCGACAGCCTGTTCGGGCAAGGCAACGCCGACATGCTGTACGGCGGCAATGGCACAGACAGCCTGTCAGGCGGTGCGGCAAATGACTTGCTGGACGGGGGCGCGGATAACGACATCCTTGATGGGGGCACGGGCAGCGATACGCTGATGGGCGGTGCGGGCAACAACACGCTGCGCGGAGTTTCGGGCGTTGATTTCATCAATGGCGGTGCGGGCGATGACAGCATCGCAGGCGGCGACGGTTTCGACTTTATCTCGGGCGGGGTCGGGAATGATACGATCGACGGCGGATCGGGGATTGACCAGATTGACGGTGACGCGGGCTGCGACCTGATCACGGGCGCCATCGGCAGCGATACCATCGACGGCGGCACGGGCAACGACACGCTGATGGGGCAGGGCGGAAACGACATGCTGGAGGGCGGCGCAGGGGATGACATGCTCTCGGGGAGCGTGGGCGAAGATACGCTGCAAGGCGGTGCGGGCAATGACACGCTCTCGGGCGGGAGCGGGCCCGACATCTTTGTCTTTGCCGACGGTTTCGTCACGGATCAGGTGACCGATTGGAACGGCGTTGTCGATATGCTGGACGTCAGCAGCCTTGGCGCCGTCAACAGCTTTGCGGATTGGAGCGCCAATGCGGCCGTGGTTGGGGCGGATGTCGTGCTGACCGACGGGGCGAACAGCATCACATTCGCAGGAACTGCGTTGGCTGATTTCACCGCCGGCGATTTTATCTTCTAAGGTCATGCGCCCTTTGGACGCCTTGCGGGATCCAAAGGGCGCGTTGTTTGATCTGATCGTCAATTGAAATCCCTCGGTGGCCTGAGGCAAATCACTGTTGTTGGTGGATGCGCCTTATGCGTCAGGCGTTTTGGGCGGCGCGCCCGGCGCTGCCCTTGATCTCATCCGTCACGTTTTTAACGCGTGTCAGGGCTGCGGATGTCTTGATGCCTTTGCGCACAAACGCCTGTAGCCCCTCGATCGAGCGGGCGCAGGGTTCGATCCCCGCGCAGCGCAGCACGGTGTGGCCGTCCCGCGATTGCGCCCAACTGGTGATGCTTGCCACCCCGTTACCACGCGTCTTTTCATCTATAATCGCGTCGTCCAGTGCGGCCAGCACGACAGATGCGAACAGTTGTTGGTAGGACTGCATGGATGTGAGTGTTTGATCATGACGCATAAAGGGAACCTCTTTTACTAAAACTGTAGGGAGAGCGTGTTCTCCCGACTGCAACTGAGGGTAGTCATGCGCGGAGGACTGGGAATTTCTGGGTAGATTTTGTGACGATTTCGGGGCGCTTGGTTCGATTTTTCAAGCACCCCGATTTGGTCTGGCGTCAGTCGCGTTTGCCTGCAAACCGTTCGGCCCATTCGTCGCGCTGGTCGTCGGTGATTTTTGCAAACAGAACTTCGGGCACTTCGAAGACATGGCCTGCGGGCAGCTGGGCCACAGCTGCGGGTACATCGTCGGGCCACCCTGCATCCGCGATCTTCATGCCCGCCAACATCTTGGCCGCCGCATCGGGGATGAAAGGCGCCGCAAGACTGGCGTACAGCGGGATCAGGTTGAGCGCGAGGCGCGTCTGCGCGGCGGCGCGGTCGGGGTCGGTTTTAAAGGTCGTCCACGGTGCGCAGGCTTGCAGGTATTCGTTGCCCGCCGCCCAAATGGCACGCAGCTCTGCCGCGGATTTGCGGACCTCCATCGCGTCCATATGCTCGGCGTAGCGGGCAACGCGTGTGGTGAGGTCTGCGATCAGCGCGTTCTCGGCCTCGCCGTATTCGCCCGCCTCAGGGACCGCTTCGCCGAATTTGGAGCGGCAGAACTTGGTGATCCGGCTGACAAAGTTACCCAGCACATCGGCAAGGTCCTTGTTGGCCGAGGCTTGGAAGTTCTCCCACGTGAATTCCGCATCCGATGTCTCTGGCGCATGGGACAACAGCCACCAGCGCCAGTAGTCCGCGGGCAGGATTTCCAACGCCTGATCCATGAACACACCGCGCCCGCGCGAGGTGCTGAACTGCCCGCCGTCGTAGTTAAGGTAGTTGAAAGACTTGATGTAATCGACCAGCTTCCAGGGCTCGTTACTGCCCATGATGGTGGCGGGAAAGCTCAGCGTGTGGAAGGGCACGTTGTCCTTGCCCATAAACTGGGTATAGCGCACCTCGTCGGCACCTTTGTCCGTGCGCCACCAGCGCTCCCAATCCGATCCCTTGCCCGCATCCACCCATTCCTGCGCACAGGCGATGTATTCGATGGGCGCGTCGAACCAGACATAGAAAACCTTGCCCTCCATGCCGGGCCATTCCGCGTCCCCGCGTTTCACCGGCACGCCCCATTTCAGGTCACGGGTGATGCCGCGGTCTTGTAGCCCGTCGCCGTCGTGCAGCCATTTCTTCGCAATGGAGGTGGTCAGCACGGGCCAGTCGGTCTTGCTCTCGATCCAGTCGTTCAGGCGGTCTTTCATCTGGGACTGGCGCAGGAACAAATGCTTCGTGGCGCGCATCTCCAGATCGGTGGCACCCGACACGGTCGAGCGCGGGTTGATCAGGTCTTCGGGGTCCAGCTGTTTGGTGCAGTTGTCGCATTGATCGCCGCGTGCGTCCTCGAACCCGCAGTTGGGGCAGGTGCCTTCGACATAACGGTCGGGCAGGAAACGGCCGTCGGTCTCGGAGTAGATCTGGGACTGGTCGACTTCCTCGATCAGGCCTTCATCCGCCAGTGCGCCTGCGAAATGCTGGGTCAGGCGTTTGTTCTGATCCGAAGATGAGCGGCCGAAGTGGTCAAACGAGAGGCCGAATTTTTCGGCGATGCCGCGCTGCACGGCGTACATCTCGGCGCAGTAGTCCTCGACCGGTTTGCCGGCCTTTGCGGCGGCCAGTTCGGCGGGGGTGCCGTGTTCGTCCGTGGCACAGAGAAACAACACTTCGTTGCCGCGCTGGCGCAGATAGCGGGCATACAGGTCGGCAGGCAGCTGGCTGCCCACAAGATTGCCGAGATGTTTGATGCCGTTGATATAGGGAATGGCAGAAGTGATGAGGTGACGGGTCATGGAATACGCCTTTGGCTGATGTTGCCCGCAGCTTTAGCAGGGGCAGGCGGCAGCTTCCAGCGTGTTCACTCGGACGGTGGTTTGTCGCGGAAGCGTCCCGTCAGGCGGCCCACCACAAAGCTGGTGCGCGGGGCGTTGATATAGGCGGTGCGCTTGCGCAAGGCACGGCCCGTCCGCATCCGCGAGACGCTAAAGACGATCAGCGTGGCGTGGCCCGCAGCCAGCATCACAAACATCGCCTTGGGGCCGAAGTTCTCGATCAGGACCGAAGCGGCGTAGGGCGTGGCAATTGCACCCATGGCGAACCAGAACATCAAGGCTGCCGACAGCTCGACCCGTTCCTCGGCGGTGGCAAAGTCATGGGCATGCGCCGCAGAGACCGAGAAGATGGGAAAGGTCGTAAGGCCAAACAGCCCCGAGGCCAGCAGGATGCCCATCGGTCCAAAGCTGGCGGCATACATGCTGACCACACAGCTGCCGATAGAGGCCACGGACAGCCAGATCAGCACGCGGCGGCGGTCGAATTTATCGGCGATCCAGCCGACAGGGATTTGCGACAGCGCCCCCCCGATCACAAAGGCCAGCAGAAACCACGCGATCTGGCCCGCCGACAGGCCGACCTCTTGCCCGTAGATCGGCCCCACCATCCGAAACGCGGCCGAACTGAGCGCCGCCACAAGCACCCCCGCCACCGCCAGCGGCGAGCGCGTATAAGCCAGCGCAGGCCGCAAGCGCGGTGAATTGGGCGTCGCGGGCTGGGTCGCCTTGGTCAGTGTGATGGGCAACAGCGCGGCACAGCACAATATTGCAAGGATGTTGTAGGAGATGTAATCGGCAGGGGCCAAAATCCCGATCATGCCCTGGGCGCACATGCTGCCTGTCATATCGACCATACGGTAGCTGCCCATCGCGCGGCCGCGAGTCTCGTTCGTGACTTTTGCCTGCAACCATGCTTCGACCACGGTATAGCATCCCGCCACGCACAGCCCCGACGCCACCCGCATCAGCGCCCATGCATAGGGGTTGATGACCATCATATGCGCAATCAATCCGATGCTGCCCGCCGCCGTAAAGGCGGCAAAGGCGCGGGAGTGGCCGACAGACCCCAACAGGCGCGGCGCAAACCAGCAGCCGATGAAGAACCCCACGAAGTGTGCAGACCCCAGCATCCCGATCTCTTGCCGCGTGAACCCCAGCGCCGTGCCCGACAGCACATCCAGCGGCCCCACGCCGCCCGACGACAGCTGCAACAACACAACCGAGAAAAACAGCGCCGCAAAAGAGATCATCATCCGCATGGCCCTTGCATGCGCCTGCGCGCCGCAAAAATACAGAGAAATCCGACAAGACTGTCCTGTTTACGCCAATCTCCCCTGCTGATTTTGCAAAGCCGCCATGAATATCGGTTGCGACCGCGCCCGCACCGATTACTGTGCGGACAACTCAGGACAAATAACGGAGAGTACCATGCAGATGACCAAACTGGGCCGCACGAATATCGAGGTGTCCAAATACTGTCTGGGCTCGATGCTTTGGGGCACCAAGAACACGATGGCCGAGGGCCATGCCCAGATCGACGCGGCGCTGGACGCAGGCATCAACTTTGTCGACACAGCCGAGATGTATCCCGTCCCGCCCACGGCTGACACGGTCGGCGGATCAGAGACGGTCATCGGCGAATGGTTTGCCAAAACAGGGCGGCGCAAGGCTATGGTGCTGGCCACCAAACACTCGGGCGAGGGGCTGGGCCATATCAGGGACGGGGCACCGATTACGGCGCAAACGATCCCGCAGACAGTCGAGGGATCGCTCAAGCGGTTGCAGACCGACTATATCGACCTTTACCAATTCCACTGGCCCAATCGCGGCAGCTATATGTTCCGCAAGAACTGGACCTATGACCCGACAGGCCAAGACCGCGCCGAGACAATCCAGAACATCGAAGACTGTCTGGGTGCGCTGCAAAAAGAGGTCGACGCGGGCCGCATCCGCGCCTTCGGGATGAGCAACGACAGCGCATGGGGCCTGACCCAATGGGCCAACGCGGCCGAGCGCGGGCACGGCCCCCGCGTGTGTACCGTGCAAAACGAATACTCCCTGCTGTGCCGTCTGGCCGATACCGATCTGGCCGAGGCGCTGCACCACGAGGACATCGGCATGCTGTCGTTTTCACCATTGGCCGCAGGGTTGCTGACGGGCAAGTATCAAGACGGGGCCGCCCCTGCGGATAGCCGTCTGGTTGAAGGGGGATCAAAACTGGGCGGGCGGATGACCGACCGCGCCCCGATCGCGACCCAAGCCTATCTGGACGTCGCCGCCAAACACGGGCTGGACCCTGTGCATATGGCGCTGGCATGGGCGCGGGACCGCCCGTTCATGGCCAGCGTGATCTTCGGGGCCAGCGATATGACCCAGCTGGAGCATATTCTGGCAGGCACTGATCTGGTGCTGTCCGAGGATGTCTTGGCCGATATCGACACGGCCCACCGCGCCCATCCGATGCCATACTAGGACGAACACGACATCTGACGCCGCAAACGGTCGGCAGTCCCGCGTGATCTGCTTGCACTGTGACGTCTGAACAAAAGGAAATCCCCCATGCCCCTCGCCATGAACCGCGAAGTTTTCATCACCTGTGCCGTCACAGGATCGGGTGCCACTCAAGACCGCAGCCACCATGTGCCGCGCTCGCCCGAGCAAATCGCCGACAGCGCGATTGCCGCCGCAAAGGCGGGGGCCGCCGTGGTCCATTGCCACGTGCGTGATCCCGAAACGGGCGCACCCAGCCGCGATGTGGGCATGTTCCGCGAAGTGACCGAGCGTATCCGCGACAGCGACACCGATGTCGTACTGAACCTCACGGCGGGGATGGGCGGCGATATTGTCTTTGGCGATGTGGAAAACCCCATGGACCTGAATGCCGAAGCCACAGACATGGCAGGCGCGTCCGAGCGGATGGCCCATATCAAAGAGTGCCTGCCCGAAATTTGCACGCTGGATTGCGGCACGATGAATTTCGCCGAGGCCGACTATGTGATGACAAACACCCCCGGTATGCTGGTGGCGATGGGGCAGATGATGACCGATCTGGGCGTAAAGCCCGAGATTGAGGCGTTCGACACGGGCCACCTTTGGTACGCCAAAGAGCTGGTGGCCCAAGGGGTGCTGGACAGCCCCGCATTGGTGCAGCTTTGCATGGGGGTGAAATGGGGCGCGCCCGATGATCTGAATACCTTCATGGCGATGGCGAATAACGTGCCCGATGACTGGACGTTCTCGGCCTTCGGGTTGGGGCGCAACCAGATGGCCTATGTCGCGGCTTCCGTTCTCGCGGGCGGCCACGTGCGCGTGGGGCTGGAGGATAACCTATGGCTCGACAAAGGCGTGCTGGCGGAAAACCATGAGCTGGTCACCCGCGCCCGCGGCATCATCGAAGGCATGGGGGCCAAGCTCATCGGCCCTGAACAGGTGCGCGAAAAGCTGGGCCTGCAAAAGCGAAGCCCCGTATGAAGGCCAGCGTAAAGGCGCATATTGCGGGGATGCTGCTGCTGGCGCTGGGCGCTTGTGCAGCGACGCCTCTGCCTGATCTGGTGCCTCAGGGGCCCAGCTACCGTGACAAGGACGCGCTGATCGGGGTGACGTCGCGCTTTGACGAGGCCAAGTTCGGCGGCGTCTGGTATGTGCGGGCGGGGTTTGATCCCGCACTGGGCAAAATGGCGTTCAACTACATAGACGGGCCAAAGGGTAAGGTCATGCGCCTTGGTGTCTTTGTCTGCGACGGGGCAGGGGTCTGTGGTGATTATGCCGAAGACTTGCCCGTCACGCGTTTGGGCAAAGGACGGTTCTCGGTCACGCTGCCCAACGGGAAGACCCGCGAATTCTGGGTGCTGTGGGTGGACGAAGGCTTTCGCACGGCGGTGCTGGGCAATAAAGCGGGTGACTTTGGCTGGATCGTGGACCGCAGCACCAAGGGCGGCGCGGACCGCCTGCGTGCAGCCCGCGAAATACTGGATTTCAACGGCTACGATGTGCGCCAACTGAAAGAGATACGATGACAAAGACAGCAGCGATAATTGGGGGTGGCGTGATTGGCGGCGGCTGGGCCGCGCGGTTTGTGCTGAACGGCTGGGACGTGCAGATTTTTGACCCCGACCCGCAGGCCGAGCGGAAGATTGCGGAAGTCATGGACAACGCCCGCCGCTCTTTGCCCGGTCTGACAGATGTGGCGCTGCCGCCTGAAGGGACGATCACCTTTTGCGCCACCATTGCCGAGGCCGTGACAGGGGCCGCATGGATCCAAGAAAGCGTGCCCGAGCGGATCGAGATCAAACACACGACCTTTGCCGAGATACAGGCGGCCTGTGCTGCGGACGCGGTGATCGGCTCGTCCACTTCGGGGTTCAAGCCGTCGGAATTGCAGCAAGGGGCGGCGCGGCCCGAACAGATCATGGTCGCCCACCCGTTCAACCCTGTATACCTGTTGCCGCTGATCGAATTGGTCACCACCAATGCCGATGCGACACTGGTCGAGACCGCCAAAAAGCTGCTGACATCGCTTGGGATGCACCCGCTGCACCTGAAAAAAGAGATCGACGCCCATGTGGCCGACCGTTTCCTTGAGGCCGTCTGGCGCGAGGCGCTGTGGCTGGTCAAGGACGGCATCGCCACGACTGAAGAGATCGACGACGCGATCCGCTATGGCTTTGGCATCCGCTGGGCGCAGATGGGCCTGTTCGAGACCTACCGCGTGGCGGGCGGCGAGGCGGGGATGAAGCATTTCATGGCCCAATTCGGCCCCTGCCTCACCGCGCCGTGGACCAAGCTGATGGATGTACCCGACTTCACCGAAGAGCTGGTGGACCTGATCGCGGGCCAGTCCGACGCGCAATCGGGCCACCACTCCATCCGTGAGTTGGAGCGCATTCGCGACAACAATCTTGTCACCATGATGCGCGGGCTGAAGGCGCAGGATTGGGGGGCGGGCGCGTTGCTGAACGCCCAAGAAGCGCAGATGCGCAAAGGCACGGTGCATGGCGCTGTGGCGGCTGATCTGCCTGCGGATGCGCTGGTTGAGACAGCGCACCGGACGGTCCCGCTCGATTGGACGGACTATAACGGGCACATGACGGAATCGCGTTATTTGCAGGCCTTTGCCGATGCGACTGATCGCTTTATGCAGATCATCGGCTGCGATGCAGAGTATATTAAATCGGGCGGCAGCTACTTTACCGCCGAGACGCATATCCGCCATCTGGACGAGGTCCACGCAGGGGCCACCATCACCATACGCACCCGTGTGGTCATGGGCGCGGGCAAGAAGATGCACCTCTTCCACGAGATGCAGGAAGGCGAGCGGATGCTGGCCACGGGCGAGCATTTCTTGCTGCACGTCAGCCTTAAAACCCGCAAACCCACGCCACCCGCCGCGCATATCGAAGAGGCATTGACCCGCTTTGCGACAGGGCACGCAGGCTTGCCCGTGCCGAAAGGGATCGGACGCGCCATCGGCACAAAGTAGCCCGTGTATCGGGCCTCCTCCGCTCGGGCCTGTCTGCTGTCGCGCTAAGGCGCATTGCAGCTGTTAGGTATTCGCGCCTTCTCAAAGCACCGCGCCCATATGCATACCGCCGCTCGTAAGGGCGGCTTTTCCTTTCGCCCTCATGCGCAGATTTTCCGCGTGTACCTGCAGCTGTGCCAAGACGAGATCGCGCATCCGCTCTGGCAGGTGCGGCACAAATCGGGCATGAACGCCCTATGAATATGCCCGATTTATGGATCATCGCCACTCTGATGGCCGCCGCGTTCCAGACGGTCCGCTTTATGCTGCAAAAGGTGCTGGCGACTGCAACGCTCAGCCCTGCTGGGGCGACGTTTTCGCGGTTTGTCTATTCCGCGCCCTTCATCGCAGTCCTGCTGTGGTGGTATATGGCGCAAACGGGCGCAGCACTGCCCGCGCTTGAGTGGCGCTTTTGGGCCTTTGGCCTGCTGGGCGGGGTCACGCAAATCCTCGCCACGATCTGTGTGGTCGCCCTGTTCAAAGAGCGTAACTTCTCGGTCGGGATTACTTTCAAAAAGACCGAAGTGATCCAGACCGTGCTGGTTGGCCTGCTGTTGTTGGGCGAGCGGGTGACATGGGGCGGGTTGGGCGCGATTTTGCTGGGGCTGTTGGGCGTGTTGCTGCTTTCGGGCGGCAAGGATGCCGTGGGGCTGCGTCTGTCTGATCTGCGCAACCGCGCTGTGGGGTTGGGGCTGATGTCGGGGCTGCTGTTCGGCTTTTCCGGCGTGAGCTATCGCGGGGCCTCACTGAGCTTGGCGGTGGATGATCCGCTGTTGCGGGCGGGTGTCACGCTGTTGGCGGTGGTGCTGATGCAAACGCTGATCATGGTGGTCTGGCTGTTCTGGCGCGACCGCGCCGAGGTCGGACGCGTGTGGCGGGCGCGGCGTGTGGCGGTATGGATCGGGCTGACGTCCATGGCGGGGTCGATGTGCTGGTTCACGGCGTTCACCTTGCAAACGGCCGCCTACGTCAACGCCTTGGGGCAGGTCGAGCTGATCTTTAGCCTGTTCGCCACCACTTTGTTCTTCCGCGAAAAGATCAGCGGGCGCGAAGCCTTGGGGATGGGCGTGCTGATCCTGTCGATCCTGCTGTTGATACTGGTGGTTTAATCCACATCGGGGGCGGGCACGGGGATGCCGCGCAGACGCAAAAACGCGCTTTCTTCGTCGCTGTTGCGGAAATAGGGGACAGACTCGGGCGGCGACAGATCGCGCGCGCGGGCTTCGACCTCAGCCAGAACGACCTCGGTGATGAAGGGCATGTCAAAACTGCGGGCGTCTTTCAGGTCAACCCATTGCAGGTGCGAAAGCTCGTCGCTGGCGGCGTCGAAATCATCCAGATCACTGGCGATGGCATCGGCATCCAGCAAGAAGAACCGCGCATCAAAGCGACGCGGTCGGCCCGGAGGGGTCAGGGCACGAAACACAAATTGCAGCGCCTGTGCGTGTGGCACATGGCCCGTCGCGGCAAAGGTTTGCCAGTCCTCGGGGGCATCAATCGCCCAATCGCCCTTGGTGCCAAGGATCAGGCCCGTCTCTTCCCACAGCTCGCGGATCGCGGCGACTGGAATGGCATGGGCAAGATCGGGCGTCACGTCATCCCCGATGCGGGCAGCGCATTGAGGGGGTAGGCCATTGGCCAGCGGAATATGTGCGTCGCCTGCGTCAACCGCCCCGCCGGGAAAGACGAATTTGTTCGGCATGAACACGGCCTTGGCCCCACGCTGGCCCATCAAAACCCGCGGCGCCGTCATCCGGTCACGGATCACGATCACGGTCGCGGCGTTGCGGATGGCGGTTTTATCAATGGCGGTCATGCGTGCCCTCTTGCTCGGGGCTGTCAGGAGGTGCGTGCGAAGCCGCCCATTTCCTTGGCCCATTGAAAGCCGATCATGGCCCCCTTCAATCTGGGTAGAAGGTAGAGCGACAATCCCACGGTGCCAACCGCAAAGAGTGTGAACAGCACAATCGGTTCGGGGCGGAATTTCACAAAGACGATGTGCAACAGCGGCGCCATCAGGTGCCCGACCAGCAGCAAGGTCAAATAGGCAGGCCCGTCATCGGCGCGGTGGTGGTGCAGCTCTTGGGCGCAAACGGCGCATTCGTCATGCACCTTCAGATAGCTGTACATCAGCGGTCCGGCCCCGCAGTTAGGGCATTTGCCACGCCAACCGCGCACCATTGCTGGCAGGCGCGGACGCTCATCTGCGTCTGCGTCAGATTGGTCACTAAGAGAGTTTGCGGGCGAATTGGTCATGCCACGCTCCTTTGTGTTGCTTGGGGGATAGATGCGCCAGATAAGGAAGAATGGAAAGGTGGCGATTTGTCTCAAGGTTAAGGCCGCTGAATTTTTTTGCCGTTTTTTGCGACGGAAGCGGTGCGCTGCTGCGTATGACCCCCAACTGCACGGCAACAAGGCCATATGTGCAGATCATAAAAACGGAGAACACCATGTTTAAAGCAACCCTGACAGCAGCAGCCATTATCGCAGGTCTTGTGGCGACCACTGCCACCGCAGGCAAAGACGACGGCCACCGCGCCGCGCATTTTGCGCAGATCGACACAAATAGCGATGGCGAAATCACCGCCGCCGAGCTGTCGGCACAAGCAGCTGCGCGGTTCGCCGCGGCGGATGTTAACGGCGACGGCGCGTTGACCCCTGCGGAAATGGCTGCGACGGCGACCGGCAAGCGTAAAGAAAAGATGCTTGAGCGGTTTGACGCAGATAAAAACGGCAGCCTGAGCGAGGCCGAGATCGCCACCGCGCTGGAAGGCCGGATGGGCAAACGCATCGCAAAGCGCTTTGAGAAGGCGGATGCCGACAAAAGCGGCAGCCTGACGATTGAGGAAATGCAATCGCGCCGCGATCCTGCAAAAATGATTGCCAAGCTGGACAAAGACAGCAGCGGCGGCCTGAGCCTTGAGGAGTTTTCAAAAGGTGGCGGCCATGGCAAAGACAAAAAGAAACGTAAAGCTGACTAACGCTTGACGGATCGGACAGGGCGGCCCCCGCCGGGGCCGTCCGGTTTTGAAGGGACGCTGTGAAAGACACGAGCGATCATAGTGAGGCACGCGCAGAGGATGCGCGGTTGATCGCGGCCTATGCGGCGGGCGATTTAGCGGCGGCACGGCTGCTGTCCCAACGGTTGTCGCCGCGTGCTTATGCCCATGCATACCGTGTTCTGGGTGACAGCGCCGAGGCACAGGATGTGACCCAAGACGCGCTGCTGCGGCTTTGGAAACAGGCGCCCGATTGGGACGCGGGCCGCGCACAGGCGTCAACGTGGATCTACCGCGTGGTGGCAAATTTGTGCACCGACCGCTTGCGCCGCAAGCGCGAAGAAGGGATGGAGGAGGGGTTCGAGCCAGCCGATCCAAGCCTGAGCGCTGAAGCGCGTTTGTTAGAGCTGGCGCGACACGATGCGTTGCAATCGGCGCTTCTGCGCCTGCCAGAGCGGCAGCGGCAGGCGGTTGTATTGCGGCATCTTGAAGGGTTGGCGAACCCAGAAATCGCAGAAATACTTGACGTGGGTGTCGAGGCCGTAGAGAGCCTCACCGCTCGCGGGAAACGGGCGCTTGCGGCGGATATGGCTGCTATGCGCGATGCATTGGGATATGAGACATGACCGACCCTGACAGCTTTGATCTGGAAGCGGCATTCGAGGCCGCCCGCGCCGCGCCACCCGTGATGCCGGATGGGTTGGCCGCGCGCATCGTGGCGGATGCAGCGGCACAAATGCCGCGCGCGCCTTGGTGGCAGCGGATGATGGCCTCGGTCGGGGGGCCTGCGGGGGTGGGCGGTTTGGTGACGGCGACGGTTGTCGGCTTCTGGGTGGGGGTGGCGCCGCCCGATACCTCTGTTGACCCGCTGGCGCTGATGGGTATCGAGACGGCATTGGACGATACAAGCGATGACTTGCCCGCGTTTGGCGGGTTCGTTTGGGATAGCGAAGAAGGATAGTGCGATGACAGATACCCTCTCAAAACGGCGATGGATGCCGGTTGTTCTGGCGCTGTCTTTGGCGCTTAATCTGGCTGTGGTCGCGGCTGTTGCGGGTGCTGCATGGCGGCACAAGGGCGGCGGCGGCCCGACTGGGGGCAAGGGTGGCGGACCCATCTACCTTCAGGCTTTGCCGCCAGAGGCCCGCCGTGCGGTGCGCGGCGAAATGCGCCAGCAGCCGCGGGTGAAACTGGACAGCGCCGTGATGGTAACTGCATTGCGCCAAGAGCCGTTTGACCCCGAAGCCGCAGGCCGTGCCCTCGACGCGCAACGCGACAGCGGTTTGACCCGCTTTGCAGCAGGGCGTGCCGTTTTGTTGGACTATATCAGCAGCATGAGCGCGCAGGACCGTGCCGCCTATGCCGACCGGATCGAGGAAATTGCGCAAAAGCGCAAAGACCGCAAACAGCGTAAATAGCAGTGGAACGGCGGCTTGGGGCGGGGTGGTTTCGGTCTGTGCGCCCAAGACTGCTATGGCCCGCATTTTAGCTTTGGAATTGATCAGCCGCCTGTCCCAAAGGCTCAGGCGGCGGGCCGCGAGTGAGGCATACTGAGCGTGACGCGGTTGCGGCCTTGCATTTTTGCCCGGTAAAGCGCTTTGTCCGCACGGTTCAAAAGCGTATCCACCGTCTCCAATCGGTCGCGTTCCATATGCATCGGAGGCGACCGCATCGCGAGCCCGAGACTCACCGTGATCGACACAGGGCGGGCTGCCCCCGGAATCTTGAACGGGACATTGCCAATCGCGTGGCAGAGCCTGTCGGCGATGCTGCGGGCTGTTGCAATGTCGGCGCCTGGCATGGTGATTAGGAATTCCTCGCCCCCCATGCGGGCGATCATATCAGAGTCCCGCACAGCGCGGCGAAAGCGGCGTGCGGTTTCGACCAGCACAGCATCACCCGAGGCATGGCCATATTTGTCGTTGATCTGCTTGAAGTGATCCATATCCGCAAGGATGACGCCAAAGCTGGTGTTTGTGTCCGCGCTCTGTTCGATCATCTGGGCGGTGTGAGGCATTGCGTAGCGGCGGTTATACAGCCCTGTCAGCGGGTCGTGCATCACCTCGCGCAGGCCAGTGCGTACATTGTTCAAGATATGCGCCACCTGCCGTTTGCGGTGCAACAGCACCTGCAACCGCAAGGCCACTTCGGGCCCGTCAAAGCCAGCCGTCATCACATCATCGGCCCCCATATCAAGGGCAAGCGTGGCGCGGGCGGGATCGGCTGTGTTCTGGATGACCAGCAACGCGATATCGCGCGTGTTCGCACTGGCCCGCATGGCCGAGATCAGCCGCAAACAGTCGTCGGTTTCGGCGGCGGTATGGGGCAGGGCCAGCACCACCGCGTCAGAGGGGCTGCCCTTGTGCAACCCCGCAATCGCGTCCCGCAGCATGGTCACGCTGTACCGCGCCCGCAGGTGGGGTTGTAGCCTGCGCACCCAGCCTTGCAAAGGCGAGGCATCGGTCCCGATCAGGGAAACCGAGCTGGGGCGTACAAATTCGGCGGGTGCCTCGGCGAGGCCCAGCGCACAGGTGGTGTCCTCGCGCATTTGCCAGTCGGCGTATTGATGCTGTGCACGGATCATGTTGCGCACACGACCCAGTAAAAGCGTTTCGTTAACGGGTTTGGCCATGACATCTATCGCGCCTGCACGCAGGGTGTCGATACGAGCATCCCTGTTATCGGTGTTGGCAACGGCAAGCACGGGCAACATTGCTGTCGCACGGGTGCTGCGCAGCTTTGTGCACAACATCGCGGCCGTCCCGTCGGGCAGGTTCATGGCCGTCAAGACCAGATCAGGCGCTGATGCCTCAATCAGCGCGATCGCTTCGGCAAGCGTGCCTGCCTGTTCAACCTGATAAAAAGCTGCAGCCAGTTTCACTTTTAAAACGATGCGGTTCGTGGAAATACCGTCAACAATGAGGATTCTACCCTGCATATCCGACCCTTCCCTGCCGCTTACGTTTCAACTAGGCTTAGTATTCTGACCAATTGGTTAACAAACCGTTGAGATTGTGATTCAAATGGACCCATATAATGAGCCTTACGCAACAATCCGCTGAAACGATCGCATTGCAGTCGCTGGCTTGGCTGATCGGCAACGAAGATGTTTTGCCTGTTTTCCTTGGAGCGACAGGCGTTTCCGAGGCTGATCTGCGCAATTCCACACAAGACCCCGATTTTCTGGGCTCGGTGCTGGATTTCATCTTGATGGACGATGCGTGGGTGATTGCGTGTTGTGATCTGCAATCCATCCCTTACGAGCGGCTGATGGAGGCGCGACAATCCTTGCCCGGTGGTGGTCAGGTGCATTGGACATGAGTGCGGCGGCGATCAAGGCGCTTTGTTTCGACAAAGACGGAACGCTTTTCGATTTCGCCGCCACATGGGAGGCATGGGCAGAGGCGGTTTTGCTGCGGGCTGCTCGGGGCGATACAGAGCACGCCACGCGGGCAGGGGCTGCGATCGGGTTTGATCTGGCGCGGGGCATGTTCGCGCCCGACAGCATCGTGATTGCGGGCACACCGGACGAGGTTGCCGAGGTGCTTTCGCCCCATTTCCCGGATATTTCCGAACCAGATTTCCTTGCGATGCTGAATGAGGAAGCCGCCCGCGCCCCGCAAGCGCCTGCCGTGCCCTTGCGCCCGCTTTTGGAGGCGCTTCGCACGCGTGGGTTAAAACTGGGCGTGGCCACCAATGACAGCGAGGCCCCCGCGCGGGCGCATCTGGGGCAGGCGGGTGTGACCGAGATGTTCGATTTCATCTCGGGATACGACAGCGGTTTTGGCGGCAAGCCTGCGCCGGGGCAGCTGTTGGCCTTTGCGCAGGCGGTTGGCATCGAGGCGGGCCAGATCGCGATGGTGGGCGACAGCACCCATGACCTGCACGCGGGCCGTGCGGCGGGCATGCAGACGATTGCTGTGCTGACAGGGGCGGCAGGTGCCGATGTTCTGGCTCCTTTTGCGGATGTGGTCCTGCGCGACATCGGTGAAATTCCCGCGTGGCTGGATCGTCAGTCCTAGGCGCTTTGGGTTCAAAAGCGACATAACCTGTCGTCAATGGATAGGCCGCTTGGGTTTCGGTCGGGCTTTCTGGACCTGACCCAACCGCAGGAGACCGCCATGACAGATGCCCCCAAACGCAGAACCCGAGGCGGTGGCCGCGCAGGTGCCAAGACGCGGCGCGGCACCTCCGTGATTGAACAGATGCCATGGAAGCCCCCCGTCAACATCGATCGCCCGACAGAGCCGCTGGGCCCTGAAGGGGTCGAGGCGGTGCATGACGGTGCGATGCGCATCCTAGAGGAGATCGGGATCGAGATCCTGAATGCGGAGGCCTTGGAGATTTTCCGCAAAGCGGGCTGTACCATCGACGGCGAAAACGTCCGCATGGGCCGCGAGATGGTCATGGAATACGTCAAGATGGCCCCATCGGAGTTTACGATCACGCCGCGCAACCCGGACCGTAAAATCACCATCGGCGGCAAAAATCTGGTCTTTGGCAATGTCTCGTCGCCGCCGAACTATTGGGACATGGCGCTGGGACGAAAGGTCCCCGGCACCCGCGAGATGTGCCGCGATCTGCTGAAACTCACCCAGTATTTCAATTGCATCCACTTCGCGGGCGGCTATCCGGTGGAGCCTGTGGATATTCACGCCAGCGTGCGCCATCTGGACGTGCTTTATGACAAGCTAACGCTGACGGATAAGGCGATGCACGCCTACAGCCTTGGCAAAGAGCGGGTCGAGGACGTGATGGAGATGGTGCGCATCTCGGGCGGGTGGAGCGATGCCGAGTTCGAGGCCAGCCCGAAGATGTACACCAACATCAACTCGACCTCTCCGCTGAAACACGACCACCCGATGCTGGACGGCTGGATGCGGATTGCGCGGCGCAATCAGGGGCTTGTGGTGACACCCTTCACACTGGCGGGGGCGATGGCGCCAGTGACCATGTCGGGGGCGGTGGCGCAATCGCTGGCAGAGGCGCTGATCGCGGTGGTTTTGGCACAGATCATCCGCCCGGGCGCGTCGGTGGCGATTGGCACGTTCACCTCGAACGTGGATATGAAGACAGGCGCGCCCGCCTTCGGCACGCCCGAATACATGCGCGCCACGCAGATGACGGGGCAGTTGTGCCGCTATTACGGGCTGCCGATGCGCAGCTCTGGCGTCTGTGCCGCCAATGTGCCTGACGGCCAAGCCATGTGGGAGACGTCCAATTCGCTTTGGGCTGCTGTGCAATCGGGCACCAACATGGTCTATCACGCCGCAGGCTGGCTAGAGGGCGGGCTTATCGCCTCGCCCGAGAAGTTCATCATGGATTGCGAGATTTTGCAGCAAATTCAACGCTATATGGAGCCTGAAATTTCCGCTACAGGTCCCGACGAGATTGCGCTGGATGCGATTAAATCTGTCGGCAATCAGGGCCATTTCTTTGGCATCCAACACACGCAAGACCGCTATACCACCGCCTTCTACCAACCTTTCCTGAGCGATTGGACCAACTATGAAGGCTGGGAGATCGCGGGCGGCATCTGGACCCAAGAGCGCGCGCACCACATGTTCAAAGAGATCGTCGGCAGCTTTGAGGCACCACCGATGGATGTGGCGATCCGCGACGAGCTGGCAGCCTTTGTCGCGCGGCGCAAAGCGGAAGGCGGCGCGCCAACGGACTTTTAACCAATCTTCCACTTAACCCCCCTGCGTTATCCTGTTGTTAACCTGACTACGCCCAAATGCCGGCGGGACAGGAGTGAGATGTATCATGCACGGGCTGATAAACCGCAGTATCCAGAACTATATGATCGACAACCACGGGGTCGAGGCATGGCGTACCGTAGCGGCCCGCATCCGATTGTCCCCGCCCGAATTCGAGGCGATGCTGAGCTATCCAGATGCGATCACAGGCGCGGTTCTGGATGCAATAGCCGACTATCTGCACCGTCCGCGCATAGATGTGATGGAGGATGTCGGCGCCTATCTCGTCTCGCATCCCAAAACCGAAGCGGTGCGCCGCCTGCTGCGCTTTGGTGGCGTGAATTTCGAGGATTTTCTGCATTCGCTGGATGATCTGCCCGATCGTGCCCGCATGGCCGTGGCCGAACTGCACATCCCCGCGATTGAGCTGCACCCCCACGCCGAGGGGCGCTTTAGCCTTGTGTGTCATAGCCCGATGGAAGGGTTCGGGCATTTTATGATGGGGGTCTTGCGGGTGATGGCAGATGACTATGGCGCGCTGGCGCTGCTGGAACTCGAAAGTTGCGAGCGGAACTACGAGACAGTGCGCATCCAGCTGATCGAGACTGATTTCACGGACGGGCGCGCGTTCGAGCTGGGCGTGCAGGCATCATGAGCAGGATAACGACACCAGAGGTTCTGGATATTCTGTGCCCCATGCATGTGGTGCTGAACTCGGACGGCGTGATTACCCATGTTGGTCCCACAACCAAAAAGCTGCGGCCCGATGCGCCATTTGTCGGTGAGGCATTTCTGGATACGTTTCGCCTGATGCGCCCAAGGGGCATCACCACGCTGGAGCAATTGTGGGCGGCCAAACACGTCAAACTTCACCTGCAAATGAATGGTACCATGCCTGCGCGGTTAAAGGGGGTGTTGGTGTGCAATCCCGATGGCAGCGCAGTCGTGAACCTGTCGTTCGGCATTTCGATCATTAACGGGGTGCGCGACTATGCGCTGACCAACGCCGATTTTGCGGCCACGGATCTGGCCATCGAAATGCTCTATCTGGTTGAGGCAAAGTCCGCCGCGATGGAGGCGTCGCGCAAGTTGAACCTGCGCCTACAAGGGGCCAAGGACATGGCCGAGGAGCAGGCCTATACCGATACGCTGACGGGATTGCGCAACCGCCGTGCGCTGGACCGCATGTTGGAGCAGTTGCTGGAAGCGAATATGCAGTTCGCTGTCATGCACATCGACCTTGATTACTTTAAAGCCGTGAATGACACCTTGGGCCATGCGGCGGGCGATCATGTGCTACAAGTCGTGGCGCAGGCCATGCTGGAAGAGACGCGGACCTCGGACACGGTGGCCCGTGTGGGCGGGGATGAATTCACCGTCCTGTTGCCCCAAGTCTCTGATCTGGAGGTGCTGGAACGGGTCGGCCGCCGCATTATCGACCGGATTGAGGTGCCGATCCCGTTTGCCGGCAATCTGTGCAACATCTCGGCCAGCATCGGCACTGTCTGGATCCAAAGTAGCAAGGTAGCCACCCGCGAAACCGTGATGGAGGATGCGGACATCGCGCTCTACGCCTCTAAAAACAAGGGCCGCGCCCGTCAGACGTTGTATACGCCCGACCTGCGCGAAGGCGCGAATTTCACAACACCCCCGAAAGGGCGCGGCAACGAGAAGTCCTGACAGGTGGCGCCATGCGGTAATATGGGGCCAATTTGCACTGCACCGCAGGAAACAGTTTGTCCGCATCCTGCATCTGTAGACCGTTTTGCGAAACATGCGTAAAGACGGGGGCATGACACACCGCCGCTCGCTCTTTACCCGTATCCGCAACCGCCTGTCGCAGGCGCTGCGCCGCCGCCGCTTTGCCCGTACGGTCGAGCATGTGCATGGCGCGGGATTTGACGTGCCCAAAGGCGCTGTGCTGGCGATTGTTCTGGTGCGCGATGGTGGCTACTACCTTGATGCGTTCTTTGACTATTACCGCCGCCTTGGCATCACGCATTTTGCCTTCATCGACAACGGCTCGACCGATGATACCATCGAACGGATTAAAGCGCAGGACGGTTGTGTGATCGACCGCGCCGTGCTGCCGCTGGCGCAATACGAGGACCTGATGCGCGCCTATCCTGCCCAGACCTACGGGCGCGACCGCTGGTGTCTCTACGTCGATATGGACGAACAGTTTGATTTCGTGGGCCGCGATGCCCACGGCCTGCCTGCCTTGCTGCGGTATCTGGAGGGGCAGGGCCACACTGCGCTGATGGCCCAAATGCTCGAGATGTTTCCAAACGCGCCTTTGGACGCGGTAAAAGACCTGTCCTTTGCCGCGGCGCTGAAGGCGTTCCAGCACTACGACATCAGCACCGTGGACAGCTACGATTACCACTCGGACCAGATCGAGTTTTCGGCGCTGCTGGCTGGCAACAGGCTTGCGTCGGACGCGCTCAAGTTCAAATTCGGCGGTGTGCGCGGCAAGGTCTTTGGCGAGGCGTGCTGCCTGAGTAAACATCCGCTGATTTTCAACGGCGCAGGGGTGATCCCCGCGCCACATCCACATCTGTCGCAAAACGTGGTGGTCAGCGATATGTCCGCCGTCATTCGCCACTATAAATTCGCCGGCAATATCGCCGCCCGCGATGCCGCCACGGCCGCCAGCGGTGACTTGGCCCATGGCGAAGACGCGGCGCGGTTGCAGGTGATGGGGGCGGGCGCGCCGCTGTCGCTCTATTCTGACGCGGCGCAGACGTGGCACGGGCTGGCACCGCTGCAAAAGGCGGAGTTTCTTGTGCGGTCGGAAGCCTATGAGGCGACCCTCACATGAGGATCGCCGCCGTTGTCATTGGCCGGAACGAAGGGGCGCGGCTGATCGCCTGCCTTGATGCGCTGGCGGATGTGTCGCCTGTGATCTACGTCGACAGCGGCTCTACCGACGGGTCCGTGGCGGCGGCGCAGGCGCGGGGCGCGCAAGTGGTGAGCCTTGATATGACGCAGCCGTTCACAGCAGCGCGGGCGCGCAACGCGGGTCTGGCGCAGGTGCCAGCGGATGTGGCGCTGGTGCAGCTTCTGGATGGCGATTGTGTCGTGCAGGCGGGATGGATTGCGGCTGCGACAGCGTTTCTGGAGGACCACGCGGATGTGGCCGTGGTCTGCGGACGCCGCCGCGAGATGTATCCGCAGGCCTCCGTCTATAACGCGCTGATTGATACGGAATGGGACACGCCCGTGGGCGAGGCGCTGGCCTGTGGCGGAGACGCCTTGATGCGGGTTGAGGCTTTGCGTGCTGTGGATGGCTACAACCCTCACCTCATTGCGGGGGAGGAGCCCGAGATGTGCGTGCGCCTGCGCCAAGCGGGCTGGCGCATCTGGCGTCTGGACGCCGAGATGACAGCCCATGACGCGCAAATCACGCGGTTTTCGCAATGGTGGCAGCGTAGCAAACGCGCGGGCCACGCCTTCGCCGAAGGGGCCGCCCTGCATGGCGCGGCACCCGAGCGGCACTGGGTGGCCGAGACGCGCCGTGCGCTGTTGTGGGGCGCGGCAGGGCCGCTGCTGATTGTGCTGCTAACGGTGCTGTTCGGGCCCATCGGGCTGTTTGCTGCCCTTGTCTATCCGTTGCAAATGCTGCGCCTTGCCCGCAGGGGCGGGACCGCATGGGGCGTGTTCAATGTTCTTGGCAAATTCGCCGAGGCGCAAGGCGCGTTGGGGTACTATCTGGGCCGTTTGACAGGCCGCAAGAAAGCATTGATCGAATATAAGTAGCCTAGCGTTTGCGCCATGCCTCTGCCGCCAGTCCGGGCAGGATGGCAAAGCACTTGGCATAGCGTGGCACCATGCGCACAGGGCTTTGCAGTGCGCGCCACAACCATTCAAGCGCTAGCGCCCGCATGATCTTGGGCGCACGCACCTGATGGCCCGACAGGAAATCCAACCCCGCCCCGATAGAGGCAAACCCCACAGCGGGCGCCTTGTCCCGCGCAAAGGCGGCGAACAGCTCTTGCTTGGGCGCGCCAAGGGCGATGAAGCACAGCCGCGCACCGCTGGCATTCAGCATTTCGCAAATTTCCTTGGCGGCGGCACCCGTGGGGTCGAACCCATAGGGCGGGGCATGGGCCAGCACGATGTTCACGCTCGGCACGCGGGCCTCCAGCGCGGCCTTGGCCCCTGCCAGCGCGGCGTCAGAGCTGCCCATCAGGGCCACTGGCATGGCCATCTCCGCCGCCAGTTCGGTCAACGGGATCACCAGATCAGAGCCGGGCATCAGCTCTAGCGGTTGGCGGGCAATCTGTGACAACCAGATGATCGGCCGCCCGTCCGCAACCACCAGATCCTGCGCACGGTAGGCACTGGCAAAGGCGGGCTCATGCGGTAATTTGGTCAGATGATCGAGGTTCAGCGTCGCCAGCGCGAATCCGCGGCCTTGTGCAAAACGCTCCCGCACCGCCTGAAACAATGCGCCGCGTGTGGGCATATTGACTTCGACCTCGGCATTATTCTTGCCAAATTTCATGCAGCACCTGTGCAGCAAGGCCACATGCCGTGGCGCGATCTAAGGGGGGAATTTTCCAAATTATATCTTCACTTCAACGGGTTGCGCGGTATGCGCATCGGGCGTCATATCGCTTTGCCGCAAACTACCGTGATGACATGGCGCGGCCAAGAGTGTATTTACCCGCATCCACGACCCTGTGGTCCTAAAGAGAGCGTGATGCCCAACTCGATTGCCTATCTGATGTTGCTGATCTGGCCGTTCGTCTGCCTTGTGCTGTTTCGCACTCAGAAGGTTGAGCGGGCGGTGGTCTGGTCCATCCTTGGTGGCTATTTGCTGCTGCCGCCTCTGGCCGAATTCAACCTGCCGCTGGTGCCGTCGATGGACAAGGTCTCGATCCCGAATGTGAGCGTGCTGGCGATCTTGCTGTTTGCCACTGCCCAGAAGGTGCGCCTGTGGCCCGAGGGGCGGTTGGCGCAAATTCTGGTGGTGCTTTTGGTCTTTTCGGCCATTCCTACCGTGCTGACCAACCGCGAACCGATCCTGTTCGAAGTCTTGCGCGATGCCGACCCGATCCTGTTTTTGGTTGACGCCCTTCCGGGCCAATCGGTGCGCGACATCGGCTCGGTTCTGATCGGGCAGGTGTTGACGATTGTGCCCTTCCTCGTGGCCCGCCAATTCCTCAGCTCCGAGGAAGGCCTGCGCGAAATCCTGTTGGGGCTGATGGTGGGGGCGCTGGTCTATTCGGTGCCGTCATTTACGGAAATACGTGTGTCGCCACAGATGAACATCTGGGTTTACGGGTTTTTCCAGCATAGTTTTGAGCAGACCATCAGGGCAGGCGGCTACCGCCCTATCGTGTTCTTGCCGCATGGTTTGTGGTTGGCGCTGTTTGTCTGCACGGCCGCGATGGCGGCGGCGGCACTGGCGCGTGTCACACCTCGGCTTGACCGATGGAAGGCGGTGCTGTGGACGCTGTATCTGGTGGTGTTTTTGTTGGCATGTAAAAGTGCGGCGTCAATTGTCTATGGCTTGCTGCTGGTGCCGTTCATCTACTTTGCCCCGCGCCGCTGGCTGGTACTGCTTGCCACGTTGTTCGCGCTGATTGCTGTGACCTATCCGATGCTGCGCAACCTCAATCTGGTGCCGACGGATGCGATTGTCGCCAAAGTGGCCGAGGTCAATCCCCACCGCGCCCAATCGCTTGGGTATCGGTTCAATAACGAGGCGCAATTACTTGAACGCGCGGCAGAAAAACCCGCATTCGGGTGGAGCGGGTGGGGCCGCAGCCTTGTGCGCGACAGCGAAGACGGAGAGATTTTGACCATCCCAGACGGGCGCTGGATCATCGTGTTCGGCAGCGTTGGCTGGCTGGGATATATCGCAGAATTCGGGCTGTTGGCTTTGCCGCTTTTGTTGATGGGGGCCTATGTGATCCGCAACAAACAGGTCGAGCTGTCGCCCTATATTGGGGCGGTGACGCTGATCTTGGGGATTACGCTGATAGACATGCTCTTGAACGCGACGCTGACCCCGTTTACCTGGCTCACGGCGGGCGCGGTCCTGGGCTATGCCGAGCGTTTGAACCCGCGAAAAGCGCATGTGCCCCGCCACGCGTTGCGGCAAAAACCGGTCATGGCGGGCACCACAGCCGAAGGCAAACGCACGGTTTTGTAGCGCTCCCGCCCCCGTGCCAAAGCATGCGCGACGGCGGAAATACCTGTTGTATTGTCCACATCTGCGAAACAATCATAATAAATACGGTGTTTTAAATCGTTTTTTGGGGGGGTAAACTTGTGCTATTCTCCCCTCGGTTGTGCGCTTGAAAAGCACGCGTTTTGCCATGAAATAGACAATATCGAAGGCTAGCTTATTTCCGTGGGGGCAATTGTGTCTCGGCAACGGGTCAGTTTTAGATAATTTATTCGGGCAGGCCAGCGCGGTCCCGCAGGCCAAAAGGTGAGACGGTATGACACTTCAAAGCGGCAAGATTTCAGTCGGCTCTGACGACATTGCAATCGTGGGCATGGCCGTTAACGTGCCGGGTGCTGATACGGTTGCCGCGTTCTGGGATAACCTGCGCGATGGTGTCTCCTCGATCCGCAAGCTGACCGAGGAAGAACTGCTGGCCGCAGGCGAGACGCCCGAGAACATCGCCCGCAAGAATTACGTCCGCGCCGCTGCCGACCTTCAGGGGTTCGAGACGTTCGATGCCGAGTTCTTCGGCTTTTCGCCCAAAGACGCCGCAATCCTTGACCCGCAGCACCGCAAGTTTCTTGAGGTCGCGTGGGAAGCGATGGAGCAGGCGGGTCATGTGCCTGAAACTGTCGCAGGCCCCATCGGCGTCTATGCAGGCTGCGGTATGGGCAGCTATTTCTATTTCAACATCTGCTCGAACCCCGATCTGGTGGATGACGTAGGCATGTTCCTGCTGCGCCACACGGGCAATGACAAGGATTTCCTGTCGACCCGCGTGAGCCATGTGTTCGACCTGAAAGGCCCGTCGATCAACCTGCAAACGGCCTGCTCGACCTCGCTGGTCGCGATCCACTATGCCGCCGCCGCCTTGCGCAGCGGTGAGGTGGACATGGCGCTGGCGGGTGGTGTCACGATCGAGCTGCCGCAGGGCCGCGGCTATGTCTTCAAGGAAAACGAGATCCTCTCGCCCGACGGCGAATGCCACGCGTTCGACCACCGCGCCCAAGGGACCGTGTTTGGCTCTGGCGCGGGGTGTGTCGCGCTCAAACGGCTTGCGGATGCGCAGGCGGACGGGGACCACATCTGGGCAGTGATTAAAGGCTCCGCCATCAACAACGATGGCGCGGCCAAGGCGGGCTACCTTGCGCCCTCGGTCGAGGGGCAGGCGCAGGCGATTGGCAAAGCGCTGGACGCATCGGGTGTGGCGGCGGACCAGATCGAGCTGGTCGAATGTCACGGCACCGGCACCTATCTCGGCGACCCGATCGAGGTCGCAGCCCTTACCGAAGCCTACCGCGCCCAGACCGACAAGGTCGACTACGCGCGCCTAGGCTCGGTCAAAACCAATATCGGCCATCTGGACACCGCTGCGGGTGTGGCGGGTCTGGTCAAGGCCACGCTGGCGCTGCATCACGAGGCGATGCCGCCCTCGCTGGGCTATGAAGCGCCCAATCCCGCTATCGGGTTTGAAGGCTCGCCGTTTTCGGTGAACGCGGCGCTGACGCCGTGGCCCCGCCGCGCAACGCCGCGCCATGCGGCGATCAACGCGCTGGGGGTGGGGGGCACCAACGCCCACGCCATTCTGGCCGAAGCGCCGCAGCGCCCCGCCTCCGAGGAAAGCGATTTTCCGTTCCATCCTTTGTGCATCTCGGCGCGGTCCAAATCCGCGCTGGAGGCAAACACCGCCGCACTCGCCGCGCACTTGCGCAGCAACCCTGACCTTGATCTGGCAGATGTGGCCCATACCCTCAAAAACGGGCGACGCGGGTTTGAACGCCGCCGCGTGGTTGTGGCCGAAACTGCGACCGAGGCCGCCGATCTGCTGGAGGCGGGCGACACCCGCCGCGTCTTCACGCATGAGGTGCTTGGCACCGCCCCCGAGGTTGTCTTCATGTTCCCCGGTGGCGGCGCGCAATACCCCACCATGGCCCGCGATTTATACGAGACAGAGCCGGCGTTTGCGGAAGCCATGGACCGCGGCCTTGATCACCTCGCGCCGCAGCTCGACTATGACATCCGCGCCTTGTGGTTGCCCGAAGGCGATGCGCAAGCCGCCGCAGAGGCGTTCAAAAAGCCGTCCGTGCAGCTGCCGCTGATTGCCATTGTCGAATACGCGCTGGCGCAATTGTGGATGAGCTGGGGCGTGAAGCCTGCCGCCATGGTCGGCCATTCCATGGGCGAAAACGTTGCCGCCTGCCTTGCGGGCGTGATGAGCTTTGAGAACCTGATTGATCTGGTGCTGCTGCGCGGGCGTCTGTTTGATACCGTGCCTGCGGGCGGCATGCTTAGCGTGCCTTTGTCGCTCGATGCGATCAAACCCTACCTCGGCTATGATCTGGACGTGGCCTCGGTCAACGGGCCAGAGCTGACCGCGATTTCCGGCCCCGATGCAGCACTTGTTGCCTTGACAGAACGGCTGGCAAAAGACGAGGTCGAGAGCCAGCGCATCGCCATCGACATCGCGGCCCACAGCCGCATGCTCGACCCGATCTTGGACGACTACCGCGCCTTCCTTGCCACGCTGGACCTGCAAGCGCCAAACATGCCGGTAATGAGCAACCGCACAGGCCAACAAATGACCGCCGCTCAAGCCACCGATCCCGATTACTGGGTCGGACAGCTGCGCGGCACGGTGCATTTCGCCGATTGCATCGACACGCTTGCCGCCCCGTCTGATCGCGTGTTTCTTGAAGTCGGCCCCGGCAAGGCGCTGTCGTCACTGGCGCAAATGTCAGCGGCGGTAAAGCCTGCCCAAGTGCTCAGTTCCCTGCGCCACCCCGAGCAAGAGATTGCAGATGACATTTATTTTATGGGGTTGATCGGACGGCTTTGGGCCTGCGGGGTCGAGGCTGATTGGGACCAGATCTGGGGCGAGGCGCGGCGCAACCGTGTGGTGCTGCCGACCTATCAGTTCCAGCGTAGCCCCTATTTCATCGCGCCAAGCGCGCAGGCCGCTGTGGTGGCAGCACCCGCGATTGCGCGGACCGACAATATCGCCGACTGGGGTACTGTGCCCAGCTGGCGTGCGCAATATGCCGATGTGGACGCCGACCTTGAGGCTGCCATCGCCCAAGGCGCGTCCGAGCAATGGTTGATCTTCGTGGACGAAGGCGGGCTGGGCGCGGACGCGGCCAAGCGTCTGGCGCAAAAAGGTGCGGATGTTGTGACCGTGCAAACCGGCGACAGCTTTGCCGATCTGGGCGAGGGGCGCTTTGCACTCGCGCCCGAGCAGGGGCGCGCAGGCTATGACGCGCTTTTTGCCGCGCTGTCCGAACGCGGCTTTGCCCCCACACGCATCGCCCATCTTTGGGGGCTGACAGGCGACGAATCCCACCGCCCCGGCAGCAGCTTTTATGATCGTATGCTAGAGCAGGGGTTCTACAGCCTGCTGTGGTTGGGTCAGGTTCTGGCCGAGCGGGAAGACGCGGCATCCACCCACCTCACCGTCTTCACCAACGGTGCAGCACAAGTCGCGTCCGAGCCGCTGCCCTATCCCGAAAAGGCGATGATCAGCGGCCCTGCGGGTGTGATCCCGCATGAGATTGCGGATGTGACCGTGGCGACGGTGGATGTGGTCTTGGCGCAGGCCGAGGCGCCCAAAGGCTTCTTTGGCAGCAAGGAAAAAGTCGCAGATGCGACAGGTCTGCGGGTTGATGATCTGCTGGCCGAGATGTTGGCCGTGCCTGCAAATGCCGTGACCGCGCTGCGTCCCGACAGACGCTACGTGCAAAGCTACCGCGCACAGCCGCTGCCCGTGGCCGATAATCCCGCGATCAAACGCGGCGGGACCTATTTGATAACGGGCGGTTTTGGCGGCATTGGCCAGACCATCGCGGCGGATCTATTGGCCAGCCATGACGCCCATGTTGTGCTGCTCAGCCGCAAGGCACTGCCCGCGCGGGAGGCGTGGCCGCGTGTGCTGCAAACCACCCATGCGGGCGACGCGACGGCGCGGCGTATCCGTGCTGTGCAGCAGTTGGAGGCGTTGGGCGGGACCGTCGAAGTGGCCGCTGCCGATGTGATGAACGTCGCGCAGATGCGCAAGGTGATCGACGCGCTGCGGGCACGTGGCACCATCGACGGGGTATTCCACGCCGCAGGGGTGCTGGACGATGCGCCGCTGCTGGGCAAATCCCAAACGCAGGTCGACGCGGTGCTGGCACCCAAAGTGCAGGGCTTGCGCGTTCTGGATCAGTTGCTGCCTGACGGCAGTGTCGATCTGATGGTGCTTTTCGCCTCGACCTCGACCGCCACGCGGGCGGCGGGGCAGGTGGATTACGTCGCCGCGAATGACTACCTCAACGCTTTTGCCAAGTCGCGCAAAGGCGCGCAGACCCGTGTGGTCGCGGTGAACTGGGGCGTCTGGGCCGATGTGGGCATGGCGGCCGAGGCCGTGGGCCACACGCAGGTCGAGGCCTTGCCTCCCCGCGCCTTGGACGCGCCGATGCTGGACAGCATGCAGGTGCTGGAAGGCGAGACACGCTTTGAAACCACGCTGAACGCAGCGCAGGATTGGATGTTGGACCAGCACCGCATGGCCGACGGCACCGCCGTCATGCCCGGCACGGGGATGATCGAAGCGCTGGCGCAAGCCGCGCAGGCCGCAGGGCTAAGCGCGCCTTTCGCTCTGAATGATCTCTATTTCCTACGCGCATTCGATGCGCCCGAAGGGCAAGCCCGCCAGATGCGTGTCGCGTTGAAGCCTGATGGCGCAGGCTTTGCTGCAGCACTGATGAGTGATTGCACATTGGACGGGCGCACAGGCTGGCAAACCCACGCCGAGGCGCAATTGGCCAGCGTGAAAGCCAAGCCGCAAGCAATTGATCTTGAGGCAATCTCGGGCCGGTTGAACGCGGTTGAGGAGGCGGACGGCGCGCATATGCCCAGCCCGCAAGAGGCGCATTTGCGCTTTGGCCCGCAGTGGCAGGTCGTGCGGGCGCGGCAGACGGGCGACGGCGAGGGCCTTGCCCGCCTCATGCTGAACGCGCCGCTGGACGCAGGGCAAATTCTGCACCCCGGTCTGATGGATCTGGCGACAGGTTGGGCCGTTGCATTGGCCTCTGGGTATGACAACGCCGACCTTTGGGTGCCGATGTCTTACGGCAGCATCACTGTGCACGGCCCCTTGCCGACAGAGATCTATAGCCACATGCGCCTTGCTGCGGGCAGCGCGGATGATGCGCGGTTTGATGTGACCATTTGCGATGCGACAGGCGCCGTGCTGGTCGAGGTGCGCGATTTCGCCATGACCCGTCTCAAAGGCGGGTTCGCCGCCCAAGCCGCCCCGCTGAGCGCGGCGGAGGTGAACTTTGATGACACCGCCCCCGACGAGGCCCGCGCCCTGTCAGAGGCCGAAGAGCGTCTGGCCTTTGTGGTGGCCCAAGGCATCACTGCCGCCGAGGGGCCGCAGGCGCTGGCCCGTGCTTTGGCGCTGGATGTGCCGCAAGTCTATGTCTCGTCCTTGCCGTTGCAGGCGCTGATTGATCAGGCGGACACGCCGCCGCGTGAAATGCCGACAGGCCAGAGTTTCGAGCGGACCGATCTGGAAGGCTTTGTCGCGCCCGAGGGTCCCGTGCAGGAGGCGTTGGCCGCGATGTGGTCGACCTTGCTGGGCGTTTCGCCTGTGGGGGCCGATGACAGCTTCTTTGATCTTGGTGGCCACTCGCTGATTGCCGTGCGACTCTTCGCCTCCGTAAAGCGCGAGTTCGGGGTGGAGTTCCCGATCTCGGTCTTGTTCGAAGCCCCGACGATTGCCGATATATCCGAACGGATCATTGCCCAGACGGGCGATATCGCAAGCGATGCCCCGGAAGGTGATGCCGCGCCCCAAGGCTTTGCCCATCTCGTGCCACTCAACGGGATAAAGCCCGCCCAAGCCGCACCCTTGTTCGTGGTCGCGGGTATGTTCGGCAATGTGCTGAACCTGCGCCATCTGGCGCTACAATTTGCCGACAGCCGTGCGGTTTACGGCCTACAGGCCCGCGGCCTTATCGGCGACAGTGCCCCGCATGAGACGATCGAGGACGCGGCCAAAGACTACATCGCCGAGATCCGTCAGGTGCAGGCGAGCGGTCCCTATCTTCTGTCCGGTTTCTCGGGCGGCGGCATCACCGCCTATGAAATGGCGCGCCAGCTGCGTGCTGCGGGTGAAGAGGTGGCGGTGCTGGCCTTGTTGGACACGCCTTTGCCCGTGCGGCCAAGCCTCAGCAAACCCGATAAGGCGATGATCAAACTGGCAGAACTGCGCGAGAAGGGGCCGAAGTATCTGGTGGAATGGGCGCAGAACCGCATCGCGTGGGAACGCGCCAAACGCCAAGGCACGCCTGCGCAAGCCGGGGGCGCACAGTTCAACAACACCAAAATCGAGGCCGCCTTCCTGCGGGCCGTCGGCCAATACCGCACGCCCGAATGGGACGGCGCGATGACGCTGCTGCGCCCCGTGCTGGACCGTCGTTACAAGGTGACAGGCGGCAATTGGGTGAGCGAGGCGCGTGAATACGTCTTTGCCGATAACGACTGGACCCGCTACGCGCCCCACGTCGAGGTGATCGAGGTGCCGGGCGATCACGACAGCATGGTGCTGTCGCCCAACGTGGTGGTCATGGCGGCGGAGCTGCGCGAGGTGATCGACGAAGCCCTCGCCGATACCACCCCGCGCCACGCCACGGCAGCGGAGTAACCCCATGTCCAACCCCACTGTCTTGTGCATCTTGCTCAACTTTCGCACGGCCGCCATGACCCTGCGTGCCGCCGAGGCCGCCTTGGCCGATCTTCATCCGCTAGGCGGAGAGTTGGTGATTGTCGACAATGCCTCGGGCGATGGCTCGTATGAGACGATCTGCCAAGAGGTCGCATCCCGTGGCTGGGGCGAGGGCGGTCTGGTCCGTGTCGTTGCCTCCCCCGTCAACGGCGGTTTTGGTGCGGGCAACAACATCGGCCTTGCCATGAGCCGCAGCGACGGGCGCAAGCCTGACTATTACTATATCCTGAACTCTGATGCCTTCCCCGATGCGGGCTGTACTGCCGCATTGCTGGCGCATCTGGAGGCGCATCCGCAAGCTGGCATCGCCTGTAGCCATATCCGTGGTGAAGACAACGTCGTGCACACCACTGCCTTCCGCTTTCCCACCATCGCGGGGGAGTTCGCGGGTGCGGCCCGTCTGGGCATGATCGACCGTTTGCTGCCCGAGGCACCCGTGCCCCTGCCGCAACCCACGCAGACCCAACAGGTTGATTGGAGCGCAGGTGCCAGCATGATGCTGCGGGCCACGATGCTGGAGAAGATCGGCACATTCGACGAGACGTTTTTCCTCTATTTCGAGGAAACCGACCTGTGCCTGCGTGCGGCGCGTGCGGGATGGTCGTGTTGGTATGTGCCGGACAGCCGCGTTGTGCATATCGGCTCCGTTTCGACAGGGATGAAGACCAAACAGCGGATGCCGTCCTATTGGTATGATTCCCGCCGCCATTATTTCATCAAAAACCACGGGCGCGCCTATGCGGCGATTGCCCTTTTGGCCCATGTGGCGGGCGGAGTGTTGCACCGTTTGCGCACGGGCCTTGCGGGCCGCAAACCCCAAGATCCCGCGTGGTTCCTGCGTGATCTGCTGACCCACGCCGCGACCCCATACCGTCTGTCTCCGGAGGACCGCTCATGACTGCCCCGTTCAACCCGTCCGCTTTTTCCTGTGTGATCCTTGGGGATCAGTCGCTGACCATCGCCTGCGCTGACATGATCGTCGCGGGCGGGCACCGCGTGTTGGCCGTGGTCACCACAGACGCCGATGTGCGCGGCTGGGCCGAAACGCACGGCATCGCCACCTACGCTAAACCCGCCGATCTGGCGCGGGTCGATTTGCCTGCTTTTGACTGGCTGCTGAGCATCGCCAACCTGCGGATCATTCCCGACCCCGTGCTGGCGCTGCCCGCAAAAGGGGCGGTGAACTTCCACGACGGCCCGCTGCCGCGCTACGCGGGGCTGAACACGCCCGCATGGGCGATCATCAACGGTGAAGCGCAGCACGGCGTCAGCTGGCATATGATCGAGGGCGGCGTGGACGAAGGCGATCTGCTGGCCCAAGAGTTGATCGACATCGCTCAGGACGAGACGGCCTTTAGCCTGAACTCCAAATGCTACGCCGCAGGGATGGAAAGCTTTGCCCGCGTGATGGCGCAACTGGAAAGCGGCAGCCCCCAGCGCACCGCGCAAGACCTGAGCGAGCGCAGCTATTTCGCCCGCGACCAGCGGCCTGCGGTTCTGGGGATGATTGAATTTGACCAAACGACTGCGCAGATCACCGCACTGCTGCGCGGGCTTGATTTCGCGGGCTACTGGAACCCGCTTGGCCTTGCCAAAATTGCCCATGACGGTGCGGTGTTCACCGTTACAGGGGCCGAAGCCGCCAAAGGCGCAGGCGCTGCGGGAACGGTATTGGAAAGCGCGGCGGACCGCTTGGTCGTGGCCACCTCTGACGGCGCGGTTGCGCTGACGGGCGTGACGGCGCTGGAAGGGGGAGACCTTCCTGCCGTGGGCATAGTGCTGGACACCGTTACAGATGCCATGCGCAGCGCCCATGATACGCTGTTGAAGAACGAAGCCTACTGGCGCGGTAAACTCGCGCGGATGGATGCTTTGCCCCTCCCGCTGGCGCAGGGCACGGCCTCTGGCAGCTATCGCACCCGCCAAATTGACGCTCCGCAAGGGATTGAGGCGGCAACGGCGGCCTTCCTTGCCGCTATTTCAACGGGCGCGGGGCAGGCGGGCGATGTGGGCGTGGCGATCACGCCAGCGGCCGCTGGTTTCAGCGCCGATTGGGTGCCGCTGCGCAGTGACGCGGACCTAGCAGCGCAAGCCGAGCGGATTGCGTCTTCTGCCGGCTTCGCCATTGATTTGCCCCTGCGTGATCCCGACATCTCGGCCCAAAAACCGCAGATCATGGTGGCGGATGCAGCGGTTGCGGGCAGTACGCTGACCGCGACGATCTCAGATTCCGAGATTACGCTACACGGCGACACCGGCCTGCTGACGGATGCGGCAATGGACATCCTTACTGCCCGCGTGGCCCATGCGCTTAGCGGTGGTGAAGGCCTGCCCGAGGGCGAGCGCACGGCCCTGCTGGAGACTTGGAACGCCACGAACATCGACTATGCCGCGCAACCGATCCACACAGGGTTCGAGGCGCAGGTCGCCAAAACGCCAGAGGCCACAGCGCTGGTGTTCGAGGGCGAAACCCTCAGCTATAACGCGCTGAATGCGGCGGCGAATAAACTGGCGCATCGGTTGATGGCCGAAGGCGTCACGACTGGCACGCCCGTGGGCCTTGCCACGTCGCGGGGCGTGGATTTGCTGGTTGGGGCTTTGGGTATTTTGAAGGCGGGCGGGGCCTATGTGCCGCTGGACCCTGCCTATCCTGCGGACCGTATCAAACACTATATCGCCGACAGCGGGGCGCCGGTAATCGTCACGCAATCGGCGCTGGCCGACAGTCTGCCACGTGGCGATGCGGCGCTGTTGGTGCTGGATACGGATGCGGAATTGGCAAACGCGCCCGACAGCAACCCCGACGCAGGGGCAAGCGCCGAGACGCTGGCCTATCTCATCTATACCTCAGGCTCCACCGGCACGCCCAAAGGCGTCATGGTCGGCCACGGCAATGTCGCGAACTTCTTTGCCGGCATGGACCAGCGGATCGAATATGCGGAGGGCGACGCATGGCTCGCCGTGACCAGCCTGTCGTTCGACATCTCGGTGCTTGAGCTTTTCTGGACCCTGTCGCGGGGCTTTAAACTGGTGCTGGCAGGCGATGACAGCCGCACGGAATTATCGCGTGGGCCGATCGCTGTCTCCGACCGCAAGATCGACTTTAACCTCTTTTATTGGGGCAACGATGACGGCATCGGCCCCGAGAAATACCGCCTGCTGCTGGAGGGCGCGAAGTTCGCCGATGCCAATGGCTTTAACGCCGTCTGGACGCCCGAGCGGCACTTCCACGCGTTCGGTGGCCCGTACCCCAACCCGTCGGTGACGGGGGCTGCGGTGGCGGCGGTGACGCAAAATCTAGCTGTGCGCGCAGGCTCTTGCGTGGCGCCGTTGCACCATCCCGCAAGGATCGCCGAGGAATGGGCCGTGATTGACAACCTCACCAACGGGCGCGTGGGTCTGGCGATTGCCAGCGGCTGGCAGCCCGATGACTTTGTCCTGCGCCCTGAAAATACGCCCCCCGACAACAAGCCCGCGATGTACGCGGCGATTGACCAGTTGCGTGCCCTGTGGCGCGGCGACGCGGTGGAGTTCCCGACCAAAGACGGCACGCCTTTTGCGGTCGTGACCCAACCGCGCCCTGTCTCCGAAACGCTGCCCGTCTGGGTGACGACTGCGGGCAACCCCGAGACGTGGAAAGAAGCGGGGCAGATCGGTGCCAATGTGCTGACGCACCTGCTGGGCCAATCCGTCGATGAGGTGGCAGATAAGATCAAGATTTACCACGCAGCTTTGCGCGATGCGGGCCATGATCCGGCTGATTTCAAGGTCACCGTGATGCTGCACACCTATCTGGATGAGAGCCGCGAGAAGGCAGAAGAGATCGCCCGCGAGCCGATGAAGGACTACCTGCGCTCGGCTGCGGGCCTGATTAAACAATACGCATGGGCTTTCCCAGCGTTCAAGAAACCCGAAGGGGCGACCAGCCCGTTTCAGGTTGATCTGGAAGGCTTGGATGCGGAAGAGATGGAAGCGATCCTTGAGTTCGCCTTTCAGCGTTATTTCAACGACAGCGGCCTGTTCGGCACCATTGAGGACGGCATCGCGCGGGCAGAGCAGCTTAAACGCATCGGTGTGGACGAGATCGCCTGCCTGATCGACTATGGCATCGCGGTGGACACGGTGATGGCGGGGCTGACGCCGCTGGCCGAGGTACTGACGCGCAGCAATGCCGGCTCTGCTTTGGCGGAGGACGACTTCTCGCTCGCAGCACAGCTGATGCGCCACAAGGTCAGCCATATGCAATGCACGCCGTCCATGGCGCAGATGCTGGTCATGAACGACGAGACGCGCCATGCGCTGTCGGGTCTGCGAGAGTTGATGGTGGGCGGCGAGGCGCTGCCGGGGGCGCTGGCGTCCGAGCTGATCGCGGCATGCGGGGGGCGTGTGCAAAACATGTACGGGCCGACCGAAACGACGATCTGGTCCACCACGCAAATGGTGACGCAGCCCGAGACGACGGCAGCCATCGGCACGCCCATCGCCAATACGCAGGTCTACGTGCTGGACGACACGCTGGCCCCGCGCCCTGTGGGCGTGGCGGGGGAGCTTTATATCGCAGGCGATGGCGTCACCCACGGCTATCACAACCGTGCCGAGATGACGGCAGAGCGGTTTGTCGAAAACCCCTTTGGCGCAGGGCGGATGTACCGCACCGGCGATCTGGCTGCGTGGCGCAGTGACGGCACGCTTGGCTTCATGGGTCGCGCCGATGATCAGGTGAAAATCCGCGGCCACCGGATCGAGCTGGGCGAGATTGAAAGCGCGCTGGCAGCCCAAGCAGGCATTACCCAAGCCGTCGTGGTCGCCCGCGAAGGGGCAGGTGGTGCGCAGCTGGTAGGCTATGTCACCTGCGAGGGCGTCGACGAAGACCGCCTGCGCGCAGCCCTTGGGGCCACATTGCCCGACATCATGGTGCCTGCACGCATTGTCACTGTCCCGCGTATGCCTTTGACTCCGAACAAAAAGATCGACCGAAAGGCATTGCCTGCACCGGCTGCCAAAGTCGCCACCGAGACGGCACAAACCGCCGCGCCTGTGGAGGGCACGCAGGCCGCGATTGCGCAGGTCTGGTCGGGCATTCTGGGCGTGGCGAACATTCGGCCAACGGATAACTTCTTTGCGCTGGGCGGCCATTCGTTGTTGGCCGTGCAAGCGCACCGCGACATCAAGGCGGCTTTGGGCGTCACGACTTTGGGCATCACGGATATCTTCCGCTTTCCCACGCTTGAGGGATTGGCAGCACATCTGGACAAGGGCAACGCGCCTGCCGCCGCCGCCGCGCCCGAGCCTGTGCAAGACGCACCAGCGCGGGCCGAGACGATGTCGAAACGCCGTGCCATGAGGGCAGGCCGGTCGAAGGCCTCCTCGTGAGGGCCGATCCTGCGCTGGTTCAGGCGCTGACGCAGCAGGTTGTTCCAGACGGCATGGCCGTTGTTGCCCGCGATCCGGGGTTGATCCCCGATGCCACCGACCCGACCGAGGCCAACGCCGTATCTGGGGCGGTGCCTGCGCGGGTGGCTGAATTCCATGCGGGCCGCGCTGCTGCGCGGGCGGCGATGGTCGCCCTTGGCCTGCCACCGCGCCCTGTGCCCATGGGGCCAGACCGCGCCCCCCTGTGGCCCGAGGGCGCGACGGGCAGCATCTCGCATTCTGCCACGGCTTGCGTTGCGGTGGTCGGCGATGCGCAGCGGTGGGGCGGCATCGGCGTTGACCTCGAAGAGGCCACTGCGTTGGACGATACCCTCGTCGCAGAGATTTGCACCACGGCGGAAATCGCATGGCTGGACAGGCAGCCCGAGGCAGAGCGGGGTCTGATGGCCAAGCTGATCTTTTCTGCGAAAGAGGCGGCGTATAAGGCGCAATATCCGCTCACGCGGCAGGTGTTCGGATTTGACGCGCTGGAGGTCGAGATTGACCGCGCGGCCACGACCTTTCTGGCACGGTTTGTGCAGCCACAAGGGGCAATAGCTGCTGGCAAAACCCTTGCGGGGAATTTCGCCCACGCTGCGGGGTTGATCGTCTGTGCGGTGGCGCAGGACCACAAGGATGTGGCACAGTTGCTGGAGCATGACGGAGACGGGTGAGCATGATTTCGAGACGGGGTGTGATGGGGCTTGGCGCGGCGGCGGTGGCGGGTGTTGCAGGCGCTTTTGCGCTGCGCGGTATGCGCACGGCGGCCCGCCTCGATCAGGCGCGCGCGCTTTATCGGACGGGGTTGATGCCGCCGCAGACGGCGCAAAAGGTCTATCATCTCGGCCATTCACTGGTCGGGCGCGATATGCCTGCGATGCTGGCGCAACTGGCACCTGCGGGCCATGACTTCGCCAGCCAGCTGGGCTGGGGCACACCGCTGCGCAGCCATTGGGAGCCGCAGGTCGAAATCAACGGCTATGAGACTGAAAACGCCCACCCCAAGTTTGCACCCGCCCGCGACAGCCTGCAATCGGCCGCCTTTGACGCGGTTGTGATGACCGAAATGGTCGAGTTGAAGGATGCGATCAAATACCACGACAGTGCCGCCTATCTGGCCAAATGGGCCGCCCTTGCGCGGGGGGCGCGGGCGGACGTGCGGCTGTTTTTGTATGAAACGTGGCACCACATTGACGACCCCGCCGGCTTTTATGACCGTATCCAGACTGATTTCAGCGATCTGTGGCTGGAAAAGCTGGCCTTGCCTGCTGCGTTGGACATCGGTGCGCCGATCTATGTGATCCCGGGGGGGCAGGTTCTGGCCTCGATGGGGTATGCGTTGGATATTGCGGACGGCATCGGCAATCTGAAAAACCTAGAGGCGCTGATGGCGCGCACGCCAGAGGGCGCGGTGGACACCATTCACCTAAGCGATGCGGGCAACTATTTGATAGCCTTGACGCATTATGCGACGATCTACCAACGCGATCCGCGTGGCCTGCGCTTTGCCCTGCGCCGCGCCGATGGCACGCCCGCAGATGCGCCCGACGCCGAGGCTGCCGCGATGATGCAGGGCATTGTCTGGGATACCGTGCGCAACATGCGCCCCTATAGTGGACTAACCGTATGAGCGATCTTGCCAGCACTCTCTTTTCGATCGTGATGGTCGGTCACAGCCTGTTCGGGACGACAGGGCCCGATATGTTGGATGCTGCGCTGAAGGCGACCAGCGACACGGTTCAGGTGCAGGCCCATATTACCAATGGTGCGCCGCTCAAATACAACTGGGAGCATTCCGCCGATGCCCAAGGCATTGATGCGCGGCAGGTGCTGCCGAACGGCACGACCACCGATCTGATCCTGACCGAAGCGATCCCGCTGGCCAACCACCTGCAATGGAGCGAAACAGGCGTCTATGCCCAAGCCTTTGCAGGTCTGGCGCTGAGCGGTAACCAGAACGGCCGCGTCTTTGTGCAAGAGACATGGCACAGCCTGAAAAGCGGCACAGGGCAGGCGGTGGAATTTGACGCCAACGCCGATCTGCCGTGGCGCGTGCGTTTGCAGGATGATCTGCTGGCGTGGGAAGGGATTGTCGCGAATTTGCGTGCCGGCGCCGAGGGGGCGGAAGACCGCATACAGCTGATCCCCGCAGGGCAGGCGCTGGCGCGGCTGGACGATGCGATTGCCGCCGGCGATGTGCCGGGCCTTGGCGAGATTGCGGATGTCTTCGACGATGACATCCATCTCAATGCGCTGGGGCATTACTTTGTCTCGATGGTGCAATATGCCACGCTGACGGGCGTCAGCCCCGAAGGTTTGCCGCATGTGGTAAAGGACCGTTTTGGCAAAACATTCGACGGGCCGGATGCCGAAATGGCCGCCGCAATGCAGCGTATCGCCCGCGAGGCGGTGGAGGGGTATTCGAACGGCGAGATCGCCGAAGCCCCTGCCATCGCCCCCAAACCCGCCGCCGCCGCCCCCGTCGGCAGCCGTGCGCCGCCTACAACTGAAACGGCCGCAGCGCCACAAGTCTCTTCAACCGCGACACCGCGGGCCACGCCAAAGGGCGCAATTGCCGTGGGGCTGGCCCCTGTGACGGATTGGGCGGCGCAGCAGCCGTTCCTTGATGTGATGAAAACGGCGCGGCCGTGGTTGGGGCATTTGCCAAACCAATTCGGCGGCATCGAATACGACCAACTGGTGAAAGAACGCCACATTGACGCCAACGGCTGGGTGCGCGATCTGCCGCGCACCGTAAGCTCGGTCGGGACGCTGATCCTGACCGACCTGCCGCCCGAGGCCGCGGCTTCGGTCGAGGGGCGCTATGTCTTGCAATTCGAAGGCGCGGGCGTGGTCGAGCCTGCGGGCCGTGCCACCAACATCCGCTACGGGCGCGGCGAGGTGCGGTTTGATTATACCCCCGGTCCCGGCAGTGTCGAAATCCGCATCCAGCGCACCAATACACGCAATCCTGTGCGCAATATCTCGGTCGTGCGCGAGGATCGCCTGCGACTGTGGCAACGCGGAGAGATCTTCAACCCTGACTGGACCGCCCGCCTTGCGGCCTTTGACACGCTGCGCATGATGGACTGGATGGAGACCAACAACTCGACCCAGGGGCGCTGGGACTGGCGGCCACAGCAAAGCCACGCCAGTTGGGCCCACGACGGTGTACCGCTGCCAGTGATGCTGGCGTTGGCCAACCAGCAGCGCAAGAACATCTGGGTGAACATCCCGCATCTGGCCGATGACGACTATGTCACCCGCTTTGCGCAGGCCGTGCGCGAGGGGCTGGACCCCGATCTGACCGTCTATGTCGAATACTCCAACGAGATGTGGAACTTCCAGTTCGAGCAGACGCGCTGGGCCGATGCGCAAGCCAAGGCGCGGTGGGACAAAGACGAGGTCGGCGCGCAATTCTATGCCATGCGGGCAGCCGAAGTGGCGCGCATCTGGTCGGCAGCTTTTGCCGATACCAAAGGCCGTCTGGTCAATGTCATCAGCAGCCAGACCGGCTGGCTGGGGTTGGAGGATAGCATCCTGAACGCGCCACTGGTCGTGGAAGAGGGCAAGCCCAAGCCGTCCGAGGCCTTCGATGCCTATGCCGTCACCGGATATTTCGGCGGTATCCTCGGGCTGGAGGATCGCAGCGATCAGGTTAACGGCTGGCTGGACGAAAGCCTTGCCCGCGCCAATGAGACCATCACAGCCCAAGGGTTGACAGGTGCGGCCCGCCAAGAAGGGATCGAAGCGCTGCAATATAAATACGCCACGACATTGGCGGCCCAAGAACTGATGGATGGCTCGGTCAGTGGAAAGAACGTGGACACGGTCAGCGATCTGCGCGACCGCGTCTGGCCCTATCACGCGAAGGTCGCGCAGGACGCAGGGCTGGAGTTGATCATGTACGAAGGCGGTTCTCATATCGTTGGCATCGGGGCGCAAGTTGATGATGCGCGGCTGACCGCGTTTTTCCAGCATCTGAATTACACCCCGCAGATGGGCACGCTCTATACCGCGCTGTTGGAGGGCTGGGCGCAGGCGGGGGGCACGCTGTTTAACGCCTATGCCGATGTTTATGTGCCCACCAAATGGGGCAGCTGGGGCGGGTTACGGCATCTGGATGACCGTAACCCGCGTTGGGATGCTTTGGTGGCAGGCCGATGAGCGTGTCTTGCAGTATCCTGATCCCCGCCCATAACGAGGTCGGCTATATCGAGCCGTGTCTGGAGGCGCTGCTGGCTTCTGACGCTACAGGGGCGCGGGTTGAAGTGATCGTGATGGCCAATGGCTGCACGGATGCGACCGTGCAGGTGGCCCGCAGTTTTGCGGGGCGGTTTGCAACCAAAGGCTGGCCGCTGAGCGTGCTGAACCTTGAGGCAGGCGGCAAGATGGCCGCGCTGAATGCAGGCGACCGCACGGCGGTGCATGGGGCGCGGATATATGTGGACGCGGATGTGGTTGTGACCCCGCCGCTGATCGCGCAACTGGCGCAGGTGCTGGACACGGAAGAGGTCCGCTATGCCAGCGGTTCGCCCGTTGTGCAGGCGGCGGGCAGTGCGTTTACGCGGGCCTATGCGCGGTTCTGGGCCTCATTGCCGTTTTGCACCCACGGCGTGCCGGGGTTTGGCGTGTTTGCGGTGAACCGTGCGGCGCGGCAGCGGTGGGGGGCGTTCCCCGACATCATCTCGGACGACACATTTGTACGGCTGAGTTTCACCCCGTCCGAGCGGCACCGCGTGCCTGCCACCTATAGCTGGCCGATGATCGAGGGCATGGCCGCATTAATCAAAGTGCGCCGCCGCCAAGACATCGGCGTGGCCGAGGTGAAGACAGAATTCCCCGAACTGTGGGACAACCACGACCCCGTGCCAGAAGACGCAAAGCCCGTTTGGAAACTGGCGTTGCAAGCACCCTTGGGGTTCGTAGCCTTCGCCATCGTAGCCCTTGCCGTGCGCCTGCCGCACCGCAGCCAAGAGCGTTGGGCGCGGGGGCGTTAAGCGGCGAAATGCGCGGCCAGTTTGGCGGCCTCGACGCTTGCGTCATGGCGGGCCAGCACGCGGGCGCGGGCAGCCGTTGCCATTGCGTCCCTTACGTCGGGGTCTGTCTCGGCCAACTCCTGCATCGCATCTGCCAAAGCACCCGCATCGCCCGCAGGCACGATCCAGCCTGTCTTGCCCTGCTGCACCAGCTCGGGCGTGCCAGCGATATAGGTCGCGACCACCAGACGCCCTGCGGCCATCGCCTCCATAATCACCATGGGCAGCCCTTCGGCAAAGCTGGGCATCAACAGCGCGTGGGCGGCATTCAGCTCTGACAGAATGCGGGCCTCATCCACCCAACCTGTCAGGGTAACGCTGCGGGTGAGGTTAAGGGCGGCGATGCGGGCCTCGATCTCGGGGCGCATCTCTCCGTCGCCGATGAGGGTCAGGTGCGCCTCGGGATGCGTTTCGATCAGCGCGGCCATTGCGTCGAGGGCCAACAGCTGGCCCTTTTGCTCGACAAAGCGGCCAATGGCCACAAAGCGAGGTGGGCCGTCGGGCAGGGGTGTGGGCGCGGGGAACTTCGATGGGTCAATGCCGCAATGCACGACTTTGATCTTGTCCCAATGGTCGGGGCCCGCCCAGCGGCTCAGCTGGCTTCGGCCATAGCTGGTGATTGCCACGGTGAATTTTGAGCGTGCCACTTTGGTGCCAAGGCTCAGCGCGCGGGGCGCGTCGTATTCCTCGGGGCCGTGCACGGTGAAGCTGTAGCTTGGGCCGCCAACCGCGTTCGACAGCATGGCCACGGTCGCCGCATTGGTGCCGAAATGCGCATGCACATGCTCCACACCAAGCGCATCACAGCGTTGCACGACAAAGGCGGCCTCCACCAGATAGATCAAGTGCTTGATCACCCCCACCTCCGATCTGCGCCCGCAAGATACCGCAAGCGACACACCGGCGAAGACCCGCGCAAAGCGCGTGATAAGCGCGCGCCCGAAGGCCGCGAGCAACGCCACCGCGCCGCTGCGCAACACATATTCTGTCGCTGCCGCTTCCTCGATGTCCTGGGCATCGACCAGCGGCGCATCGCCCGCCCGCATGGCGATGCGGGTGACGGTATGGCCCTGTGCCTCCAATGCGCAGATTTCGCGGCGGATAAAGCTGTGGCTGGGCTGCGGGTAGCTGTTGAGGATATAGCCGATATGCACTGGTGCGTCCTTCGTGTCTCACTCTTTGCGCCCCGTCGTAACGGCCACTGGCACAAGCAGCGGGAGGGCGCTAGCAAGGTTGTAACAGTAAATTCGGGGATGAATACGGCAAATGGATGGTCTTTTGCAGCAGTTGCGTGGCGGGCGTCTGATGGCGCGGGTAATGCGCAGCACCTCGTGGATATTGCTGGGCTATGGCGGCTCTCAAGCGCTGCGGCTCGGCTCGAACCTGATCCTGACGCGGCTTTTGTTCCCCGAGGCCTTTGGCCTGATGGCGCTGGTGGGGCTGGTGACGATGGGGTTGATGCTGTTCTCGGACGTTGGCATCGCGCCCTCGATCGCGCAAAGCAAGCGCGGCGATGATCCGGATTTCCTCAATACGGCGTGGAGCATTCAGGTCTTGCGCGGGGTGATCCTGTTCACTGTCGCCTCTGCGCTGGCCCTGCCATTGGCGGCATTTTATGACGCGCCCGAGCTTGCGACCTATTTGCCCATCGCCGCCGTGGCGCTGTTGATCACAGGGTTCAACCCCACGCGGATCGAGACGGCGCATCGGCATTTGTTGATGGGGCGGCTGACGGTGCTGGACCTGTGCGCCCAAGTGATTGGCATCACGGTGATGATCGTGCTGGCGTGGTGGACGCAATCGGTGATCGCGCTGGTGATCGGCGGCGTGGTCACGCCTTTGGCGAAGCTGGCGCTGACATGGACCTATCTGCCCGGTGCGCCCAACCGCTTTCGCTGGGAAACGGCAGCGATGCGCGAGCTGGTCACCTTTGGCAAATGGATCTTCCTCAGCACGGCGTTCTGGTTCTTTGCCTCCCAAGGGGACCGTGCGGTTTTGGGCAAATTCCTGAGCCTCGAAAGCCTTGGCATCTATAACATCGCCTTCTTCCTCGGGGCCTTTGCGCTGCAACTGGGCAGTAGCGTGACAGGGCGGGTGATGATCCCCGTCTACCGCGATGCAAAGCACGAGACGGGCAAGATCGCAAAACTGCGCTTTGGCCTCAGCGGCGTGACGCTGTCGCTGCTGCTGGTGATGGCCTTTGCGGGGCCGTGGCTGGTGGGGGTTCTTTATGATCCGCGCTATGCTGCGGGTGGCGCGATTGTGACGCTGCTGGCCGTGGCGCTGATCCCGCAGATCATCGGGATGAGCTATGATCAAGCAGCGCTTGCCGCAGGCGATTCACGCGGGTTCTTTGTGGTGTCGGCCAGCCGTGCAGTGCTGCAAATCACCTGTCTGTTGGTGGGGGTCAGCCAGTTTGGCCTGATTGGTGCGATTGTCGGCATCGGGGTCGCCCATGTGCTGACCCATCCCGTTATCATCTGGCTGGCGCGCAGCCATGACGCGTGGGACATGCGCCATGACGTGTTCTTTGCTCTGGTGGCGGGGGGATTGGGCGCAGTGGCCGTCTGGGCCCATTTCGACGCGATCGCCGCGTTAACCGCGCTGGTCTAGGCGTTGCGGGCCATCCGTGCAGCACGACCTGCCTTGCCCTTTTCGCGCCGTTTCTCACGCGCACGCCGCCACTTCGAGCTTTGGTACTTGGGCGCCAGTTCGGGGATCGAGACAACAGGCAATACGCCCGTCTCGCGCTTCATCTGACGGGCCGAGCGGATGACGGGGCGGCGCAGCTCCAACAGCCACGCGATGACAAAGGCCAGACCCGTGGCCGCAACAGCGCCCATGATCGCCCGCTTTTTCTTGCTCATCGTGATGGGATAGTCGGGGACTTGCGCTTCCTCGATGGTGGTCAGGCGTTCGCCTTGGGCGCCGACCTCGAGGTTAAAGCCCACTTGGGCCTCGTTGCGGCGGGTGGCGATTGCCTCCAGCTGGGTGCGCAACTGCTCCATGCGGCGGTCGAAATCGGCCAAGGCACGCTCGGTCTCGGGTGAGTTCTGGATTGTTTGCTGTAGCTCGGTGCGGCGACGGTCCAGCAGGGTGCGTTGTTCGGTCAGGGTTTGCAGCTGGATGTCGAGCGCGCGTTCTTCGCGCTGCACGGTCGAGGCACGCGCCGAGCGGTCGATCTGGGTGCGGGCAAGCTGCGTTGTGATAATCTCGCGGTCCAGATTAAGGATCGCCTCGTTCAGCTGTGCGACTTCGGACATGCGAAATTCGACGCCGCCCTCGACGCTCAGGTCGTTGTCGCTGCGGTAGGTCTCCAGCTCGGCTTCGAGGCTGGCGATATTATCCAGCACAACCTGCTCTTGCTGCTGGAAAAAAGCCAGCGTCTGTTCGGTTTGCTCGCGTCGCTGGGCGGTCATCAGGGCGCGGGTTTGTTCGGCAAATTCATGGGCCACGTCACGGGCCAGCTGGGCTTGCTCCATCTCGGCGGTGATGGTCAGCACCGAAATCGTGCCATCATCGGCAAAGCCTTCGCGGGCGGCGGCCACGCCTGTGATGCTGACGGCCTGGCGCAGCAATTGCACCTTTTCGCTGGGTTTGAGCGCTTCGAGATTGCCGTAAAGCCCGTATTTATCAATGATAGCCTGAAGGCTGCCCCGCGCCATCAGCTTTTGCTGAATGAGCTGCAAGCGCCGCGCCGAGGAACCCTCGACGGTTGAGCGGGCCAATTCATCGTTGATGGTGGGCTGCTCTACCTGAATAACCTCGGACGAGCGGTACAGATGCACATAGCTGAGCGCCCAGTACAGCGACCCGATGCAGCCCAGAACGATGACAAGCACGATGATCGCTATGCGCCGCCGCGTCATGTCGAGGAAATCCTGCCATGTATAAATCGGACCCATATCTGCCTCGCTTGGACCTGTTTTTTACCCTTCAAACAGGGCAAGCCACCCGTGAAGGGCAGCTGTTTTAACCGCAATAAACTTAAATTCGGGCTATTATATGACGCAACCTGTACCGTGCAAGGCGGTTAGAAACGCTCGATACTGGAGGCGCGGGCGCGGTTCAGGATCACCCCCAGCAGCGGCACCTGACCGTCAAGAACACGCTCACACTCGGCGATGTGTTTGGCCATGGTCTGCGTCCCGTCCGAGACAAGAAGGATGCCGTCAAGCTGTGGCAGGAAGGCCGATGTGTCATCATGGCTCAGCAGCGGGGGCATGTCATACAGCACGATGTCGGGGCGCAGGGCTGCGCGCATCTCTTCAAGGCTGGCGGCGGTGGCGGGGTCTTGCATAATTTCTGCGGCGTCAGCGTGCGCTTTGGCCCCAAGGCCCACGGCCAGCGTGTCAGAGGCGCGCAGGACATAGTCGCTGATCGCGACATCGCCCGCCAGAAAATCACGCAGATCGCCTGCGGCGCTTGCGTCCATGTCCAGCGTCTTTGCAACGCCGGGGTCGCGCATGTTGAAATCCATCAGCACCGTGCGCGATGACGGCACACGCGACAGGCTTGCCGCGAGGTTGGCGGCCGTAAATGTGGTGCCGCAGCCAGCAGTAGGAGAGGCGATGCCAATGTTGACCCAGCCATGCTGCGTGACCGTCTGGCGCAGGCGCGTGCGCAGCAAGTCAAACGCACGGGACACATCCGTGGCGCGGAAATCTTCGGCGGCCTGGCTGCCATCCAGAATATGCTGGTCCTTGCCCGGAGCCTGTTCGTGCAGCACACCCCACAAATCGCGGGGAGCGACAACCAGATCAGGCTCTGCATCAATCACGACGGGTGCCGCTTTGGGGGCTGCATTCTCCAACACCATATCAACATCTTCCAGAACAGGCGCATCGGCAAAGCGTCGCGGGCGGGTAAAGCTGCCCTGTGCAGGCACCATCAGGTCACCGCGCTCTGCCGATTGGTCGGCAGACGAGGAGGCGTAATTATCCTTCATCGGGGCGGGCTTTCGGGGTTTGAACATGCGTTTGATATAACGCAGATCTGGTGGGATTCAAATATGGCGTGTGTTCCGCGATCAGCAGCCGGTGCGGCGCAGCATCACGCCGACTGTTTTAAAGATAATGGCAATGTCGCCAAAGACCGACAGCGTCTTGTTATAGGTCGCGTCCACTTCGTTACGGAAGGAAAAGCGGTTCTCGTTGCGGGCAGAAATCTGCCACAGGCCGGTGATACCGGGACGCAGGGCAAAGTAATGCGCCGCGTTGCCATACATGGGCAGCTGCTCGGGCATCATCGGGCGCGGGCCAATCAGGCTCATCTCGCCTGTCATGACGTTCCACAGTTGCGGCAGCTCGTCCAGCGAGGTCGAGCGCAGCACCGCACCCACGCGGGTGACGCGGGGGTCATTGATGAGTTTCTGTTTCTCGTCCCACTCGCGGCGCATTTCGGGGTCGGCGGCCAAAGTCGCCTCCAGCACCTTATCGGCGTCACGCACCATGGTGCGCAGCTTCAGGATTGAAAAACGCTTGCCGTTCTGGCCCAGACGGACCTGACGGTAAAAGGGGTTGCCCCCTTCGATCCACAGCGCGATCGCGCACAGCGCCACGATGGGCAAAAAGAAGGGGAGGCTGAGCAAGACAAAGACAGTCTCCATCGCTCTTTTACCGCCGTCACGGTAAACCGACGCGGGGGTCGCGGCGGCGTCGGCGTCAAACGACAGATCAACCGCACGCGCCAGCATGTGCTGAACGTCGGATGTCACGGAAGTAGTCGCAAGGCGCGACAGGCCGTAACCGGGCTGATCAGAGTGAAACTTCTTCATAGTGTTAACCCCCCAGGGTCATCTGTTTGTCGTAGGTGGCGTTGCGATCCATTCGCAGCATCCGGTCGTATGAAGGTGAGGGTCTTACAGTCGGTTTCGGCAATGGCAGGTGCCGGATCAGAGTGTTGTCATCTCGTCTTCGTATGCGCGGGGCCGGTGTGGCCCGTTGCAAGGGTAAGTCGTTGGTAGAGCGCACCATGCGGCGCTGCCCGCGTCATGCCAGATAGATAACAGAATTTCGACACAATTGACGGGGAATTTTTGAAACAAACTGTTTCGTATGACACAACAGCGCGGTTTGCTGATTTTAATGACTCTTCTATCAACATGTCGGGGGAAGGTAAGGTGGCAGCCCGTAGGGGAGTCGAACCCCTCTTTTCAGGTTGAAAACCTGACGTCCTAACCGATAGACGAACGGGCCACACTTGGTGTGCGCTTCCTAAGCAATCGCGGCACAGCACGCAAGCGGAAATATGCGTGGATTGTCGTTTTTTTTACGCTAGGCGCGGGCGGCGTCTTCCAACCGCAGTTGGACGCTTTGCCGACCCTGCCATGTGTTGATGTCCAGCCGCCCTGCAAGGTGAAAATGCGCGCCTCCGTGCCCTTCAAGCGCGGGGCCAAGCGCCGAATCAAATGCGCCAAAGCAGATGGCATCCATGCGGGTGCCCAAACCGTCACCAAAACTGATCTTCAGGTGGCTTTCACCCACACGGCGCGCCGAAAACAGCCGCATGTCCGCAAAGACATAGCGCGGGGCGGGGGCGCCGGCGCCAAACGGCCCTGCTGATTCGACCTGTTGGGTCAATTCGATGCTGGCCGCAGCGGGCATCAACATTCCGTCGAGCCGCAGATCGGACGGCCCACGCAGATGTGCGCCCTGTTTCTCCAACAGCGCGTTCAGGGCTGACATCGCCTCTTCCAGTTTGCCTTCTTCCACGGTCAGGCCCACGGCCATCTTGTGACCGCCCCCTTTGAGCAGGACACCCTGCATGCTGAGCTTTTGGATACACGCGCCCAGATCAACGCCCGTGACCGACCGCCCCGAGCCTTTGCCGATTCCGTCGTCCAGCCCGATCACAACCGCAGGGCGGCCTGTGGCTTCTTTCAACCGCGAGGCAACGATGCCCACAACACCAGGGTGCCAGCCATCGCCCGCGGCCCAGACCAAAGCGCCGTCGGTGCCGCGTTCTTCGGCCTGCGCCAGCGCCTGCGCCCGTACCGCGTTTTCGACATCGCGCCGTTCGGTGTTGAGCGCGTCCAGACGCTCGGACAAAGCTGCGGCTTCGTGCGGGTCGTCGGTGGCCAGCAGGCGTGCGCCCAGATCGGCCTTGCCCACGCGCCCCCCCGCGTTGATGCGCGGCCCCAGCATAAAGCCAAGGTGATAGGCGGCAGGGGCGGTATCCATGCGCGCGACATCGGACAGGGCGGCAATGCCCACCCGCGCGCGTCGCGCCATCACGGTCAGCCCTTGGCGCACAAAGGCGCGGTTCACCCCGATCAGCGGGGCCACATCGGCCACGGTGGCAAGTGCGACCAGATCCAGCATCGACATCAGGTCAGGGCCTTTGGCACCTGCTTCGCGCAACTGGCGGCCCGCTTCGACCAGCATCAGGAACACAACGGCGGCGGCACAAAGATGCGCCAACGTGCCGTCTTCGTCCTGACGGTTGGGGTTCACGACGGCGTGGCAGTCGGGCAGGGTTTCACCGCCGAGGTGGTGGTCCAGCACGATGACATCGGCCCCTTTGGCCGCCGCGATGGGCCCATGCGAAAGCGTGCCGCAATCAACGCAGATAATCAGATCGTGATCCCGCGCCAGCGCGGACATGGCTTCATCATTGGGGCCATAGCCTTCGTCGATGCGGTCAGGGACGTAAAGTGTGGCGGCCATGCCCATGTCGCGCAGCCACACCAGCAACAGCGCGGCAGAGCTGCCACCATCCACGTCGTAATCGGCAAATACCGCAATCCGCTGCCGTGCTTTGACGGCGGCAAGGAACCGTTCAGCTGCCTTTTGCATGTCGCGCAGGCTGCGGGGGTCGGGCAGCAGGTCACGCAGGGCGGGGGCAAGGAAGGCTTGCGCCTCCTCCGATGGGACACCGCGCCGTGCCAGAACCTGCGTCACGGCCATGGGCAGGCCGGTCTGTTGGTGCAGCGCTTCGGATGCGCGGACGGCCTCGTTGCCAGGGCCAATCCAGCGCCGCCCGCTCAGCGAGGCCTCAACACCCAGAAAGGCAGGCGCTTGGGTCACACTTCCTCGATTCGCAGGGCGACAGGGTCGCCCGACACGACAGAGGTATCGGCAAAGGCCGCCAGCGCATGGTCAATGTCGGCGCGGGTGGTTTTATGGGTAACGATCAGGACGGGCGCGGCCTTGTCGGCGTGGCCGTATTGGCGCATCCGGTCGATGCTGACGCCCGAATCCCCCAGCACGGCAGCGACTTTTGCCAAAGCACCCGGTTTGTCGGTGATCGCCATGCGCAGATAATAGGCGGCGGGCCGTTGGCTGAGCGCGGGTGTGGCGGCCTTCAGGGTGGTTGCAGGCTGGCCAAAGACGGTGCCGCGATAGCCGCGGGCGATGTCACAGATATCGGACAACACGGCGCTGGCCGTCGGGCCTGCGCCCGCACCTGCACCGCGCAGCACAATCTGGCCCACGGCATCGCCTTCCAGCACGATCATATTGGTGCCGCCCTGAAGCTGACCCAAAGGCGACGTATCGGGCACAAGGCAGGGCTGCATGCGCTGTTCCAGCCCGCGACCCGTCATTTGCGCCACGCCCAGCAGCTTGATCTTGTAGCCCATGTCGGCGGCGGCGCGGATGTCCTCGATCGAGACCCGCTCGATTCCCTCCAGCTCGATCCCTGCGAAATTGACCTGTGTGCCGAAGGCCAGCGACGACAGCAGCGCCAGCTTGTGCGCCGCATCAATGCCGCCCACGTCCAGCTGCGGGTCGGCCTCCAGATAGCCAAGCCCGTCTGCCTCGGCAAAAACGTCAGCGTAGGGCAGGCCCGCGTCCTCCATCCGTGTCAGGATATAGTTGCACGATCCGTTCATCACGCCCATCACGCGGGTAATCTCATTCCCCGCAAGCCCTTCGCCCAAGGATTTGATGACGGGAATGCCGCCCGCAACGGCTGCCTCGTATTTAAGCGCGCAGCCCTTGGCCTCGGCGGTTTCGGCCAATGACTGGCCGTGCATGGCCAGCATCGCCTTGTTGGCGGTGACCACGTCTTTGCCCAGCGCCAGTGCGGCCTCGGTTGCGGCTTTGGCGGGGCCGTCTTCGCCGCCCATCAATTCAACAAACACATCCACATCGTCGCGTTTGGCCAAGGCGACGGGATCATCCTCCCATGCGTAGGACGACAGGTTTACGCCACGGTCCTTGCCCTTGCTGCGGGCACTTACGGCGGTAATCTCGAGCGTGCGTCCCGTGCGGGCGGTCAAAAGAGCGGCCTGCGTGCGCAAAATCTGCACAACGCCTGCGCCGACTGTTCCCAAACCCGCAATCCCGAGGCGAAGTGGTTTTGACATGGGGGCTGTTCCTTTGACCAATGCTGCTTTGCCCGTGATGTAGCGTGATCGCCGCGCCAGCACAACTTGTCAGATTCGCCTGCGGGGTTAGCGTAAACCCTGCGCCAGACGCTGCCGTTCGCGGCCCGTCAGGACCGAACCGCGCAAGCCCGCAGCCCGCGCGCGCAGGGCGGCAACACGCGCATCAATCGCGGCGGTGGCCTGCGCAGGCTCGACCCCCGTTTGGGCGGCGCGGGCCAGCAACGGGTCCAGCGGAACAAGGGCGGGGTAATCGCTGTTTTGCAATTCGGGCGTCAGCGTGCGGTCAAGGGCGGGAAACTGCGTGCAGCCAGTGGCCAGTCCGGCCGAGAATATCAAAATGAGGGTGCTGCGTTTCATGGCAACAGGTGTGCACCGTGTCGGGGTGTTTTTGCAAGAGCGCACTGCGACAGCTTTACTTTTTGAACATCTGTTCAGATAGTCGCCCCATGGCACGTACCGCAGGATCACATTCAGACATCACCGGCCCCCGCGTCCGCGAGGCGGCGCTGCGGCTGTTCGCGCGGGGCGGCTATGCTGCCGTATCCATGCGGGCCATTGCCGCCGAAGTGGGCGTGCAGGCGGGGGCGCTGTATAATTATACGCCCGACAAACAAAGCCTTCTGTTCGATCTGATGGAAGGTCACATGACCGAGCTGTTGGCCGCCAGCCGCGATGACGCGAACCTTGGCCCCGAAACGCGGCTGCACGACTTTGTCGCCTTTCACATCGAATTTCACCACGCCCGCGCCGATGCGGTCTTTATCGCTTATATGGAGCTGCGCAACCTCACGCCCGCGAATTTCGCCCGTATCGAGGCCCTGCGCCGCGAATACGAGGATGGGTTGGAGGCGATCCTGCGCGACGGTGTGGCGGCGGGGGACTTCAATGTGGCGGACACAAAGATCGCGACACTTGCGATCATTGCGATGCTGACGGGGGTGAACACGTGGTTCCGCGATGGCGGGCGGCTGTCGCTGCGTGAGGTCACGGCGCAGTATTGGGATATGGTGCGCCGCGCCGTGATTTGAGCGTTAGTGTGCAGGCTTGATAAACGTCCCGTTGTTCAGCTCGGTCACCGCTTGGATCAGCTCTTCGCGGGTGTTCATCACGATTGGGCCGTGCCAGGCCACAGGCTCGTCTATCGGCGCGCCCGAGATCAGGAGGAATCGCAGCCCTTGCGGTCCTGCCTGCACCGTCACCTCGTCACCCGTGCCAAACCGCACCAGCGTGCGGTCGCCCGACATGTCGCGGATGTTCAGCTCTTCGCCCGCGACCTCTTTTTCCAGCAAAACGCCAGAGGGGCGCGAGGCGTCAACAAAGGCGCCAGCACCTTGGAAAATATAGGCAAAGGCGCGGCGGTAGGTGTCGATTTTAAAGGTCTTGCGCACGCCTGCGGGGACAGTGATGTCGAGGTATTGCGGATCGGCTGCGATGCCGTCTACCGGACCGCGCTTGCCCCAGAACTCTCCTGTAATGACGCGCACATGGGTGCCGTCGTCGTCTGTCACCTCGGGGATCGCATCGGCAGTGACGTCCTGATAGCGCGGCGCGGTCATTTTCTGCGCCGAGGGCAGGTTGCCCCACAGTTGAAAGCCATGCATCTGGCCGCGTGCGTTTCCATGGGGCATTTCCTGATGCAAAATGCCTGACCCCGCGGTCATCCATTGCACATCACCCGCGCCCAGCGTGCCTGTGTTCCCAAGGCTGTCTGAGTGCTCAACCGTGCCTTCCAGCACATAAGTAATCGTTTCGATCCCGCGGTGGGGGTGCCAGGGGAAGCCCTGCTCGAAATCAATGGGCCGCTCATTACGGAAATCATCGAACAGCAAAAACGGGTCCAGCTCGCTTGGGTCCTGAAAGCCGAAGGCGCGGTGCAGTTTGACGCCGGCCCCCTCCATCGTGGGCTGGGCTGCGCGGGTCTCGAGTGTGGGTCTGAGGGACATGGGATGTTCCTTGTTGTTGCCGTGTGTATGTAGGGCGGGGGGCGGCATCGCTCAAGCTGGCGCTGTGCACGGGGGCTGTGCAAAAATGCTCAGCCGCGGGCCCACCACTGCGCGGGCTTGGCCCGCCCGCCGCGTTTGCGGTCCAACCAAAGGGCCAATTTGCGGGCAGGCGACAGGGCGAGGCGCAGCCATACCCTGTGATGGCGTTTGGAGAAATCGCGGTTGAACGGGCAGACCCGCATACAAATCGCGCAATCCGATGCCATTTTCGCCCAAAACCCGAAACACTTGCCTGCGTCTGATGTCCATTTGCGCACGCCTTTGATCTGCGAAGGATCGGCCCCGCTGATTTGTGGCGGCCCGTAGGGCAGCGCTTTGACGGGGCAGGCATCGGCGCATTTGGTGCAAATGTCGCAAAACGCACGCACGCCGGGTAGGCGCGGGGCATCATGGGCCAGCGGCAGGTTGGTGAAGATTTTCGAGAACCGCACACGCGGGCCGAACTGCGGCGTGATCACCATCTGGTTGCGCCCGTATTCGCCCAATCCCGCCTTGATCGCATAGGGAATCACCAGCCCTGTGTCATTCATCGAGGCCGTCGCCTCATACCTAAGATTGCGGATATAGGCGGCGACCTGCATGACAATCGCCGCCTCATGGCTGTATTCGCGCCCCGTTGCAGCCCCCGCCAGCGCGGAGGGGTAGGTATCAACCAGTTCGGCATCCATCGCATGGGCCATGACGATAACGGAAGTGATGCCTTCGGGCAGATCGTTTGGCGCCTCCGTCATGTCGCGGGTATCGACGCGGGTGGCATAGAGGAATCGCGGATCGGCATCGGTGATCCCGCACAGGTCCGCCCCAAAGAATGCGGCGACTTTCTTTACCTCGCGGGCCATGTCGGCGGGTGTGCCGATGTCGGCGCGGGTGGGGGCCACGGGCGTGTCATTGTGAATGGGCGCTTGGAACCCTTCGCGCGTGCCCGCATCCGCACGCCTGTCCGATATAATGTCCGACACCAGCCACGCCGCATTGCGCAGCGCGAAATCGCGGGTGGTAAAGCCGTCGCCACGGCGCGGGGCGGCCTCCATCCGGTAGGAGGCGAAAAAGGCATCAGTCTGTTTGGTTCTGACTGTCGGGTCCCAAAAGGCGCGTGTGAAGATGTCATTGCGCTGGGCAAAGCGGGCGAAGTCTGGCGTTGTCTCAATGCCTGCGGCGGCGTCTGTGTCAGGGTGTGATGTCATGGCCGCAGCATGAAAGTGCAGGGCGGGGATGTCAAAGGTCGCATTTGGGATGGACGCGGCGGCGCGGGCTGGCACAGTCGGGGCAACTGGATAGGGAATTGAGTTATGAAAATCGGATTTATCGGGCTGGGCAATGTGGGCGGCAAGCTGTCGGGTAGTTTGCTGCGCAACGGGGTGGACCTGATGGTGCATGATCTGGATGTGGAGCTGGTTGCGGGGATGGTCGCGGACGGTGCGAAGGCGGGCGGCAGCCCTGCGCAAATGATGCAGACATGCGACGCGGTGATCACCTGCTTGCCCAGCCCTGCGGCCAGTGCTGCGGTGGTCGAGCAGATGCTGCCGCAGGTCACGTCAGGCAAAATCTGGATCGAGATGTCGACCACAGACGCGAGCGAAATCAAACGCCTCGGTGCGCTTGTCCAGGCCGCGGGGGGGCAGGCTGTCGATTGCCCCGTCTCGGGCGGGTGCCACCGCGCAGACACAGGCAACATCAGCATCTACGCAGGCTGCGACCGCCCTACGTTTGAGCGTGTCTTGCCGATCCTTACCTTTATGGGGCGGCGCATTTTGCATGTGGGTGATCTGGGAAATGCCAGTGTTCTCAAGGTGATGACGAACTACCTTGCCACGGCCAACCTTCTGACGATTTGCGAGGCGCTGACAGTGATGAAGGCGCAGGGCATGGATATGGGTATGACCTATGAGGCAATCGCCATGTCCTCGGGCACCAGCTTTGTGCATGAAACCGAAAGCCAGCTGATCCTGTCAGGCTCACGCGATGTCAATTTCACGATGGACCTGATCCAGAAAGACATCGGGCTGTTTCAAAAGCTTGCCGATGACGCGGGCGTGCCGCTCGAAATCTCGCCTTTGGTCATTGATATGATGCGTGACGGGCAAAACCGATACGGCGAGCGGGCGCAATCGGACCGCATGATCGAGCGGTTGGAGGAGGAGACGGGCCTCGAGATTCTTGCCGAGGGCTTTCCGCAAGAGTTGGTGGACGATGAACCCGAAGAACGCGGATACGAGGTGCGCCCCAAGCGGTTGATGTAACGGTTTAGGGTCGGGCGTTATCTCGCTGATATGTATTCTGAAATCGTACTTGCAGGCGCGCCAATCGGGCTGTGCCTGTTTTTGTGCCTGTGCGGATTGGCTTGCTGGTCTTGTGATCTGCGGCTAGGGGTCTGCAAACCCAAGGAGAGCCGCCATGACCTCAGACACCACACCCCTCACCGATCCCAACGAAGTGCTCGCGGTGGTAAAAGCATCGACGGGGCGTCGGATATTGGGGCTGGGCTCGCTTTTGCTGTTGGGCGTTTTGCTGGTCTACATCGCGGTGGTGCAATCGCCTGAAATACAGTGGCGGTTGTTTTTGCTGGTGCTGGGTGTTGCGGTTTTGTGGCTGGCCGACCGCATGCGCCGCGCGACAGAAACCCAGCTGGAGCTGACCGAGACAGAGTTGCGCGACAGCGATGGCACCGTCATCGCCCTCGTGGACGAGATCGAAGGGATGGACCGCGGGTTCTTCGCCTTCAAACCCTCCAACGGGTTTTTGCTGCGCACAAAAGACAAAGGCGAAAACGAATGGCGGCCTGGGCTTTGGTGGCGTTTGGGGCGGCGCATTGGCGTGGGGGGCATGACGTCGGCGCATCAGACAAAGCAGATGTCGGAAATTCTGGCGATCATCATGGCCAAACGGGATATGGCCGCGTCCGAGTGATTTGGTATCGCTTGGGGGCGTAGCCCCGCCAGCAAACATAAAAAGCCCCCGAACGGTAATACCTTTCGGGGGCTTTTGATTTAGTCAGTCGCGTGCTGCGATCACAGGTCGCTCCACAACACCTGCGGGGCATAGCGGGGGCGCGTGAAGATGAAGTTATGGATCTCACGCTGGCCAAGACCGGTGTTGAAGGGGGAAGCGTAGTGGGCAAAGGTTTCCACCACGATCATCCGCTCGTTGTGCACCATGGTGGGCAGCTTTTCGGTCCAGCCGCGCACTGTCTGGTTTTCCAATGGAATGGCGTAGCCTTCGGTTTTGGACCAGTCCAGTTTGAAGATGTCGTCGCGTTCATCATAGCGTACGATGGACACGCGGATCGTGCTTTCCTGCGGGTCGCGGGTCAGCTCGTCGAACAGGGCATGCGCACCGGTCAGATAGTCACGGTCCAGCGGCAGCGTCTCGCGAGAGACCATGTCGCCCAGCGTATAGGCCGCTTTTTGGTGCATCGAATATTGACGGAATGCATCGAAGATGGTGAACATCGAGATCACGACAAAGAACATCAGCGGGATCATGATAATCGCTTCGAGTGCTGCAACGCCGCCTTCTTCTTCTTTGGCGAAGCGGCTGTTTTTGGTGCGGTTTACAAGGCGCGTAATCATTATCTTGGCTCCTGAACGAAGGTGGACATTGAGGCCATCATGGCGTTGCCGTCACCGTCTTTTAGCAATTTCTTGCCCAGACCTGCGAAGGCAAAGCCGGGTTTGAACTTGTAGCAAGCGCGCAGCAGCATGACTTCGTGCTGTTTGCCCAGCGACCAGCCGCGTTGTGGGTTCACGGGGGCGCTTTGGTCGTAGCACTGCGTCATTTCGGGCAGGCCGGTGAATTCACGCAAGTTGACAGGTGCCATTTCGAGGACCAGATTGTCGTCGCAATCCGTAATGCCACCGGCGTTGATGCAAATCGCACGCTTCAAGTCGTCGTGGCTGAATTGCATACCTGTGTTCAGGCGCACTTCGCGGGTTGTGATTTCCAGACCGCGGTCCAGTTGCATCTGGCGGATCGAATAGACGCTCAGCTCGATGCCGAAGAAGAAAGCATAGATCAGCATGGGTGTCAGGATCATGAATTCAAGCGTCAGGGTGCCACCGTCTTGGGACTTGCGAAAGCGCCGCAGGTGATTTCTCATTGAAGTAATCATTGTGTGAGCCTCAGCTGGTTGATTTGGCGCGCGATGGCTTTGAACGCGTCCTTGATTTCGACACCCTCAACCCGGAAGAAGTGGCTGGGGGAAGATGCACAGTTTTCCATCACACCGGCACTGTGGTCCGAGACTTCAAAGCCGATAGACCAGATCACGATGTTCTTTTCCTTGGCGGCGTCACAGACGTTGCCCAGCAGTGTGTCACCATAGTCAGGCCAGTATTTCAGGTACTTGAACTGGTTGTGGTAATAGCTTTGCACATAGCGGGAGAGGTACCAATCAAGGTTGTAGCGGTTCCAGTGCGCTGCATGGCTTGCGTTTGCATAGTAGTTGTCGTTGATGCGGTAGGAGTAGTGGTTTTTCCCGTCTGTCATCAGGATAACTGTTTTCAGCGTCTCGTGATCGTTAAAGCTGGCTGGACGGGCAGAGAATGCCTCATCTGCGTCGCCGCTGGCGATCAGGCTTTGTGTGATTGTGTTGAAGTCAGGATCAAGCAGGCCGGCGGCCCATTTCATACCTGCAAAGATAGACGTACTGCCGCGTGGCACCAATTGGCTGATCTTATACTTGAGCGCGGCAACGTCCTGGCTGAACGCGACGATGTCTTCGTAAGAGCCGGACGGGCACACAGGTGTGTCCAGCGTGTTGCTGTACCCGTTATAGCCCCAGTCAAAGTGCTGGACCTGTTTATAGGTCTTGTTGCGTCGCATCGTGCTGGTGTCGAAATCGCTCTCCGAGAACTCCATGCAGTGGCTGTAGGAGTTGTTCCAGTTCACGTTGAAGTGGCTCATGATTTCCGGGCCGGCGCTGACGTGTTCGGAATAGGGAATGATCGACAGGGAAACCAGATCCTCGGTAGAGGGGTTGATGACGGTGTCGACAAAGACGTTTGCCGCATCGCGCAGCTGGGACATCTTGTCGCCTTCGCTCATGGAGCCGGAGATATCCAGCACCATCGAGATTTCCACATTGTTCACACGCTCTTCGGCTTCGGCGTAGCTGCGCAGTGGCAGCTCGTCGATGCCGAGCATATTCATAAAGTTGGTGGGCGTGACGCTGTCCGAGTTCACGGAAACTGTGCGAAAGTTCAGACCCTCGTCAACCGTGACGGAGTTGGCGCGATCCGGAATGCCTGCTTTATCAAAGTAGTCCTGCACCACTTCGGTGGGGTCCAGCGTTTGATCAAGGTCGGCAGCCGCCAGCACAGCGCGGTCGGCTGTGTTCTGGATGCGCACGCGCTCCATCTCGTTGCGCTGCATGTCAAAGTAGATGCCCCCGATCAGGATCATACCACCAAGCATGGCCAGTGCAGCGAACGTCAGTGCGCCGTCTTCCTCTTGCGCAAAGCGGCGCAGGGAGGGCGGTTCCTTTCTTCCCGATATCGCTGGGATGTGCGTCGTCGAAAATAGTTTTGACATCAGTTTTACCTTTCCTGCCCCGTCCTGTCGCAGCGACAGAGTTGTGGCTGTATCAGCGTGATTTATGAGTGATGAAAGTGGCCAAAGTTGGGCAAAATGCTGCCGATAAGCCATATTTTAAAGGGGTTTTGGCTACATTCGGGGGCGCATTGGGGCGAGTGTTTCGAATGTGTAAACAGTCGGCCTTATTTCGCGCCCTGCGTGGTTAACGCAAAGGCTGAGTCGTGGTTAACGCTTGTGGCATGAGTCTGCCCTGATTCCAGTGCCTCAACGGTAGGCCGCTCTTAGGTGTTGTCAAAGAGCGTGGCACCCGTGGCCGCCAGCAGCGCGGCGGGGGTAATTTCAAAGACGGTCTCGGGGGCGCCGCCTGCACCCCACACACTGGCGTATTGCAGCAGTGCGCGGTCCATGAATGTCTCGATCTCGCACAGGTGGCCGATCGGGGCGACACCGCCAATCGCAAAACCCGTCTCGCGGCGCACCCGCTTTGGATCGGCGCGCACCAGCGCCTCGCCGAACAAGGCTTCGGCCTTATCAAGGTTAAGATCGTGGGCACCGCTGACCAACACAAGCTTAAGCGCGCCCGTCACAGCCCCCTCGAACAGAAGGGATTTGGCGATCTGTCCCACGGCGCAGTCCAGACCCTGCGCCGCCTGCGCTGCGGTGCGGGCGCTGACGGGCAGGGTGATCACGTCAATCTCAAGCCCTGCACCGCGGGCCGCTTGTTTGACACGGTTTACGCTTTTTCCCACAGGTTTTGGCCCCTCATTCCGGTATACCACGGCGTACAATGGGCCGCTCGGCCGCCAAGACACAAGGGGGGCACAACTTTCTCGGTAGAATTGTTCTTAAACCGACTAAAAAAGTGGCACTTTGCGCAGCGCGGGCATAGGGTGCCGTCAAGGCAACCGCGCGTTCGGTGCCCCCAACCCTGATGATATTCTGACTGCACAAAAGGCGTCCTCCCCCATGAGCCAATCCCAAAACGAGCCGAGCTTTCGCGAAAGCGTTGAAATGATGTTCAACCGTGCGGTTGATCTGATGGATCTCAAACCCGGTCTGGTCGAGAAAATCCGCGTATGTAATGCAACCTATACCGTCCGTTTCGGCGTGCGCCTGCGCGGGGACATCCATACCTTCACCGGCTACCGCTCGGTCCATTCGGAGCATATGGAGCCCGTCAAAGGCGGCATCCGCTTTTCCATGGGCGTCAATCAGGACGAGGTGGAGGCGCTGGCCGCCCTGATGACCTTCAAATGCGCGCTGGTCGAGGCGCCCTTTGGCGGCTCCAAGGGGGGACTGTGTGTGGATCCCAAAGAGTGGGAGGATCACGAGATGGAGCTGATCACCCGCCGCTTTGCCTACGAGCTGATCAAACGTGACCTTATCAACCCGTCGCAAAACGTGCCCGCTCCCGACATGGGCACGGGCGAGCGTGAGATGGCGTGGATCGCGGACCAGTACAAGCGGATGCACACCACCGACATAAACGGTGCTGCCTGTGTGACAGGCAAGCCGATCAACGCAGGCGGCATTCAGGGCCGCACCGAGGCGACGGGCCGCGGCGTGCAATACGCCCTGCGTGCGTTCTTCCGCGATGATGAGGGCGTCAAAAAGGCGGGCCTGTCAGGCACGCTCGACGGGAAGCGCGTGATTGTGCAGGGCTTGGGCAATGTGGGCTACCACGCCGCCAAATTCCTGAGCGAGGAAGACGGCGCACCTGTGGTTGGCGTGATCGAATATAACGGTGCGATCTGGAACAGCGATGGCATCGACATCGAAGCGCTTAAAACCCACATCACCGAGACGGGTTCTCCCAAAGGCTTTTCAGGCGGTGAGTTCATCGAGAACGGCGCAGAGCTGCTGGAGAAGGAGTGCGACATCCTGATCCCCGCAGCACTTGAAGGGGTGATTAACCTGGGCAACGCGGACAAGGTGCAGGCGCATCTGATCATCGAAGCCGCCAACGGTCCCGTCACCGCAGGCGCGGACGAGATTTTGCGCGACAAGGGCACGGTCATTATCCCTGACATGTATGCAAATGCGGGCGGCGTGACGGTGAGCTATTTTGAATGGGTCAAGAACCTCAGCCATATCCGTTTCGGCCGGATGGGACGGCGTCAGGAAGAAAGCCGCCACCAGTTGATCGTGGACGAGCTGGAGCGGATCAGCCGCGATACCTCGATCAACTGGACGCTAAGCCCTGACTTCAAGGATAAATACCTGCGCGGCGCGGGTGAGTTGGAGCTGGTCCGCTCGGGGTTGGACGACACCATGCGCATCGCCTACGATTCTATGGCGCAGGTCTGGCACAGCCGCGACGACGTGAGCGATCTGCGCACGGCGGCCTATCTTGTCGCGATCGGGAAGGTGGCAGCCAGCTATCACGCCAAGGGGTTGTGACATGAAATACGGGTTGGCGCTTGCCTGTGCGCTGCTCGGCGCACCTTTGGCGGCAGAGACGGCCGTGTATGGGGCGGTCGATCTGACAGGGTTGGCGAAAGGGAACTGGCCCCTCAACCCCGGTTTCGAGAGCCACAACACGATGGTCTGCAATGTCAACGGCCCCGACGGGTTCCTGAGCATCCGCTCGGGACCCGGATCGGATTTCAAAGCGGTGCGCAAGCTCTACCGTCTTGCGATTGTCGAAGTAGACGCGCGCGAACGCCGCGGCCCTTGGGTGCGGGTGGTCACGGCCTACCGCACCGTCTCGCCCGAGGGGCGCGATGTGCCTTACAAGCCGCTGCCGGTGCAGGGCTGGGCGCATGACGGGTATTTGTGCAGTTTCATCCACTAGGGGCCGGTTGACCCCATGAATATCTAACCCTTTTATCTACTGGACCGAATTGACCTTCAAAGGTCGCTTTTTGGATTGCGGGGCAGGGCGGGCTTCGCCAAAGTCGGGGGCAGTATTCAGGGGGATGGTATGCGGTTTTCAGGCTGGCGTATTCTGCGCGAAGGGCTAACAGGCAACAAAGGCTGGCAGCCCCATTGGCGCGATGCCGAACCCAAGGCCGAATATGACGCGATCATCATCGGCGGTGGTGGCCACGGCCTGTCGACAGCGTATTATCTGGCCAAAGAGCACGGCATGACGAATATCGCCGTGATCGAAAAAGGCTATCTGGGTGGCGGGAATGTCGGGCGGAACACGACGATTGTGCGGGCCAACTACTTCCTTGATGGCAACTCGCAGTTCTACTCCCACTCGCTGAAGTTGTGGGAGAACCTTGAACAGGACCTGAACTATAACGTGATGCTGTCGCAGCGCGGGCAGTTGATGTTGTGCCATTCCGACGGGCAGCGCGATGCTTTTGCGCGGCGCGGCAACTCGATCGTGGGACAGGGGGATGACGCCGAGCTGCTGGATGTGGAGGGCGTGCGCAAGATCGCGCCCTATCTGGATTTCGAGAATATCCGCTTCCCGATCTATGGCGGGCTATTGCAACGCCGCTCGGGCACGGCGCGGCATGATGCGGTGGCATGGGGCTATGCGCGCGGTGCGAGCGCACGTGGCGTGGACCTGATCCAGCAGTGCGAAGTCACGGGGATCGATATCGAGAACGGCGTGGTGCGCGGGGTGCAGACCACACGCGGGGCGATCCGTGCCAAGAAGGTGGGGATCGTCGTCGCGGGCCGCTCGGGGCAGGTGGCGGCGATGGCGGGGATGCGCCTGCCGATTGAAAGCCACGTCTTGCAGGCCTTCGTGACCGAGGGGCTGAAGCCGGTGATCGACAATGTGATCAGCTTTGGCATGGGCCACTTCTATATCAGCCAGTCCGACAAGGGCGGCTTGGTCTTTGGCGGCGATCTGGATTTCTACGCCTCTTATGCCGCGCGGGGCAACCTGCCCATGGCAGAGCATGTGATGGAGGCGGGCATGACCCTGATGCCGATGATCGGTAAGGCCAAGGTCTTGCGGTCATGGGGTGGGATTATGGATATGACGCCCGATGGCTCACCCATCATCGACAAGACCGAGACCGAGGGTTTGTTCATCAATTGCGGTTGGTGTTACGGCGGATTCAAGGCGGTGCCCGGGTCGGGGAACTCATTCGCGCATCTGATGGCCACGGGCACGCATCACGCACCTGCGGCGCGGTTCCGGCTGGACCGGTTCCGCACGGGGCGTGGCCTGATGGATGAGGAGGGGACCGGTGCGCAGCATAACCTTCATTAGAGATGTCGCGCCCGTAGCTGGCTGCGGGATTGAGTTTATAGGCAAAATAAAGAAGCACGGGTGCGCTGTGGATGGCGGCGTTTGGGCTGGGATTTGGGGAGTGGCACGATGAGGATACCTTGTCCTTTGTGCGGGGAGCGGGACCGGCGCGAGTTTTATTATCGCGGCGCTGCGGTGGTGCGGCCTGCGGTGGATGCGGGGCCAGCGGCGTGGGACGGTTATGTGCATTTGCGCGATAACCCTGTGGGGCGGACCCGTGATTTGTGGCATCACGAGGCGGGTTGTGGCGCGTGGTTGGTTGTCACCCGCGATACGGTGACCCATGAGGTGTTCGGCGCCGAGCTTGCGGCGGCGGCGGGTCTGCGGGAGGGCACGTCATGAGGGTCTCGACCCAAGCGCCGGGCGAGGTGGTGCGGTTTCGGTTTGACGGTGTCGGCTACACGGGGCGTGTGGGCGATACGGTGGCTTCGGCGTTGCTCGCGAACGGGGTGCGGCTGATGGGGCGGTCGTTCAAGTATCACCGTCCGCGTGGGGTGTTGTCCGCAGGCTCGGAAGAGCCGAATGCGCTGGTGACGGTCGGGCGCGGCGCGCAGGCGGAGCCTAATGTGCGGGCGACTGTGCAAGAGATCTATGAGGGGTTGGAGGTCCGCTCGCAATCGGCGTGGCCGTCGCTGCGCTTTGATGCGATGGCGGTGAATGATCTGGCCGCTCCGTTTTTGGGGGCGGGGTTTTATTACAAGACCTTCATGTGGCCCAAGGCATTTTGGGAAAAGCTGTACGAGCCTGTTATCCGCCGTGCGGCGGGCCTTGGTGCGCTGAGTGGTAAGCACAACCCCGATACCTATGACAGCGCGTTTGCGTTTTGTGATCTGTTGGTGATTGGCGCGGGGCCGTCCGGCCTGATGGCGGCGCGGGTGGCGGCCGAGGCGGGCCTTGACGTCATCTTGTGTGATGAGGACTTTGAGATGGGCGGGCGGTTGCTGGCCGAGGTTGAGGACGTCGGCGGGATACCTGCGCAAGACTGGGTAGCGGAACAGAGCGCTGCTATGGCAGCGATGCCCAATGTGCGCCTGATGTCGCGCACCACGGTGACGGGTGCCTATGATGGCGGCGTGTACGGCGCGTTGGAGCGGGTGACGCACCATCTGCCGCGCAGTGCAGCGCCGCTGGAGTGTTTCTGGAGGATTACCGCCAAGCGCATTTTGCTCTGTGCTGGTGCGTTGGAGCGCCCGATTGCTTTTGAGAACAACGACAGGCCGGGGATCATGACAGCGGGGGCCGTGCGGGCCTATGTGAACCGCTGGGGCGTGGCGCCTGCCAAAACGGTTGCGGTGTTTGGCAACAACGATGATGCGCACCGCACGGCGCGGGATTTGCATGCCGCAGGCGTGACGATTGCAGCGCTTATCGATGCGCGGGCGGATGCGGATGTGGGCGATGTGCCTTATCCTGTGCATCTGGGGGCGCAGGTCATCGGCTCCAAGGGGCGATTAGGGCTGTCGGGCATCAAGGTTCGGACTGCCAATGGCAAGGTTGAACAGATTGCGACGGAATGTCTGGCCGTCTCTGGCGGATGGAACCCCACGGTGCATCTGACCTGTCACATGAACGGGCGGCCGCAATGGCGCGAGGACATCGCGGCCTTTGTGCCGACCCCTGATGCGGTGCCGGGGCTGGAGGCCGTGGGTGCGTGCAACGGGACGTTCTCTACCGCTGGCTGTCTGGCCGAGGGGGCGCAGGCGGCGGCACGGGTTGTTGTGGCGCTGGGCGGGACGGCGGCGCAGGTCGCGGTGCCGCAGGCCGAGGATGCGCCCTACAATATCTCACCGCTTTGGGCAGTGGAGGGCAAGGGCCGTGCGTGGCTTGATTTCCAGAACGACGTCAGCGTCAAGGACATCAAACAGGCCGCCGTAGAGAACTTCCGCTCGGTCGAGCATATGAAGCGCTATACCACGCAAGGCATGGCGACGGATCAGGGCAAGAATTCGAACGTGGGCGCGCTGGCGGTGCTGGCCGATGCCACGGGGCGCGGGATACCCGAGACGGGCGTGACGACCTTCCGCCCGCCTTATTCACCGATTGCGATTGCCGCTTTGGGCGCGGGATCGCAGGGCAAGGGCTTTGCCCCGCAGCGGTTGACCACCAGCCATGCGGGATCATTGGCGCGCAACGCGCCGATGATCGAGGCGGGGCTGTGGTATCGCCCCAGCTACTTCCCCCGCGAGGGCGAGACGACGTGGCGGCAGTCTTGCGACCGCGAAGTGGGATGCGTGCGCAACAGCGTGGGCATCTGCGATGTCAGCACGCTGGGCAAGATCGACATTCAGGGCCCTGACGCGGGCAAGCTGCTAGATCTGGTCTATACCGGTATGTTTTCGACCCTGAAGGAAGGGCGCGTGCGCTATGGCCTGATGCTGCGCGAGGATGGCACGGTCATGGACGACGGCACCTGTGCGCGCATGGGGCCTGCGCATTATGTGATGACCACGACCACCGCCGCCGCTGGCGATGTGATGCGGCATCTGGAATTCGTGACCCAAGCTTTGCATCCCGAATGGGACGTGGCCTTTACCTCTGTGACCGAGCAATGGGCGCAGTTTGCCGTGGCGGGGCCGCAGTCGCGGGCGTTGCTGAATGATCTGCTGGATGCACCCGTCGACAATGACAGCTGGCCGTTCATGGCCTGCGGTGAAATCAGTGTGCTTGGCGTGGCTGGGCGGCTCTTCCGCATCTCCTTCTCGGGTGAACATGCTTACGAGATTGCAGTGCCTGCGCGGTACGGGGCGGCCTTGTTTGAGGTACTCGTCAAACGGGCCGAGGCGATGCAGGGTGGCGCCTACGGGATGGAGGCGCTCAACGTGCTGCGCATCGAGAAGGGGCACATCACCCATTCGGAAATCCACGGGCGGGTGACGGCCTTTGACGTGGGGATGGCGCGTATGATCTCGCCCAAGAAAGACTGCATCGGCAAGGTGCTGGCAGGGCGCGAAGGGTTGGTTGACCCGCTGCGTGAACGCTTGGTCGGGCTGCGGCCTGTGGGCGCGGTGAAGCAGCTGAGCGCGGGCGCGCATATCTTTGATGCAGGGGCGGCGCATGTCCATGCCAACGATCAAGGCTATGTCACCTCGGTCTGTTTTTCGCCTGATCTGGGGGTGATGATCGGACTTGGCTTTGTCAAAGGCGGGCCTGACCGCATGGGGGAGCGGATGGTCGTGCGCGACCATGTCCGCGATCTGACCGTCGAGGTCGAGCTTTGCAGTCCCGTTTTCATTGATCCCGAAGGAGGGCGCGTGCGTGGATAGCCTAACCCCAACCAGCGCCTGTGCGGGGCTGTTGCCGCTGAGCGTGGGCCGCATGACAGTCACAGAGATGGACTGTGGTCCGATCACATCGGTGACGCCGTTCAAAGCCGCGTCAATTGCCGCGTTAGAGCGGGCGCTGGGCATGCCGTTTCCTGCGCCGTTGCAGACCACCTCGGACGGCGCGGCGCGCTGTGTCTGGGTCGGGCAGGGCGAGGCGTTGTTGATAGGGGTGGCCCCTGATGCGGGGCTGGCCGCGCTGGCGGCTGTGGTGGACCAGTCGGACGCCTGGGCTGTGGTGCAATTGGACGGCCCGCATGGGGCCGAGGTGATGTCACGGCTGTCGCCTGTGGATCTGCGACAGCATGTGTTTGGCATCGGTGACACGCTCCGCACGCAGTTGGGGCATATGAACGCCAGCATCACGCGGCTGGACGACGACCGCCTGATGATAGCTGTTTTCCGCTCAATGGCGGGGACACTTGTTCACGATTTAGCGCGTGCACTGGAAGCTGTCGCCGCACGGGGGTAGTCTGCGCACAAATCAGTTGTTTTCTGGAGTTTGTGTTATGATCCGTGTGTTGAGTGTTCTTGCCTGTATGTCCCTTGCTGCCCCCGCCATCGCGGCGACGGCCAAGGCAAAGGACTGCGGCTATCAATCCGATGTGGTTGCCGCTGTGCAAGCGGCGCGCGTGGCGCGGGTGAAAGAGGCGAATGTGCCCGACCATGTGGCAGGAACGGCGCCCGAATGGCCCGAGAAATACAACAACATCCTGCCGTTGGTGACGCCCTGGGTCTACGGGATGAAAATGGCCGAGGTGAAAACCGCTGACCTAAAGGCGGCGTGGGCTGAAATGTGCAACGCGCAGTGATGCGCCTCTCGTAATAATCCACCTGCTTACGGGGGCGGGTGGCTGGACTCTGGCCACGTGCTCCCCATATTAGGTCTATGAGCCTGCCCCCTGGATTTCTTGATGAGCTTCGAACCCGCTCCAGCCTGTCACAGGTTGTGGGCCGCAAGGTCATGTGGGATGCGCGCAAGTCCAATCAGGGCAAGGGTGATATGTGGGCACCGTGCCCCTTTCATCAGGAAAAATCAGCCAGCTTTCATGTCGATGACCGCAAAGGGTTTTATTACTGCTTTGGCTGCCACGCCAAGGGGGATGCGATCTCGTTCATTCGTGAGACAGAGAATGTAGGCTTCATGGAAGCGGTCGAGATTTTGGCGGGCGAGGCGGGGATGCCCATGCCCGAACGCGACCCGCGTGCGGCGGAGAAGGCAGACAAGCGCAAAGACCTTGCCGATGTGATGGAACTGGCCGTCAAATGGTTCCGCCTGCAATTGCGCACCGGTGCGGCTACGGCTGCGCGGGAGTATCTGGATCGGCGCGGGTTGGATCAATCTGTGTGTGACCGTTGGGAGATAGGCTTTGCCCCCGACAGCTGGCAGGGCCTGTGGGATGCGCTGAAGGGCAAGGACATCGAGGACGAGATGATCCTTGGCGCAGGGCTGGCCAAACCGTCGAGCAAAGGCGGCAAGCCCTATGACACCTTCCGTGGCCGCATCATGTATCCCATCCGCGATGCGCGGGGGCGGTGCATTGCTTTCGGCGGCCGTGCGATGGACCCCGAGGATAAGGCGAAATACCTCAACTCACCCGAGACGGAGCTTTTTGACAAGGGGCGCAGCCTTTATAACGTCAAAGACGCCCGCGTGGCGGCGGGCAAGGGGCAGCCCTTGTTGGTGGCTGAAGGCTATATGGATGTGATCGCGCTGAGCGAGGCGGGGTTTGGCGCCTCTGTCGCCCCCCTTGGCACTGCGATAACTGAAAACCAGCTGGCGATGCTGTGGCGCATCAGCGACGAGCCGATTATTACGCTGGACGGCGATGCAGCGGGCCAGCGTGCCGCCCTGCGTTTGATTGATCTGGCGTTACCGTTGCTGGAGGCGGGGCGCAGCTTGCGCTTTGCCATGATGCCGGAGGGGCAGGACCCCGACGACCTGCTCAAATCCGCAGGGGCGGGGGCTGTGCAGACTTTGCTGGATGCAGCCGTGCCGATGGTGCAATTGCTCTGGAACCGTGAGGTTGAGGGCAAGAACTTTGACAGCCCCGAGCGTAAAGCGGCGCTTGATAAAGCCCTGCGCGAGAAGATCATGCTGATCAAAGACCCCAGCATCCGCAGCCATTACGGCCAGGCGATCAAGGATATGCGCTGGGATCTGTTCCGCTCTAAATCCAGCGGCCCCGCACGGGTGGACCGCGATTGGGGCAAAAGCAGGGGCAAGGGCGGGGGCAAGCCGTGGAATAGCCGCGCGCCCGAGGGGCCATCGGCGGGGGCGAAATCCTCGGTCTTGGCCACGGCATCGGATGCGGCGGCGACGGACCACCTGCGCGAGGCGGTGATCCTTGCGGCCTGCATTACCTGCCCCGAGGTGGTCGAGCCGTTCGAGAGCGGGTTGGAAAGAATGGCCTGTTTGAACGGCGATCACGCGCGCCTGCGCGATCTGGTGCTGCGCCATGCCTCCGAGGGCGGGCCAACCCTACGGGGGCGTATTGACGACGAACTTGGCCCCTACGCCCTTGAAACCCTGATGGCGCAACGCCATGTGGCCATCACGCCTTGCATCCGCAAACCCGGCAACGCCGAGATGACGACCATGACCGTGGCCGAAGAACTGGCCAAGCTGGCCGCCATGCGGGGCCTCAAGGACGAGGTGCAGGATGCTGCAGATGACCTGAGCGGCGAGGCCGACGAGGGGCTGACGTGGCGCTTGGCCGAGGCGGCAAAAGCCGCTGATTTGGCCCAACGCTCTGGTCAGGAGGACAGGGCGGAATATGTAATAGCCGACAACGGCGCACGGCTGGACCGTGAAGAGGTTGCGAAAAGCCGCAATTTCTTTGACCAGATCGACTTTTCCAAAGGCGGAAAGAAGGGCCCCTGACTGCGGGGCGGGTCATGTAACGAGGACGTTGTGGCGCGGGGGTAACCAAATCGTCGCAATTAGTACAAAAACAAGGGATGCGGGTTTAAGAATCACCTTAAACCCCGCATGATTCGGAAAACGAATCACTTGCGGGTGATTCGCTTAGGGACATAGGGGAGCTTTTCATGGCTGCTAAAGACACCAACGAAGATACCAAGCGCGACGAAGCAGACAGCGGCCATTCGCTTGATATGTCTCAGGCTGCCGTCAAAAAGATGATCGGCGAGGCCCGCGAGAAGGGCTATATCACCTACGACCAGCTCAACACCGTTCTGCCACCCGATCAGGTCAGCTCGGAGCAGATCGAGGATGTGATGAGCATGTTGTCCGAGATGGGCATCAATATCATCGAGGACGAAGAGGCCGAGGACGAGGACAAAGGCGGCACTGATGTAGCCACCACCGACGGCCCCAAAGAGATTGTTCTAGGCTCGGGCACCTCCGAGAAACTGGACCGCACCGATGATCCGGTGCGCATGTACCTGCGCGAAATGGGCAGCGTCGAGCTGTTGAGCCGCGAAGGCGAGATCGCGATTGCGAAGCGCATCGAAGCGGGCCGCAATACGATGATCGCAGGGCTGTGCGAAAGCCCGCTGACCTTTCAGGCGATCACCATCTGGCGTGACGAACTGTTGTCCGAAGACATTCTGCTGCGCGATGTGATCGACCTTGAGGCGACATTCGGCAACACGATGGGCGAGGAAGAGGAAACCACGCCCGTTGTTCCCGCTGGTGGCGCCCCCGCAGCCGATACAAAGACAGAAGGCCAGCCCGAACTGGACGCTGACGGCAACCCCATCACCACCGACGATGATGATGAGGACGAGGACGAACAGGCCAACATGTCGCTGGCCGCGATGGAAGCCGCGCTGAAGCCACAAGTTCTCGAGGCGCTGGACATCATCGCCGACGATTACGTCAAGCTGAGCCAGATGCAGGACAACCGTATTTCGGCAACCTTGAACGAGGATGGCTCGTTCAATGCGAAAAACGAGGCATCCTACCAGAAACTGCGGTCCGAGATTGTGCTGCTGGTCAACGACCTGCATCTGCACAACAACCGTATCGAGGCGCTGATTGACCAGCTCTATGGCATCAACCGCCGCATCATGCAGATCGACAGCGCGATGGTGAAGCTGGCGGATCAGGCGCGTATCAACCGCAAGGAATTTGTGGATGCCTATCGCGGCCGCGAGCTGGACCCGAACTGGATGGAGCAGATGGCCGAAAAGCCCGGTCGTGGCTGGCAGATGTTCATTGAGCGCTCCTCTGACAAAGTGACCGAGTTGCGCACAGACATGGCGCAAGTGGGCCAATATGTGGGTCTCGACATCTCTGAATTCCGCCGCATCGTGCAGCAGGTCCAGAAGGGCGAAAAAGAAGCCCGTCAGGCGAAGAAGGAAATGGTCGAGGCCAACCTGCGTCTGGTTATCTCGATTGCGAAGAAATACACGAACCGTGGTTTGCAATTCCTTGATCTTATTCAGGAAGGCAACATCGGCCTGATGAAGGCCGTGGACAAGTTCGAATACCGTCGCGGGTACAAATTCTCGACCTATGCGACGTGGTGGATCCGTCAGGCGATCACGCGCAGCATTGCCGATCAGGCGCGCACGATCCGTATTCCTGTGCACATGATCGAGACGATCAACAAACTGGTGCGCACAGGCCGCCAGATGCTGCATGAGATTGGGCGCGAGCCCACGCCGGAAGAACTGGCCGAAAAGCTGCAAATGCCGCTGGAAAAAGTCCGCAAGGTGATGAAAATCGCCAAGGAGCCGATCAGCCTCGAGACGCCCATCGGCGACGAGGAAGACAGCCAGCTGGGCGATTTCATCGAGGACAAGAATGCCGTGCTGCCGCTCGACAGCGCCATTCAGGAAAACCTGAAGGAAACCACAACCCGCGTATTGGCCAGCCTCACCCCGCGTGAAGAGCGTGTCTTGCGGATGCGCTTCGGGATCGGGATGAACACGGACCACACCCTTGAGGAAGTGGGCCAGCAGTTCAGCGTGACCCGCGAACGTATTCGCCAGATCGAGGCGAAGGCGCTGCGCAAGCTCAAGCATCCAAGCCGCTCGCGCAAGCTGCGCAGCTTTCTGGACCAGTAAGCGCACAATCCGACATTCGGCAATCAGGCGGTCCTTCGGGGCCGCCTTTTTTGTGGGGGGGCTTTGGGCGCTTTCTCGCAGGTTACAGCCATGTCACGGCGCTTTGATTTGTAAGTGAGGGCATCGCGCCTACCTATAAGCCAGATAATCAGGAGAAATCATATGCGTCCTCTCATTCTTGCCGCCGCTATTGCCACCGCCCTGCCTGCCATCGCCTCTGCGCAGACATACCGCGCCTCGAACGATTTGACGGTCGTGCCGCTCACACGCTCGACCTTCGAGGTGATCGAATCCCGCGGCGAAGGTCCAAGAGGGATGTGGTGCGCCGCTGCTGAGTATTCGGAGCGTAAGTTGGGCAAGTTTGGCCGCGTCTATATCGCCAAGGCGCGTGGGGCATCGCAGACACGTGACGGGCGCAAGGCGGTGACCTTTACCACCAATGCGGCGTCGTTGTCGCAAGGGCCCTCGACCTCCGTCTCGCTAAGCACACGACAGGTGGGCGTAGGGCTAAACACAGCCCATGCCATTCAGTTCTGCCGCGACTATGACCGCGATGTCCTGCGCCCCCTACGCTGAGGGGGCGTGACACACTTTATATAGTCGTAAATTTCTGGACTACCCAAAACCTATGGGCTGATCTATACCTGTGGATAAGTGGGGCGGTGATCCCACAATTGAGGCAGATCAGGAATAAGGGGACAGGCGTATGCGCTGCCCGTTTTGCGGAAATATAGATACCCAAGTCAAAGACAGCCGTCCGGCGGAGGATCACGTATCTATCCGCCGCCGCCGCTTTTGCCCCGCGTGTGGCGGGCGTTTCACCACTTATGAGCGCGTGCAATTGCGCGATCTGGTTGTGATTAAGACCACGGGCAAACGCGAAGATTTCGACCGTGACAAGCTTGAGCGTTCGGTGCGCATCTCCATGCAGAAGCGTCCAATCGAGCCCGAGCGGATTGACCAGATGATCAGCGGCATTGTGCGCAGGCTGGAAAGCATGGGCGAGACGGACATCGGATCGAAACAGATCGGCGAGATCGTGATGGAGGCGCTGGCCCGCATCGACACTGTCGCCTATGTGCGGTTTGCAAGTGTTTACAAGAACTTCCAAGCGGCCGATGATTTCGACAAATTCGTAGCGGAGTTGCGGCCCGACATGCCGACCGACACTTGAGCGATATTCGACATATGATGCTCGCGCTGTCCTTGGGGCGGCGCGGGTGGGGGAACACATGGCCCAACCCTGCGGTGGGCTGTGTGGTGGTGCGCGACGGTGTGATTGTAGGGCGCGGCTGGACCGCGCCATCCGGGCGCCCGCACGCAGAGCCTCGGGCATTGGCGCAAGCGGGCGATGCTGCACGCGGCGCGACCGTATACGTCACCCTTGAACCCTGCGCGCACCAAGGCCAGACACCGCCCTGTGCGCAAGCATTGATTGACGCAGGCGTGGCGCGGGTTGTTGTGGCGACACAAGACAGTGATGACCGTGTCTCTGGGCGCGGCATTGCGATGTTGCGTGCGGCGGGGATCACCGTTGATACCGGTATTTGCGAAGATCAGGCGCGTGACGATCATCTCGGCTTTTTCATGCGGATCGCAGAAGGCCGCCCGATGGTCACGCTGAAACTGGCCAATTCATTTGACGGGCGCATCGCCGCCGCCACCGGCGAAAGCCAGTGGATCACCCAAAGCCCCGCTCGTGCGGTTGTGCACGGTATGCGTGCCCGCCATGACGCGGTGATGGTGGGGGGGGGCACGGCCCGCGCAGATGACCCCACGCTGACCGTGCGCGGCATGGGGGATGTGCCGCAGCCCGCCCGCGTTGTCGTCTCTCGGCGGTTGGATATTCCGATGACGGGCAAGCTGGCGCAGACGGCGGGCGATGTGCCGCTGATCTTGTGCCACGGCGCAGGCGCACCTGACGCGCTGGTTGCCGCATGGCGGGGGATCGGTGCGCAGCTTTATCCGTGCAAGGTGCAAAACGGCCAGTTGGATATGGCCGATGTGCTGCAGCAGTTGGGCAGCCATGGCTTCACGCGGGTCTTCTCTGAGGGCGGATCCTCCATTGCGGCCAGTTTGCTACAGGCCGATCTGGTTGATCATCTGGTCGGGTTTTCCGCAGGTGTGGTGATTGGTGCCGAAGGGCTGCCGGGGATCGGCGCGATGGGTGTGACACGACTGGCGTCCGCGCCGCGCTTTGATCTGGTAGAGAGCCGCGCTGTGGGACCAGACGTCATGCACCGCTGGCTGCGCCGCTAGGCGCTATTTGCGCCACAGATGCGCCTTGCTGGCGAATAACCCCTGAAGCTTTGACAAAATGCGGTTGGCCTTTGCGGGCTTGGGCACGTCGTTCTGGGCAAGGCGTTCCACCGCAACCTCGACAGGGCAGGGCAGCCCTGTTTTTGGATCGATGTAGCGCGGGTAGTCGATCAGCGTGGCATGAACCAACCCCTCCAGCGTGGGCGTGGCACGGCGGCGGGGCGGCACGTCCGAGCGGTCGGTGGTCAGGCCCCAGCCCGCATAGAACGGCGCACCATAGGTCGTGACAGGCACGCCGCGCAGCAGCGCCTCGAACCCCATCAGCGAAGTCATGGTATGCACCGCGTCCACCTGCGCCAGCAGCGCGGCGGGGTCGGTTTTGGCGAGGATGTGGTCTGCGATTTCGGGATTGGTCAGCGCACCCTCGCGAAGGCCAGCCTCCACATCGGGGTGGGGTTTGAACAGGATCGTCGCGTCGGGATGCGCGGCGCGTACCGCGTCCAGCAGCGCCTGATTGCTGGCCACATCGCTTGTCCCGCGCAGGATCGAGGCATCATCCCCCACTTGCCCCACCACCAGAATGCGGGGGCCGTCGGGCAGAGCCTCGGGTGCGCTGCCCGTGTTGTACTTGCTCAGCCCCGCAGTGGTCAGCGCCTTGATCAGACGGTCGGCGCGCATCTGCTGGTCGGGGCGCAGCGTGGCGCGCGCCTCGATCCATTTTTCCAACCGCGAGGGGCGGGCAGGGTCGTAATATATCCCCAGATCGTCATTCACCAAAGACAGCGGCGGCGTCAGTTCCGCGCCCAGCCCGCGTGAGCGTAGAAAGCCGTCCTCGGTGCGGGTGATGTGCAATTCAGGTGCGGCTTTGGAGGCCCATATCATCTGCGGCCTGTCAGATATGTCGAGCGGCGCATCGGTGAAGGTGAGCGGCGTGTGGCTGCCATAGAATTTCTGGAGATGGGGGCGTTTCCAAAGGCTCATCCCCGCTGCGGCCCAGCCGTGGCGGTCCTCGCGCCATGCGCGGGCCTGCGCTTCCAGCGTGTCGATCACGGTTTCAAGGCTGCATAGCGCATCGCGGAAGGGGTCGTACCAGCGCGGATACAGGATCATCGCAGCGGCGAACAGTTGTGCGCGGGTCAGGCTGCGCTGGCGGCGTTGTATTTCGAACTGGTCTTGGGTCAGGCCCCAACCGGCATAGAAGGGCTGGCCAAAGACGCGGGGTTTGTGCCCTGCAAAGATCGCCTCGAACCCCAGCCCCGAGGACACGGTGTAGACGGCGATGGCCCCTTCGAACAGCGTGTAGGGGCTGATGGGATCGGTCAGGAATTCGATGCGGTCATTGAGGTCGCTGTCGCGGAAATACCCCTCGCGGTGGCCTGCGACGGTCTCGGGGTGGGTCTTGATGAGGATGCGCGCACTTGGGTGTTCTTCCTGCGCGTAATAGAGCATCTCAAGGAAACGCGCGCGGTCGGCACCCGATGCAGTGACCGAGGCGTCGCCCTTTGTTTGATCAATAACAACCACATAGCCCGGATCGGGGGCAGGGGTGTCCAGCGGGATGGCCGCGTATTTGCTCAGGTGTGCTTCGGCCAGACGGGCGATGCAGGCGCGGGCGCGGTTCAACAGGGCAGTGTCATCCAGCGGGTGTGTGGCCAGCAGCACCTCAAGGTCGGAAGGTTTTGAAGGATCGAAATGCACGGCGCGGTGGTCGATCACAAGGCCCAAGGGGGGGCCTCCGTCACGACCCGGGAACAGCGAGCGCAGCATCGCGTCTTCAACCCGTACAACAGGCGCATCGCGGCGCTGTGCCACTTCTTCGCCGCGGTGCGCAGTGGGGGAGTTGCCCCAGACCGCGACTGCATCTCCCTCTGCCGATGGCAGTCCCACGTGGATAGAATAGCCCGACAGTTGCAGGATGCGGCGGATGCGCCCTTGGGTCAGGAAACCGCCGTTATAGACAAAAAGCCGCCGGTCCTTTTCAGAACCGGCGGCATTTTCAGTGTATATTTCAGGACCAAGGCCCACGGCCCTAGCCGCCGGTCAGCGAGGTGATGGTGGCCGCGCCGCTTGCCGTGCCAGTGATCGCGCTCAGAATTTTGGTCCACTGGGTGAACGGCGCTTCGGTCACATAGAGCGTGTCGCTGTCGCGGATCACAAAGTCGCGGGCCATGAACATGCCGTTCGGCTCTGTCAGGTTAAGCACGTAAACCAGACGCTGTGCGCCTTCCAGATCGTTGCGGCCCAAGACCTGCTCGGCCACGGCCTCAGGCTCGTTACGCAGCACAAAGACGCCCGTGGGGTCGGCAGAGGCAGCCAGCAGGCCGCCCACTTGTGCAATCGCTTCAATCGCACTCAGGTTTTGCGTCTCGAAGGGGACACGTGCCTGCGATCCTGTCGCGCCAAGTGCGGTGAACGAGCGTGTGTCCTGTTCCACCAGAATTTTGTCACCACCGCGCAGGGCAATGTCGAGTTCGGGGTGCTTGTACAGGTCTTCGAACCAGATTTTGCCGCGCATTTTGCCGCGGATCACAGTGATCTGGGCAATCTCGGGCTCAATCGTGATGCCGCCCGAACGGGCCAGCATAGTCGCGAGCGAACGGGTGGGGCGCTCAATCGGGTAGACGCCTTGGCCACCCACGGCCCCAACCAGCGAGACAGTCGCGCCATCGCCTGCGGCGCGGCGGACTTCGACCTGTGGATCAGGGGTTTGATCGGCCAGTTTGTTGGTGATGATGCGGCGGATTGCTTCGGGCGAGTTGCCTGCCGCCTTGATCCGTCCCGCATATGGAATAAAGATAAAGCCTGCGCCGTCGACTTGCACTTCTTCAAGCGTGGCTGGCGCGCCTTCGGTGCCCAGCAGGCTGTCGTCTACGTTTTCATAGACGGTGATGCCCAGAACATCGCCCGCACGGATCGTGTCCGAGCCAAGCGTGCCTGCGTTTTTGAACGCATTGGAAAAGCCTAAAGCAGGGACCACAGCGGTGGCGCGGGTCACGCGGTCGTTCACGGCAACAATAAAGGCGTCGCCTTCGCGCTGGACTGAACCTGCAAAGATCTGGCGTTTGTTCGGGCCTACCTGCGGCAATCCGCAAGACGCCAGAACAGCACATGCCGCAATCGCGGCGATGGGACGCGCCCATCGTTTGTTTAGGGTTTTCACTGCCCGGTCTCCTCGACCTATTTTCTGCCTCTGATCGCCGATTAATTCGACGTATTCGCGACCACGGTACTCTGGTCGGCTGGGAAAATCTACTCGGGCGGGGTGTTTATATGGGGGGAAGGCGTAAATGTGTGGCTTTGCTGCCGCGATCGGGGGCGGTATTTCGCCCCGACCACAAGGGGTTGTGGCGCCTAAGTGACGACCCGCAACTGCTGGCGTGGGGCGGCGGTGCCTGATTCAAGTGCGGCATAGGGGTCTTCGCCCATCAGCATCATATCGACGACTTGCCGCATCAACTGGCGACGGCCGCGTGCTGAATAAAACCCGCCCGGCAGCTGGCTTGTCTCCAACAGATAGCGGCGGAAATCTTTGTAGGCTTTGTTGTCGGGGCGGGCTGGCGTGGCAAAGAATTCGGGCAGTGGCTGGTCGCTGACGAATTCGGGCTTGGCATAAACCGCGCGGCCAAACACCTTGAGCGGGATGCCCCGCCACAAGACCTGTTGGCCTGCGGTCGAGTTTACGGTGACGGCCGTGCGCGCATCATTTAGCAATTGTGCCAGCTTGCCGCCGCGCACAAAATGCACGCGGTTGGAGACGCCGTATTGTTTGGCCAGCCGTTTGATTTCCCGCCGCACGGGTACGCGGCCATCCTCCAGCGGGTGCGCTTTGACGACCAGATGATGGTGGCGCGGCGCGCCTTTGGCAAAGCCGTCGATCACCAGTTCCAGAAAGTCGGACATGGTGTTGAAAGGCGAGTGTTGCTGGAAGGAACTGTCATGCTCGAGCTGCAGCAGCGCGAGATGATAGGGAAATCCGCCCAGCCGGATGCGCAGCGTCGCCAGCATCCGTTCCACCGCTTGCACGGGCATCAGAAACAGGCGTTTCAGGTAAAGCGCGAATTCAGCCGTCACAGGCAGGTCGCGGTGCGGGCGGAAGTTGCGATAGTCGCCGTTCCTGAACATCACAAACCAATGATAAAGCGCACCGTAGAATACGTGTTGGCGCATGTCGCCCCAATGGCCGGGGGGCAGGGGCGCCTCCATATCCGATTTGGCCAGTGCGCTTTGCATCTGGGGGATCGTCATCTCCATCAGGCGCGAATTGCCGTTGGTGCCGCCGCGCTCGTAAGTGACCCAATAGGGGCGCATATAGCCTTCCTCGAAGACGTGGATGGTCAGGCCGCGGGCGCGTGCCTCGGCCACGGCGCTGGCGTGAATGGGCCGCGTGTCGCCATACAGGACAATGTCGGTGACGCGTTTGTCGTCCAGCAGGCCAGCAAAGGTTTGGGGCCAGTCCTCTGCCGTGCCGCGAAAGGGGATATAGCTGCGCGGATGGAACCAGAAGGCGCGGTCGCCCGCGTTAAAGCCCACACGCCAGACGTCTGCCCCCGCCGCCCGCAGCATTTTGCCCAGACGGTTAAAGAAGGGCCCATGCGGCCCTTGAAGAAACAGAAATACCCGATTGTCGGGTGGTGTGGTGGTCATGGTGGGCTTTCTTTGGTTGCGCACAGTTCTATTTAGCCTCAAAACTCTGACCAAATTATGGCTTTGCGTTTGTGCGGCCAGTATACTGCAAAGGATACGCGATGTTCACGGGGATTATCACCGATATCGGCACCATAGCCGCGCTGGAACAAGAAGGCGACCTGCGCGCGCGCATCACCTGCGGCTATGACACCGCAGGCATTGATATGGGCGCGTCTATCGCCAGCGATGGTGTGTGCCTGACGGTCGTGGACCTTGGTCCCGACTGGTACGAGGTGCAGGTGAGCCAAGAGACGGTGGATATGACCAACCTTGGCGCATGGCGCGTGGGCCGCCGCGTGAACCTTGAGCGGGCCTTGAAGGTCGGGGACGAGCTGGGCGGGCATATCGTGTCGGGCCATGTGGACGGCGTGGCCGAAGTCATCGCCATGAAAGACGAAGGCGACAGCACCCGCGTCACCCTGCGCGCGCCCGAGGCGCTGGCCAAGTTTGTCGCGCCCAAAGGCTCGGTCGCGCTGAACGGTACGTCGTTGACGGTAAACGAGGTCGCGGGCTGCGATTTTGGCATCAACTTCATCCCGCATACCAAGGTGGCCACCACGTGGGGCGATGTCGCGGTAGGCGATATGGTCAACCTCGAGATTGACACGCTGGCCCGCTATGTTGCCCGTCTTGCCGATATGTCAGGGTAAGGGCAGGACGTTACGCGTCACGCACCAAAGGGCACGACAGGCCCGCACCGCAATTCCGACAAGGAGCCACCTCACATGAGCTTTGAAACACCCGGTCCCGTCGAGGCAAAGCTGGCGAATGCCATCTCGCCCATCGAAGAGGTGATCGCCGCCTGCAAACGCGGCGAGATGTATATCCTTGTCGATCATGAGGACCGCGAGAACGAAGGCGATTTTATCATCGCAGCCGAGAATGCGGATGATACGGCGATCAACTTTATGGCGACCCACGGGCGCGGGCTGATCTGCCTGCCGATGACGCAGGAGCGCGTTGATACGCTGGAACTGCCGATGATGGCGACGAATAATTCGTCGCGTCATGAAACCGCCTTTACCGTCAGCATCGAGGCCCGCGAGGGCGTCACCACCGGCATTTCCGCCGCTGACCGCGCCCTGACCGTGGCTGTGGCCATCGATGAGGCAAACGGTGCCGCCGAAATCGCCACCCCGGGGCATGTCTTTCCGCTGCGGGCGCGGGATGGCGGTGTGTTGGTGCGGGCAGGCCATACCGAAGCCTCGGTCGATATCAGCCGCCTTGCGGGCAAAGCCCCCGCAGCCGTGATCTGCGAGATCATGAATGCCGACGGCACCATGGCGCGTCTGCCCGAACTGGTGGACATCGCGGCCGAGCATGGCATGAAGATCGGCACCATCAGCGACCTCATCGCCTACCGCAACAAACACGACAACATGCTGGTGCAGCGCGACGACCGCGAGGTCCCCTCGGCCTATGGTGGCACGTGGCGTATGCGCGTGTTTCAGGATCAGATCAGCGGCACGGACCATGTTCTCCTGAGCAAGGGCGATGTGAGCGATGGCGCGCCTGTATTGATGCGCACCCACGCGCTGGAGCCGTTACAGGACGTGCTGGGCCTTGGCCCTGGCGCGCCCGACGAGTTGCCCCGTGCCATGAAACTGATCGCGGAGGAGGGGCGCGGTGCGGTTCTTTTGCTGCGCGAACCTGCGGCCCGTCTACGACTGAATGGTGACGCGGACGACGAAGCGCCCCGTACGATCAAGCGCACAGGGCTGGGCGCGCAGATCCTGTCGTCCATTGGCGTGCACGAGCTGATTTTGCTCACCGATAATCCGCAAACGAAATATACAGGACTGGAGGCCTATGATCTGAAGATCGTCGGCACCCGTCCGATCACTGAGGAGTAGAGCGCATGGCCGCATCCGAAAACCACACCGTTCTGCCCGCGCCGGAGTTTGACCGCCCCGTGAAGGTACTGATCGTCGTGTCGCCCTATTACAGCGATATTGCCAACGGGTTGCTGACGGGCGCAAAAGCAGCACTTGAGGACGCAGGCGCGACTTATGACGTGGTCGAGATGCCCGGCGCGCTGGAAATCCCCACCGCGATTGGCATCAGTGACCGCCGCAGCAACTTTGACGGCTATGTCGCCCTTGGCTGCGTGATACGCGGCGAGACAACCCATTACGAGACCGTGTGCAACGACAGCAGCCGTGCGTTGCAACTGCTGGGCCTGCAAGGGCTGTGCATCGGCAACGGCATCCTCACGGTTGAAAACAAGGGGCAGGCGGACGTGCGCGCCGACCCTGACGGGCAGAACAAAGGTGGCGGCGCGGCGCTCGCGGCCTTGCATCTGATCGCACTGGCCCGTAAGTGGTCCTCCAACCCAACAGGTATCGGGTTCAAGCCGCAAGGCGAAGACACCCTGATGGCCGGCGACACGGACGGAAACACAACCGCATGACTGCTCCACGCTCCGATAATATGACTGGCAACATGAAACGCAAAATGCGTTCAGCGGCGCGGCTGTATGCCGTGCAGGCGTTGTTCCAGATGGAGCATTCGAACCTGACCATCGACAAGGTGCGGCTCGAGTTTCTGGACTATCGCTTTGGCGATGTGATTGACGGCGACGAGATGCTGGACGGCGACGAGGGCCATTTCACCCGCGTTCTGGAGGATGCGGTGAACTATCAGGCCGCGATTGACCAGTTGACCGACCGTGCATTGGTGGCGAAATGGCCCATCGGGCGCATCGACCCGACCCTGCGCGGCCTGTTCCGCGCCGCGGGCGCAGAGCTGCGCGACCAAAGCACGCCGCCCAAAGTTGTGATTTCCGAATACCTTGATCTGGCCGCCGCTTTTTTCCCTGACGGGAAAGAGGCGCGTTTTGTGAACGCCGTGCTGGACCACATGGCCCGTGAGGCCCGCCCCGAGGCGTTCTAGCCTCAACCTTCCGAATTCTCATCGCTGACGGCTCTGTGCCGCGACCAAATCACGGTACGTGGCGCGCGCTGCGTTTTGGGGCTATCCTTAGGTGCGTTAATCTTTTGGTAATGAATTCTGTGCAGTTCTGCACAGCCGTGAAGTTAGAGATTGCCGAATAGACGCAAGAAATCGGTGGAAATCGCCAGATTTTTGGATTTGATACTCGTATAAGGGGAGGCGCGGAGCCGCGCACCATATACTTTTTCGGCACGATATGACGATTTATGATATTAGAAATGTCATTTTCAGTGTGAACTTGCAAATTCGCCCACTCCTTCCAAAGATTTTGCATGGTAGAGGGTAACGCAACTATTTCTCCGATGCATTTCTGCAACGACAACTGTGCGGCGGAGGAATGGCAATTTTAGCGCGACCAGTATTTGGCTGATGTGCGTATTTGCAAGTTTTCGCGTTAACTTATTGAAATATAAAGGTTGCCGTTCTTCGAGATTGGGATTACCGCTTTTGCGGGCAAAGCGGCCTGTTGCTTCCCGTATTGCGAGCAGATTTCCCTTTCTGCGAAAAAAATTATCGCAGAAAGGGAAATTAGTTGCGCTTCCCCATGTGGAAACTACCTTGAGTGGTATCGCAGAAGCCCAGAGTGACTGTGAATTGAGAGGTGCGGTGGTTTGTTTTTTGTACGAGTAATGTTGTTTTTCATGTCGCGTCGGGCAGACGATGACGGTTTTCCCGATGTGGCGAGGCCGTCAAAGCCCCCCCGCGTGCGCCACCGTGCCTCGTCCTCTGCGCCAACCGCAGTGCCGACTGACATTGTGGAGGCTCAGGCCGACCCAGAGCTGGAGCAGATCCATATCTCCAAGAATGGAAAAACAGTGACACGCGATGAGATGATGCAGCTTTTCGGCAGTGCATTGCGCGTCCGCTAGCCCGAACTCTCTATTGGTTCCAACGTATTAAGTGTGGCGGGACCGCCGTTGCCGGGTCGGTTGTATTCCCGAGGACCTGTATGTACAGGTGGGCGCCGGTTAACGTAACCAGGGCTATGACAGAGCCAGCTCCCTCGGATTTGCTTAAGGCCACTGGAATGTAACGTCAGTCGCGCAGGGCAGAACCCGCCACAGCCCTTAGGTAGGGTGGTGGGGCGCTCAGGACAAGGGGGACGCGGCACGCTTTGTGATAAACTTCGCATTTTGACGCGGCGGGCTGTCTGGGGCAGGGGTTGCATTTGTTCACGATATGTTCATATACCGAAGCATGACCCAAACGCTCCCTCTACTGCCTGGCCAATTGCTACAACGTGGCGTATCGCGGCATCTGGCCAGCCACGGCTTTGCCTGTCTGGAGGAGGTTGTGCCCACCCGCGGGCTGCGCGTTGATGTGATGGCGCTTGGTCCTAAGGGTGAGATTTGGGTGGTTGAGTGTAAATCAAGCCGCGTTGATTTCACCTCTGACAGTAAATGGCAGGGGTATCTGGAGTGGGCGGACAGGTTCTTTTTCGCCGTCGACGAAGACTTCCCGACCGAAATACTGCCCGATGATCAGGGGCTTATCATTGCCGACAGCTATCACGCGGAAATCATCCGCATGGCGCCAGAGGCCAAGCTGGCGCCTGCGCGGCGCAAGGTGTTGGTGCAAAAGTTCGCCACCACGGCGGCAAGACGGCTACAGGTATTGCGCGATCCCGATATGCATCCCGACTGGGGATGACGGCGCGGGTTAACGGCGCTTTTTACCGCCCATCTGGCTGGCGGCTTTTGCTGCGGCGACCAGTTCGTCGGCGATTTCGCGGGCTTCATCTGGCGTGAAATCCATCGGGATTTCCACGCCGGCCCCTTCAACAAACAATCGGACCATGCCCAGATCGGTTGGCGCAATTTGCAGGTCTGCTTCGATGTCACGTTCGTCGTTAATGCCCACGACCATATCCTTTGTCTTTTGAGGTGCGTATGGCTACCGCCTAAGGGGTTGAATGGCAAGTGGTTCCAAGGATAGCCTCGCGCGGATGAGCAGCATTCAAATCAAGCCGTTTACCCCCGCTGATCGCGACTGGATCGTTGGCGTGCATATCGAGACCTACCAAAAAGGCGAAGGCTTTGACGATAGCTTTGGCGTGCTGGTCGCCGAGATTGTTGATGATTTTATCGCCACCCATGACCCTTCGGATGCGCAGGGGTGGATCGCGTGGGCTGGCGACACGCGGGTGGGGTCAATATTTTGCGTGCGGCTGGGGCCGCAAACCGCGCAGCTGCGCCTGTTTCAGGTGCTCCCACAAGTGCGTGGCACGGGGTTGGGTCGCAAGTTGTTGGAGACATGCACGCAGTTCGCCCGCGATACTGGCTACCGCCACATGAAACTGTGGACCCACAAAAGCCACACGGCCGCTTGTGCACTGTATGCGCGTAATGGCTGGCGGATATTGGAGGAAACGCAGGTGGTCCACTATGGTCAATCCCTGACCGAGCAGGTAATGGGCCTGCCGCTGGACGCGGATTGAACGGCGGATCGCGTCACGGGCCATGCCCGTTCGTCTGAGCGCGCGTTCTTGGGCGGAAGGCAGCCTTCTGGCTGAAACTCTCATTGGAGTGAAAATTTCCAAGAACGGGCGTTGACCTTGCATCGCTGCAAGATTATGACGCCCTTAGTGCCGGGGTAGCTCAATTGGTTAGAGCGCGTGGTTGTGGTCCACGAGGCAGTTGGTTCGAAACCATCCCCCGGTACCACTCTCAATACATCATAGAGTTTTGTGAGAGCGCGAGGCAGGGTATTTTGCGAAAATGCCCGTTCGCGCCCCCTCTCAAATTGAGCGCATTTCTACCTGCAACAAATTCGTGCAATTTTTATCAGGCGCCGGAGACAGCGATTTTCTGCAAGAAAGCTGCGTTCCTGCTCCCCATCTTTTGCCGAGCTAGGTCACTACTCCACCACGACAGTCTGCCGCAGCGCCCCTGTCATCCGGTCGAACACCAAAATCTCATCCGCATCGGTCACCACGGCATACCAATCCGCCGCTTGCGTAAACGCCACAGCCTTTGCGCCATCCGGCAGCGTTATCTCGCTTGGTAAAACAGGGGTATCACGGCTGAGACGCGTGACAAGCAGGCCGATAACGACTACCACGCCCACAATCATCACCGTTGTCAGCACCGTAACCATGCGACGCAAGAATCGCAGGTTCGAGGGCTCAGAAAGATCATCGTCCATGTCGCACCGCCGTATTTCGTTTCTATTGGGGGAAACCCCGCCTGCGCGTCTTGATAAGGCGCTTGCCCGCGATGTGCCAGAGGAGGCGGCGCTGTCGCGCACAAGGCTGGCCAAATTGATAGATCAGGGCGCGGTCATGGTGGACCAGCAGGTGCAACGCGACCCGCGTGCTGTGGCAGGGGCGGGGGCGCGCATTGATATTGATGTAGAAGAAGCAGCCGAGAGCCACATCCTGCCCGAAGACATCCCGCTGGACGTGATATTTGAAGATGATGACCTGATCGTGATCAACAAACCTGCGGGGATGGTGGTGCATCCGGCACCCGGCTCGCCCTCGGGGACGTTGGTGAATGCGCTGCTGGCGCACTGCGGGGATGATTTGTCGGGTGTGGGCGGGATGAAACGCCCCGGCATTGTGCACCGCATTGATAAAGAGACAAGCGGGTTGTTGGTCGTCGCCAAATCCGACACGGCGCACCACGGGCTTGCCAAACAGTTCGAGGCGCACACGGTCGAACGGTACTACCGCTGTCTGGTCTACGGCGTGCCCGATGCCAACGATCCGCGCCTGCGCGGCGTGAAAGGCGCGAATTTCGAGAGCGGGAATATCCTCAAGCTGACCACGCAGCTGGCGCGGCACAAGACGGACCGCCAGCGTCAGGCCGTGCTGTTTCACGGCGGGCGACATGCGGTGACGCGGGCGCGGACCGTGGCGCGGTTTGGAACGCCGCCCGTGCTGGCGCTGATGGAGTGTTGGCTGGAGACGGGCCGCACGCACCAAATTCGCGTGCATATGGCCCATGCGGGCCACGGGCTGGTGGGTGATCCGACCTATGGCGGCAAACGCAAACTGGCCCGCGCGGCACTGGCCGAGCCACTGGCCGAGGCGGTGAAAGCCTTTGACCGTCAGGCGTTGCACGCCGCTGTTTTGGGCTTTGTGCATCCTGTGACAGGCGACAGCATCCGGTTCGAGGCGCCACTTCCCGCTGATATGGCTGATCTACTTGCGCTGTTGGAACCAACCCGCGCGGCGTGATGTTGGTATGTGGCGGGGGTGTTCACATTTCGTTATGCATTGTGTGCGATGCGTTAACGAAATGGTGGCGCGCGGTCTTGTATCAGGCGCGACAGCCCCCATATGGATGTTAAGCTCTGTTACATAGGGCGTCAGGGAAAGGACCGATCGATGGCCAATTACGCAAATCTACCAGCCCCGACACCGGAAGGTGGCTTGAACCGCTATATGCAGGAAATCCGCAAGTTCCCGCTGTTGGAGCCTGAAGAGGAATACATGCTGGGCAAGGCATGGGTTGAGAAAGAAGACACAGCGGCGGCGCATAAGATGGTGACATCGCACTTACGTCTCGCCGCGAAGATTGCTATGGGCTACCGTGGCTACGGCTTGCCGCAGGCCGAGGTGATTTCGGAGGCGAATGTGGGTCTGATGCAGGCCGTCAAACGCTTTGACCCCGAAAAGGGCTTCCGTCTTGCGACCTATGCCATGTGGTGGATCCGTGCGAGCATTCAGGAATATATCCTGCGCTCGTGGTCATTGGTAAAGCTGGGCACAACGTCCGGTCAGAAGAAGCTGTTCTTCAACCTGCGCAAAGCCAAAAACAAGATTGGCGCGCTGGAAGAGGGCGACTTGCGCCCCGAGAACGTCAAGACGATTGCGACCCAATTGGGCGTGACCGAGGCCGAGGTGGTCTCGATGAACCGTCGGATGTCGGGTGGGGATGCGTCTTTGAACGCGACTGTCGGTTCCGAAGGTGAAGGCACCATGCAGTGGCAGGACTGGTTGGAAGACGAGGACGCGGATCAGGCCAGCGATTACGAGGCCCGTGACGAGCTCGAGACCCGCCGTGAGATGCTTTCGGAGGCGATGGACGTGTTGAATGATCGTGAGAAGGACATTTTGGTCCAGCGGCGTCTGTCAGACGAGACGATTACGTTGGAAGATCTGAGTGGTCAATATGACGTGAGCCGCGAGCGGATCCGCCAGATTGAAGTGCGTGCGTTTGAAAAGCTGCAGGCGCGGATGCGTGAGCTGGCAGCCGAAAAGGGGATGGCTGCGGCGCATTGATCTTTGATGATTGTGAATTCGGGGCGCTCCTTTTGTCGGGGGCGCCTTTTTTCGTTTAGGGTGTTGGGGGCCAGCCCCCTTGGCCCTATGGGCCAATTCCTCCGGAGGATTGAAGGCCAGAAAAATAGGAGCCCTTTTCGGGAAGGCTGTTGTTTTTTGGTGCGGGAACGCGTTGCGTTAGGGCAGGCACGCGGCGGGGGTAAGCCGCCGCGGCCGGTTAGTGTGGTCGTCTGGCGTGCGGTCTAGCGCTTTGTGCAGGTGACGTTCATGCGGCCGCTGCTCATTTTCACTTTGGTGCTTGAGAGGAATTTCACCTTTGTGTTGCTGACCCCGTTGCTGCCTTTCATTTGCTTGGGCAGGGCGCGGACGATCTGGCGGCCGTAGGGGGTTTTCGAGAAATCGCGACCGTTGGCCGTGAGCGTGCGCACGCGGGCGTGGTTGACGGTTTCTTTGAGATTGCTGTGGTTGCGGAACCATTTACCTTTCAGCGCTACAGCCGCGTCGAGGCGGCCACGGCGGTCGCCGACAGCGACGTTTGCAAGGTGATAGAAGTGGCCGCTTTGGCGGTAGTCCAGCAGCATGCGGATCGCGAGGTTTGCGCCATCGCGGCCGTCGCAGTCCCATTTGCCGACAAGAGTACGCGCCGAGGCGGCGCTTGTGCTGGTGGCCAAGAGACCGACGATCAGGAGGGTGCGTATCATGTGAGGGATGCCTTTACTGAGGTGTTAATCTCTATAGTGTGGCCGTTACACGGATAGCGTGTCAAAGGCTTTGTCGGCAACAGTCTGTTTTTACGCCATTTTGGTCGGTGCAGGTAGGCCAGTTTGATTTGGCCTACCTGGCTGGTTTGGTTAAAGCCGCGCGGGGTTAGTCCTCCATCGCTTCCAGTTCGTCGATCATGCCCGAGATCATCGACAGGCCCTTGTCCCAGAAGGCGGGGTCGGAGGCGTCGAGGCCAAAGGGGGCCAACAGCTCTTTGTGGTGTTTGGAACCGCCTGCTTTCAGCATGTCGAAGTATTTGTCCTCGAACCCTTCGTTGCCCTCGGCATAGACGGCGTAGAGCGCGTTTACGAGGCCGTCGCCAAAGGCATAGGCGTAGACGTAGAAGGGCGAGTGGATGAAGTGGGGGATATAGGCCCAGAAGGTCTCGTACCCGTCCATGAATTCAAATTCCGGCCCGAGGCTTTCGGCCTGTACGGACATCCATAGGGCGTTGATGTCGTCCGGGGTCAACTCTCCACCACGACGGGCGGCGTGGAGCTTACACTCGAAATCATAAAACGCGATCTGGCGCACGACAGTGTTGATCATATCCTCGACCTTGCCTGCCAGCAGCACGCGGCGCTCTGACTTGGTCTTGGCGTTGTCCAGCATCGTGCGGAAAGTGAGCATTTCGCCGAAGACGGAGGCGGTCTCTGCCAGCGTCAGCGGGGTGGAAGAGAGCATTTCGCCCTGACCAGCGGCGAGAACCTGATGCACGCCGTGGCCCAGCTCATGCGCGAGGGTCATCACGTCACGCGGTTTGCCCAGGTAATTGAGCATGACGTAGGGGTGCACATCGGTGACAGTAGGGTGGGCAAAGGCGCCGGGCGCTTTTCCGGGTTTCACACCCGCGTCGATCCAGCCTTCGGTAAAGAAGGGTTTGGCCAGCTCGCCCATGCGCGGATCAAAGGCGGTATAGGCGTCCATCACCATCTTTTCGGCCGTTGGCCAATCGACGATGCGCGGGTCTTCCATGGGCAGGGGCGCGTTGCGGTCCCAGACCTGCATCGTGTCCACGCCCAGCCATTTCTTTTTCAGCGCGTAATAGCGGTGGCTGAGTTTGGGGTAGGCCTCGACCACGGCATTGCGCAGGGCCTCGACCACTTCCGGTTCGACCTGATTGCTAAGGTGACGACCGGTTTGCGCCGTCTCCATCCCGCGCCAGCGGTCGATGATCTCTTTTTCCTTGGCTTGGGTGTTATGCACGCGGGCAAAGGTTTTCACGTTCTCGGTAAACACCTCGGCCAGTTCGCGTGCGCCCGCCTCGCGGGTGTCGCGGTCAGGGTCAGTCAGCAGGTTGAGTGTGCCTTCAATGCCAAGCGTCTCACCGTTTACATCAAATTGCAGGCCCGCGATTGTCTCGTCGAACAGCCGCTCCCACGCGTCGCCGACCACGCCCATGTCGTGCAGGAACTTCTCCATCTCATCGCTGAGCTGGTAAGGTTTCATGGCGCGGATGCGGTCGAGGATGGGTTTATAGCGGGCAAGGTCTGCGTTCTTCGCCAGCAGACCGTCTAGATGGGCATCATCGAGCGTGTTGAGCTCAAGCGTGAAGAAGACCAGTGGCGTGGTGAAGTTGGTGATCTTTTCCTGCGCGTCCGACATGAATTTGGCGCGGTCTGCGTCTGTGGTCAGTTGGTAATAGCGCAAGCCCGCGTAGGACATGATGCGTCCTGCGATCTGGTTGATCTTCTCATTGCGCAGCACACAATCGAGCAAGCCTGCCGCGTCCAGCGTGGCCAGTTTGCCCTCGTAATCGGCGGCGAAACTGGCGCAGGCGCTTTCCAGCCAGTCCAGATCACGCTTCAGCTCGGGCGCGTCCTCGCCTGCGTATAGATCATCAAGGTTCCATTCGGGCAGATCGCCAAAGGCGTTGTCACCGTGGGAGGCATTGGCGTCGCGGACGGGAAAGGGAAGGTGAAACATGAAATATCCTTTGGGTCGTTTGCGCCATAGGTAGGCAGCTTGGGCGCGAGGGACAAGGCGTTAGCCCTATATCCTTAGCAACTGGTTGAGATCATTGCGGGTGTTGGCCTGCGCCGTGGGGCGCTCGGCCTCGATCAGCGCGTGCCGTGTGGTGGTGTTGGTCTGCTGGTTGCACATCAGGCGGGGGCGGCGAGCTGAAAACAGTGCGATGACGGATGGCGGGCAGGGCCCGCGGCTAGCCGGTGGTGGTGTTCAGAAACAGGCCTGTGATGTCGTCGTAGACAGGGTTGCGAATGTCGGGCCGCTCCATCAGGATTTCGTGCTCTGCGCCCTCGACCTCGCGCAATTGCCCGCCTTTCCAGCCGTCCATCCGTGCGTGGATGCGGGGCACGTCCACAATACGTTCGTTCGTGCCGACGTAGGTGATGGTGGGCAGGCTGGGGGCGGCGCGTTGGGCCAGATGCATTGTCTCGGCCAGTGCTTCGCGCAGCCAGATGTAGCTGGGGCCGCCAAGGCGCAATTCGGGGTGTGCTTTCAGCTGATCGCGCATCATGTCGTACATGACGGGATCGGTGGTAAGCATATTGTTTTCAAACGGCTCTGACAGCACATAAGGGTTGGTTGTGCTGCCTATAGGCAGACGGTGGCCTTGATTGAACTTGGGCATCAGCGTGCTGAGAATACGCGCAGGCAGGCGCATGTGCGGGCTGATGTTGATCCCCCACATCGGGCCGGTAAAGGCCGCAGCCTGCACTGCCAGCCCTTCGATCACGGCCCGCAAGCCGATGCAGCCCCCCATCGAGTGGGCCACCAGAAAATAGGGGCGTGGCAGGTTCAGGGTGCGGGCCGCCCGCATCAGGGCGGCAACATCTTTTTGGTAATCGGTAAAGTGGTCCACGTGACCGACAAGCCCGTCTTCAAGCATCCGGTCGGCCATGCCCTGACCGCGCCAGTCAATCGCCACGGAGGCGAGGCCGCGGGCTGCGAATTCACCCGCCACGACCCCGTATTTTTCGATATATTCGGTGCGTCCCGGAAAGATCAGCACCGTCCCCCGTGCGCCTGCCGTTGACCAGACACCCAGCCGGATCTGCTTGCCATCGGGGGTTTCGGCCCAAAAGGCCGCCGACGGGTCAGGCCCGGGATGGATGTCTGTATGAAGTGGCGCAGGCGTCAAAGACATGGGGGTGGGTTGACCTTAGGCCAGTGCAGAGGCGAGCTTCATCGCCATGCCCATGTCACCGTCGACCTTCAGTTTGCCGGTCATGAAGGCAGAGGTCGGGTTGGTGTCGCCGCTCATGATGCCTGCAAATGTGTCAGGGTCCGCGCTCAGCGTCACATCGGCCTCTTCGTCGCCTGCACGCACGCCTGAATCGTCAACCATCACAGCACCTTCGCCGTCGATGTCGAACTTGACAGTGCCGCCGATCTCGACGCCGTCCATTTTCGCGGAGAGTACTTTTACCGCTTCGTTAATTACATCACTCATGTTTTTCGGCCCTTTTTGGCATTTGGTGGCTTTGGCGACTGGAAATTGGTCTACCACCTGTTACATTCACTGTTGTTATGCGTATCAACCTCGTCAACCTCAAACATACCGTTGCGGCACTTGGTGCGGTTGTGTTGCTTTGCGGCCCTGCCCAGGCGCAAGATCCGGCCAGGATCGGCTCGCTTTTGGAGACGCTGCGCACTGCCACACCGGAACAAGCCAAAACCGCCGAGCGTGATTTGATGCGCGAGTGGTCGCGCTCTGGCTCTGCTGCGATGGACGTGCTGCTGAAACGCGGGCGCGATGCGATGGCAGTGGGGGAGTTCACCAAGGCGATTGAGCATTTTACCGCCCTGACAGATCACGCGCCCGATTTTGCTGAAGGTTTTCACGCCCGTGCCACGGCGTTTTACCGTGCTGATATGTACGGTCCTGCGCTGGATGATCTGGAGGTGGCACTGGCGCTGAACCCCTCCAACTACAATGCCATCTTCGGGCTTGCGGTTTTGTTTGAGCAGTTGGGCGACAGCCGCCGCGCAGCCGCCCTGTACCGCCGGGTTTTGGCCTTGCATCCGCACCATGAGAACGCCGATAAAGCGCTGAAGGGTTTGAAATCCGAAGGCATAGGGCGCACGCTCTAACCTCTTAGTATAGTTAGGAATTTGCGGTGAATACGCAAGGCAGGGTTGTGGCTGTTCTGGGGCCGACCAACACCGGCAAAACCACCTACGCGATCGAGCGGATGCTGGGCCACCGCACGGGCATCATCGGGCTGCCGCTGCGTCTTTTGGCGCGCGAGGTCTATGACCGGATCGTCGCCGCACGCGGGCCCTCTGTGGTGGCGCTGGTCACCGGTGAGGAACGCATCGTGCCGCCGCGCACGCAATACTGGGTCTGCACCGTCGAGGCGATGCCGGAGGGGATGGGCGCCGATTTCGTCGCCGTGGACGAAATCCAGCTCTGCGCCGATCCAGAGCGTGGGCACGTCTTTACCGACCGCCTGATGCGGGCGCGGGGCCAGCACGAGACGCTGTTCATGGGCGCGGACACCATGCGCGGCACCATCGCAGCCTTGGTCCCGCAGGCAGATTTTGTGCACCGCGAACGGATGTCGCAACTAACCTATGCAGGTCAGAAAAAGATAAGCCGAATGCGCCCGCGCAGCGCGATTGTCGGGTTTTCGGTCGAAAATGTATATGCCATCGCCGAGCTGATCCGCCGTCAAAAGGGCGGGGCGGCCGTGGTTATGGGCGCGCTTTCCCCGCGCACGCGCAACGCGCAGGTTGATATGTACCAGAATGGCGAGGTCGACTATCTGGTGGCTACCGATGCGATTGGCATGGGGCTGAACCTCGACGTGGATCACGTCGCCTTTAGTTCGCTCAGCAAATTTGACGGGCGGCGGATGCGTCCGCTGGCTCCGAACGAGCTGGCGCAGATCGCGGGCCGTGCGGGGCGGGGAATGAAGAACGGCACCTTCGGCGTGACGGGCGATGTGCGCCCGATGGACGAAGGCGTGGCCCGCGCCATCATGGACCACCAGTTCACCCCGCAGAACAAGATCAACTGGCGCAATCCGCATTTGAAATTCGGCTCGATTGACTGGCTGGTCAAATCGCTGGAAGAGGGGCCCGACCACGAACGGCTGGTCAAAGCTCGCGAGGCCGATGACCTTCGGGCGCTGAAAACCCTTGGCACCGACGCCGAGATTGCGGCACGCTGCACCGATGGCAATTCGGTCAAGCTGTTGTGGGATGTCTGCCGCATCCCCGATTTTCGCGGCATCTCCAACGCCGAACACGCAAGCCTGCTGGAGGTGATCTTTAACCACCTGCACCAGCGCGGCAGCCTGCCTGACGACTGGCTGGCCCGCCAGATCAAGCGGATCGACCGCACCGATGGTGACATCGACGCACTGTCCAAAAGGCTCGCGTTTATCCGCACTTGGACATACGTTACCCAGCGCAAAGGATGGACAAATGACGAAACCCATTGGCGCGGGCAGGCACGTGTCGTAGAAGACAGACTGTCGGATGCGTTACACGAACGCCTGACCCAAAGATTTGTAGATCGGCGTACCTCTGTATTGTTGCGCCGGCTAGGACAGAAGGAAGCCATGGTGGCCGAAGTTAATGATACCGGTGAAGTAACCGTCGAAGGCGAATTTGTAGGCAAGCTGGACGGGTTCCGTTTCCGCGCAGACAAGGGCGCCGGCACGGCAGAGACGAAAACGATCAAGACGGCAGCGTTGCAAGCGCTTGCGCCGCAGTTCCATCTGCGGGCCGATCGCTTTTACAATGCGCCGGACACAGAGATTGATTTTACCGAACAAGGCGGCCTGATGTGGGGCTCTGCTGCGGTGGGTAAACTGGTGGCGGGATCTGATGGTCTCAAGCCGCAAGTCGAGGTTTTTGTTGACGATGTTGCCGGTCCCGAGGTCGCGCAAAAGGTGCAGCGCCGCCTGCAACACTTCATCGACCGCAAGGTAGCGGCCCTGTTCGAGCCGCTGATCGCACTGCAAAAAGACGAGGCGCTCACAGGGCTCGCCCGTGGCTTTGCCTTCCGCATGGTCGAGAATTTCGGCGTGCTGCCGCGTGCCGAGGTTGGCGACGAGGTGAAGTCGCTGGATCAGGACGCCCGCGGTGCACTGCGCAAGCATGGCATCCGCTTTGGCCAGTTCACGATCTTCATGCCGCTGCTGCTCAAACCCGCGCCGACGCGTTTGCGTCTGGTGCTGTGGTCACTGACCAAAGGCCTGTCCGAATTTCCCGAATCGCCCCCGCCCGGATTGGTGACAATCCCCGTCGAGGCAGGCGCGCCCGCAGGCTCCGACACCATGTCGGGTTACCGCAACGCGGGCACCCGTGCCATCCGCATCGACATGCTGGAGCGTCTGGCCGACATGCTGCGCGCCGAGGATTCGCGCGGCGGCTTTGAGGCGAAGGCCGACATGCTCTCGATCTCGGGCACCACGCTGGAGCAGTTTGCCGATCTGATGCAGGGCCTTGGCTACAAAGCCGAAGGCGGTGAGCGTCCCAAGGTCAAAGCGGTCACCGAAGTGATTCCGCCCGCAACCACGGCAGACGCAGACACCCCCATTATGGATGTGGCCGAGACACCCGCCGCAGGCGCCATCACCGATGAGGGGTCGCAGCCGACCGAAGAGGCCCCCGTGGCCGACGTCTCCGAGACCGAAACACCCGTGGGCGAGGCCGCAGATGCTGCCGTGGCCGAGGTCGAGATGGAAACCTTCTATACCTTCACCTGGGCCCGACCTGCGCGCCGCCAACCCCAAGGCGATGCCCGCCCGAAGGGCAAGGGCAAGCCAAACCCGCGTGGCAAAAAGGGCCAGCGCGATGCAGGCAAAGGGGGCAAGAGCCAGAACTTCTCGGCCCGCCCGCCCAAGCAGGAAAAGAAGATTGATCCTGACAACCCCTTTGCGGCCGCTCTTATGGGCCTGAACAAGGATAGATGAGCGGGGCGGCAGACAAGCTGCGCCACGCGGCTTTGCCATGAGCGATGCGGCAGACAAGCTGCGCCAAGTGACCTCGCCATGAGCGAGGCGGCAGACAAGCTGCGCCTCGACAAATGGCTGTGGTTCGCACGGTTCTTCAAAACACGCTCGCTGGCGGCCACAGTGGTGGCCAGCGGGGCAGTGCGTATCAACGGCACGCCGACCTCCAAACGCAGCACAACCGTCACCGCCGGTGATGTGCTGACCTTTCCAAAAGACGATCATATTCGTGTGATCCGCGTTGAGGCTTGCGGCACACGGCGGGGTCCCGCTCCCGAAGCACAGGCGCTTTATACCGACATGGCCCCGCCCGAGCGCGCGCCAAAGGAAAAAATCCCGCATAATCCCGCATATGAGGGAAAGGGACGTCCCAGCAAACGCGACCGCCGCCAGTTTGATCTTTCTAAGGCGCGCCATCTTGAATGATTGCACGACCTGAACTAGCTGTCTGATCAAGCAAACCTGACAGAGACCAGACACATGACATATATCGTGAACGACGCCTGCATCGCCTGCAAATACACCGACTGTGTCGAAGTCTGTCCGGTGGACTGCTTCTATGAAGGCGAAAACATGCTGGTCATCCATCCGGACGAATGCATCGATTGCGGCGTCTGCGAACCTGAATGCCCCGCCGACGCGATCCGCCCCGATACAGAGCCGGATATGGAAAAGTGGGTCGAGTTTAACCGCAAGTATTCCGAACTCTGGCCCGTTATCATCACCAAAAAAGACCCGCTGCCCTCGGCAGAGGAAATGGATGGCAAAGAAGGCAAGATCGAGATGTTTTCGGAAGTCGCGGGCGAGGGCGGCTAGACCCGCCACGTGCGATTCGCCGCAGGCAGGATGCTATGCGGTTTCTCTATATAATACAGAGATTTGGGCGCCCTTTCGCGGGCGCCTTTTTTGTGGTATACTAGGTCCAATGATACGTTGTTCCACACCCTCACCCATCCCGCTGCTACAGCGCATTTGACCCACCCGTTTTAAACGCAAACAGCGCAGGTTTCCGCCTGACGTCTTTTGCGCGTTTGTGCGTTGCCCACAGGCACCGCCGACCAAGGAGAGTAAGAAGTATGTCTAAGTCAAAGCTTGATTTTCGCCCCAGCGAATTTGTTGTCTACCCTGCCCATGGCGTGGGGCAGATCGTCTCGGTCGAAGAGCAGGAGATCGCGGGTATCACGCTGGAGCTGTTTGTGATTGCCTTCGAAAAAGACAAGATGACCCTGCGTGTGCCAACGCATAAGGCGACCGAAATCGGCATGCGTGCCCTGTCCAGCCCCGATGTAATCGCCCACGCGATGAAAACGCTGAAGGGCAAGGCCAAGGTTAAACGCGCCATGTGGTCGCGCCGTGCGCAAGAGTACGAGCAAAAGATCAACTCGGGCGATCTGATCGCCATCGCCGAAGTGGTCCGCGACCTGCACCGCACCGACGACCAGCGCGAGCAGTCCTATTCAGAGCGTCAGCTTTATGAAGCCGCCCTTGAGCGTTTGACCCGTGAAGTTGCCGCCGTCGCAGGTGGGGACGAACTGGCCGCTGCCAAACAGGTCGGCGATGTCCTTGAAAGCCGCGTCGCAGCAGCTTAACCGCCGCGCACAGATTATTGAAAACCGCGTCTGGCCCGTTCAGGCGCGGTTTTTCTACATCCCGAGCATGGCCGCCGCACTCAGCAACACAGCCGCTTCGCTCAGTTGTTGGGCGGCGCCCAGCACGTCACCTGATTGTCCGCCAATCTTGGCCTTGGCCAGCAGCGCCAGCCCCAGGACCACAGCCGCCGCCATGCCGATCCCGACCAGCGCCGGCGTTCCCAAACAGATGATCGCCACCACATCGCCGATCGCCAATGCGATCACCGCCAAAGCCAGCGAAGGCCGCCCGACACTCTGCGCCAAGCCGTCGCGCCGCGCCGCGTCAAGCCCCGCCATCACCGCAGGCATCATCCCCCGCGACAGGGCCGCCGCCGCGATCAACGCCGCAGGTTGTGTTGCCAGCAGGGCGGTCACCGCGCTCAGCCGCAAAGCAAAGACTACGATCAACCCCAGCACACCATAGGTGCCAATCTGGCTGTCGCGCATAATCTCCAGCCGCCGCTCGGGCGTGAACCCGCCCCAAAAGCCGTCACAGACGTCGGCCAAGCCGTCCTCGTGCATGGCGCCGGTGATCAGGATCATCGCGGCCAGCGCCAGAACCGAGGCCGCCAGAACAGGCAACCCCACAGCCAGCGCCACCATACCCGTGGCCGCGCCCAACGCGCCCACACCCGCACCAACGACAGGATAGGCCCATACCGCACGCGCGCCTTGCGCAAACGCGGCATCGGGCAAACGCGGCAAGGGCAGGCGGGTCAGCAGCACAGCCGCCAGCATCACCTGCCGCAACGGGTCGCTTTTTTCCATGGTCGTGCCTCTTTCAGTCCTTGTGAGCCGCGCCCACTTGGGTAAACAGGCAATAACAATCTGGCAATGAGGGTTTTCACGATGGTTGAGTTTTCTGATCTGGAGGCATTCCGCGCTGCCCTCACCGTGATGCCCGTTCCGGATGCGGCCGCATTGGCAGGCGCTCAGGACCGCAATGCCCAGCTCACCAAACCCCCCGGTGCGCTTGGCCGGTTAGAGGACATCGCGCAATGGTACGCCGCATGGCGCGCCGACCCGCAGCCGCGTATCACCAGCCCGCAGATCATCGTCTTTGCAGGTAACCACGGGGTTGCGGCCCAAGGGGTCTCTGCGTTTCCGCCCGAAGTCACCGCGCAAATGGTTCTCAATTTCGAACATGGCGGGGCCGCGATCAACCAACTTGCCCGCAGCGCGGGCGCTACGCTGGACGTGCATGCCGTGGACCTTGATAACCCCACGCAGGACTTCACCCAAGCCCCCGCAATGAGCGAAGCCGAGCTTCTCACAGCGCTGACAATCGGGTGGAACGCCGTGCGCACAGATGCAGACCTGCTTGTGGTGGGGGAGATGGGTATCGGCAACACAACGCCGGCGGCTGCCCTTGCTGCGGCGCTTGCAGGCGGAGAGGCCGCCGATTGGACTGGTCGCGGCACAGGTGTCGATGACGCTAGCCTAACCAACAAAACGCGCGTCGTCGCCGAAGGCCTCGCGCTGCACAAAGACAAGGGCGATGGTCTGGAAACCCTGCGCCGCTTGGGGGGGCGCGAACTGGCCGCAATGGCGGGTGCAATTGCCCGCGCCCACAGCCTGCGTATCCCCGTTATCCTCGATGGCTTCATCTGCACAGCCGCCGCAGCCTGCCTTGCCTACACACATAAAAGCGCGCTTGACCATTGTATTGCGGGGCACCTCAGCGCCGAGGGCGCGCACCAGAGCCTGCTCGACGCGCTGGATAAACCGCCGCTTCTGTCGCTTGGTCTGCGTTTGGGCGAAGCCTCTGGCGGCGCGCTTGCCATCCACATCGTAAAAGCCGCTCTTGAATGCCACAGCGGCATGGCCACCTTCGCCGAAGCAGGCGTGACCGAAGGCTAATCCACTCCGCCTACCTATTTTTGCGTCGCCTATTTTTTCTGGCCCTAGTTACTGCGGGGGCCCCTTGGGCCCACAGGCCCAAGGAGGGAGCAGAGCCCCCCGCCAACGCCTCCATCAGGCACGCCGTTGGTCGTCATCCTCGGAGCGGTTCAAAAACGCGGTCTCAAGGTCTTTTTCCAACTCTTTGGCCCGCGCCACATAGGCTTTGTTATCCGCAGGCGCGACATCGGGGCGCCAGACTTGCGCCAGTTCGCGCACCGACATGCGGTCGTGGTGATAGAATATCCGCTGCGCTTCGGCGGCCTCGTATTCACTCAGCCCCAAATTCTCAAGGACGTAGCGGCCTGCCCGAAGTGATCCGTCGAACATTTCGCGCACGATGTCATCCGCGCCTGCCTGATAGAGGTGGTACACATCCGTGCGGTCATGTGCGCGGGCCACGATATGCAGGTCGGGCCGCTGGGCGCGGGCATATTTCACCAACCCCCGCGCCGCCTTCTGATCATCCAGCGCCACGACAAGCACCCGCGCATCGGCCAACCCCGCTTTGCGCAAGACATCCGCACGGGTCGGGTCGCCTAGAAACGCCTTAAAGCCGAACCTGCGCATCACGGCGATCGTCTTGGGGTTGTGATCAAGGACAACGGTTTCAAACCCTGACGCCTGCACCAAGCGGTTCACAATTTGCCCGAACCGCCCGATCCCTGCGATGATCACCGTGCCCTCATCCTCGATCTCGTCGTCGTCGGGGGCCGTGGCGGCGTCCACACTCAGCCTTGAGATCACGTCATGCACGATAAACAGCAGCGGCGTGATCAGCATGGTCAGGGCAATAACCAGCAACAGCACCTCGGCCACGTTGTCGGGCATGACACCTGTCGCGACCGAAAAGCTGACCAGCACAAAGCCGAATTCACCCGCTTGCGCCAACCCCAGCGCAAACAGCCACTGGTCGCGGCCGCGCAGTTTGAACAACCGCCCCAGCACAAACAGGATTGCCCCTTTGACCAGAATAACCAACAGCGCCATGCCTAGAATAATCACCCAGTCAGAGGCGAGAAGCGCAAAGTTGATGCCCGCCCCTACGGTGATAAAGAACAGCCCCAACAGCAGCCCCTTGAACGGTTCCAGGTCGGTCTCCAGCTCGTGGCGGAACTCGGAACTGGCCAGCACCACACCCGCCAGAAACGCACCAAGCGCAGGGGAGAGGCCAACCAGCATCATCGTCGCAGAAATCCCCACAACAATCAGCAAAGCCAGCGCGGTATACATCTCGCGCAGTTTGGCCGCGTGGATGTAGCGAAAGACAGGGCGGGTGAAGAAGACGCCAGTGATGATGATCCCTGCAACAGCGCCAATCGTCACCATCGTAATGCCCCATGCGGGCAGCGTATCAATGAAATGGATCGCGGCATCCGCGGCCGCGCTGCCATGTCCATCGGCGTGGCCCACGTCCGCATGCTCTCCCACGTTGATCGAGCCATCGGGCGATACCGTGGCCAGCGGCAACATCACAACAGTCAGCGGCAAGAACGCCAGCATCGGGATCACGGCAATGTCCTGCGCCAGCAGCACGGAAAAGATCGACCGCCCGCCCGCTGTCTGCATCAGCCCTTTTTCAGACAGGGTTTGCAGCACAATCGCGGTCGAGCTGAGCGAGAGCGTCAAACCAACCGCCAGCGCCACGCCCCAAGGCTGATCATAGGCCATCGCGATGCCCATCAGCGCCAATGTGCTAAACCCGATCTGCATGCCCCCCAAGCCCAACAGCTTGTGCCGCATGTCCCACAGGGCGCGCGGCTCCAGCTCTAGCCCGATCAGGAACAGCATCATCACCACGCCGAATTCGGCAAAATGCTGCAAGTCCTTTGTTTCAGAGCCGACAAGCCCCAGCATCGGCCCGATGATAATCCCCGCTGCCAGATACCCCAGAACTGATCCAAGCCCCAGCCGCGCGGCGATTGGAACGGCAATCACCGCTGCAGCAAGATAGATCGTGGCCTGAAACAAAAAGCCTTCCATTGGGTCTCCTTCAATTGGTTTGGCGCGGGTCAGGTGGGCAATGGGCCATCGCGCTTGAGCTGGTCCATCACGATCTGGCTGTGGACACGGGCAACGGCCTTGTGGGGCAGCAGCACGTCGTGAATCAACCGGTTCAGGGCGGGCAGGTCTTCACAGTAGACCCGCAGCAGATAATCCGCATCCCCCGTCATGGTCCAGGCGCTGACGATTTCGGCGCGGGTGGCGACAAGCCGCGCAAAGCTGGCGGAATGCTCGGGCCCGTGGGTGCCAAGGTGGACCTGCACAAAGCCCTGCACCTCAAGGCCCAGTTTGCGCGGATCAAGCCGCGCCGTGTAGTTCTGGATCACGCCTTCGGCCTCCAGCCGTTGACGGCGGCGGCCAATTTGCGAGGGCGACAGGTGCAGCATTTCGCCCAGTTGCTGTGTGGTCAGATGGGCGTCTTTTTGCAGTGCTGCAAGCAGGCGGGTGTCAACTTCGTCGAGCATGATACGGGGCTTTCATGTATTTTCATCATTATGCGCGGAATTTCCGCATGGTTCTAGTGTCTCGCGTCAGATAATGCGCAAGTTTCGCATCTTTCTGCGGCTAAGCTGCTTTTAAATGCAAGCAGGAGAACACCTATGGGCCCTTTCCCCCACGACGCGCCGAAATCCGTCATCAGCCCCGAAAACCCCGCCGGTACGGACGGGTTTGAATTTGTCGAATTCGCTTCGCCCAACCCCGACGAGCTGCGCGAGGTTTTCACAAAGATGGGCTATGCCCATGTGGCCAATCACAAGACCAAAGCGATCGAGCTTTGGCAGCAGGGCGATATTACCTATGTGCTGAATTATGATGCGGATAGTTTCGCCGCCAAGTTCGTGGACCTTCACGGCCCTTGTGCGCCCTCGATGGGCTGGCGTGTGGTGGATGCGCAAAAGGCGCTGGCCCATGCGGTGGCGCAAGGGGCGCAGGAATATACGGGCGATGGCAAAGTGCTGGACGTGCCCGCGATCATGGGGATCGGCGGGTCGCTTTTGTATTTTGTGGACCAGTATTATGACACCTCGCCCTATAACTGGGAATATGACTGGATCGCGCAGTCCAAGCCTGACGGGGTGGGGTTCTACTATCTCGATCACCTGACGCATAACGTGTTCAAGGGAAACATGGATAAATGGTTCAAGTTCTACGGTGATCTGTTCAACTTCCGCGAAATCCGCTTTTTCGACATCGAGGGGAAGTTCACAGGGCTGTTCAGCCGTGCGCTTACCTCGCCTTGCGGGCGTATCCGTATTCCGCTGAACGAAGACCGTGGAGAGACGGGGCAGATTGTGGCCTACCTCAAGAAATACAACGGTGAGGGTATCCAGCACATCGCGGTAGGGGCGCGCAACGTCTATGACGCGACCGATGCGATTGCGGAAAACGGTCTGCGATTTATGCCGCCACCGCCCGCTACATATTATGATCTGAGCAAGACCCGTGTGACAGGCCACGAAGAGCCGTTGGACCGGATGCGCAAGCACGGTATCCTGATTGACGGCGAAGGCGTTGTTGACGGCGGCGAGACGCGGATCTTGTTGCAGATATTCTCGAAAACCGTGATCGGGCCGATCTTCTTTGAATTTATCGAGCGTAAAGGCGACGATGGTTTCGGCGAAGGGAACTTCAAAGCGCTGTTCGAGAGCATTGAGCAAGAGCAGATCGACAGTGGCGAGCTCGCGACAGAGTAGGGTGCCCTTTGGGCCGCTACACGTGATCTGACAGAGCGCGGGACCAAGTCCCGCGCATTTCATTTATAAGGGGGCTCATGGTCTGGGCGTGGCAGTCTGCTCGCGGCTCGGTCGTCTGCCTTACGGCATCTTCAAACGAACGCTGCGGCCGCCTTTTTGGTAGCGCAGTTCAGAGCTGCTGATGGCGGAGACGCGGCCGCCGTCGATGCGGTCGCCGACGCGGACTTTTTTGTAGCGGCCATTTGCCAAACGAACCAAGGCACGGCGGCTGGAGGGTTTGCCATATACGCCGATCAGGTTGACCTTGCGCAGGTTTATGGCGTTTTTCACAGTGGCGGTGCGGGCCACGGATGCTTTCGACGGCAGTTTCGGCGACACGGTGCGGGGGGCCACGGCTGTGGCGGCTGCTACGCGTGTTTCTTTGGGTGCTGCGCGTTTGGCGCGGGTCACGATGCGGGCAAAGTTGCGCGGTCGCGTGTCGGGGCGCACCGACTTGGGCGTGGCAAAGCGGGTGGCGCTTTGCAGTGCAGGCGCTGGCGCGTTGGCGACGGGGGCTTCGGTGGGGGCCGCTGGCACGGCGAGGGCTGCGGCAGCGGCGGCTGTTGCGGCCTGCGCTGCAGCGGTGGCGCGTGCCTCATCTGCTTCTTGCGCTTTGGCCGCTTCCTTGTCCTTGTCCTCTTGTTGTTTGCGCGCCCGTTCCTGAAGTGAACGGGGGCGTAGGGAGGGGCGGAAAGCTGCAAGCTCAACCCGGCTGACGCCACCAAGGTTCGCACGCTCGGATCGTTCGGCAAGGCCGAGGGGGCGGTTTTGCGGGCGCAAAGCGGCGAGGGCAGAGACAACCGCCGCGATCTCGGGTTGGGCCGCCGTACGGGTGAGCGAGGCAGGCGGTTTGATCGGCGGGCTGGCCGCGACCAGCGTGTACCCTTGGGGCGTTACTACGCCGTCGGCTGTCGGAATGATCATGCCCGCGGCGTTCAACTCGGTTTGTTGCCCGAAGGGCGGAGGCGACACAATCGTGCCAAGCGCTACATCCGTCTGGAAGCTGCGCGCGTCGGGCAGGGCGATCGCATCGGTGGCCCCTGTCGTGCCATCAATGGTGTTGCGGTAGACGGGTGGGGGCAGATTATCGGGCAAGCCCAGCGGCGTTTGCGGCGCAAGCGGCCAGATGCCTGTTACGGCATAGCGGGCAGCGGCCTCGGCCTCTGTGATGACGGGCTGCTGCGGCTCTGGCCGTGGATCTTGGAGCGCATCCACAACGGCGGTGTCTTGGGCAGACAGAACAGGATCAAGCGCCGCGAGTTCGACCGTAGGGGCCGCAACAGAGCTGTTGTCGGGGATGCCATCGGGGGTGCGGATGATTTCGGGATCAATCTGGTTTTCCGGCGCAGAGGCTGTGGCGCGGGTGGTGTCGTTTTTCATCAACCCCGCGATGCCGTCATCCAGAAACACGGCTGCCCAAGCGGCGACACCTGCAAGGAATACCAACAACACCACAGTCATGATCAGACCAAGGAAGCGCGGCTTGCCGCCGACTTGTGTGCTGCGGGCGCCGAAGACGGTCATCCGCTCGGCCTCGGTGCCGGCAGCGGGGACTGCGACGGCAGGCGCGGCGGCGGGCACGGGGGCTGCGGCCCCTTTGCGCGGTTTGCGGCGGCTGAAAAAGCCCGTTTTCTTGGCAGTCGCAGGCTCGTCTGCCACGGGCGGCTCTTGGGTGAGCGAACTGCTGTCGGGCAGCGGGGTGGCGACCGCGATGCGTTGTGCGCCACCAAGTGGTTTTGACGGGGGTGCCTTGGCTGGCGTACGTTTACTGGTGAAACCCGTGGCTGCCACTTTGGGCTCGGAGGGGGGCGTTGGCGCAGGTGTTGGTTGACTCGGCGCAAACGACACCGCCTTGGCCTGAGGCGTTGCAGCAGAGGGATCAGCAGATGGTCGTGCGCTGTCAGGTGTGGCCGCAGCGGCGGCAAGTGCCGCAGCGCGTGCAGCGGGTGGAATGCCCGAAGGATCGGCCGCTGGTGAAGGCTTGACTGGCGCAGGGGGCTCAGCCTCTGGTGCGGGATCGGGTTGGGCAGGTGTCGGGGGTGCCGTTTCAGCCGTCCCTTTGACAGGGGCGGCAGGCTCCAGATCAAGTTCGGGCTGGGGCGCGGGCATGACCGTTTCGCCCGCAGGCGCGGCCTCGGCGGGCGGCGTATCCTGCTCCGCCTCTGATGGGGTGTCGGATGGGGAATCGGTGGAAGTGTCAGGCGAGATGTCAGCCTCTGCCGACTGAGACGCGACTGTTGCGTCGGCGGCACCAGGCGCAGGCGCGGCATCGGGCTGTGCGGCTGTTTGGGGCGCGTCCCCTTGTTCAGGGGCGGGCGAAACAGCGGGCTTTGGCGCGGGGGCGGCTGGTGTTTCGGGCGAATCGGTCGCCTCACCCTGCGGGTCATCCGGTGCTGGCTCTTGCGGTGTTGGGGCAACTTCGGCGGGGGCTGCAACTGTGTCGGGTTCTGCGATCTGGTCGGCCAGAACCGCGCCCACAACAACAACGGCAATGCCGTCTGGCTCCACGACATCACCCGGCTCTAAAAACTCGGCAGCGGATTCGGTCGCGCCGAAAAACGGCTCTCCCAGATAGGGGGCGTCGTCGGGAACGGCGACAAAGCTGACGGGGTGGAAACGGTGTTCGGTTGCAAAGGCTTCGGCCTCGGCAAGGGTTTCGCGTGCCACGGCTGCGATGTGGGTTTTTGGTCCTTCTGTGCTGATGTCAAAGGCCAGATCGGCAACCTCGTAAGGGGTTGCGTCATGCAATGCGGTCTGAGCCTCCTTGCGGCGGGCAGTATCGGACAGGCCAGGGGTGTGGATGGTCAGATATTTGATCTGGCTCGACGGGATCACCAGTTTTGATCGCACGCCACCCGGTTCCAGACTGGCGGCGGTTTTGCGAAGCATCGCCAGCTCGCCCGCCAGATCATCAGAGGTGATGGCGACATCGCCCACTTCCCGCCAGCCGCCGGCGGCACGGTGAAGAAGTTTAATGCCCTCAAAGGACAAAGAGAGTGCAAAATTAGGCTTCATGCGCTGCGTCTACCATGGGTACGTTTAACCAACAACTTCGGATATTGTCAGAATACAGCACTGAACGGTTCAAGAAAAGCGCCGCAGGCGGATTTCAGCGGACGCGCTGCGTGCGCCTGCCCACGGGGGGCGGCGCACGCATTCGTTGAGTTTATGCAGTGGCTTGGGCCAGCGCCTGATCCAGATCGGCGATCAGATCGTCGGCGTCTTCGATGCCGATGCTGACGCGGACCACGCTGGGGCCTGCACCTGCCGCTTCTTGCTGCTCGGGCGTAAGCTGGCGGTGGGTGGTCGAGGCCGAGTGGATGATGAGCGAGCGCGTATCGCCGAGGTTGGCCACATGGCTGAAGACTTCCAGCGCGTTGACCAGCTTGACGCACGCGTCATAGCCGCCTTTGACCGCAAAGGTGAACAACCCGCCTGCGCCCTTGGGGCAGACCTTTTTGCTGCGCTCGAAGTAAGGAGAGGTTTCCAGACCCGCATAGGTGACATAGTCAATGCGGTCGTCCGCCTCCAGCCACGCTGCGATCTTTTTCGCGTTGGCCACGTGGCGGTCCATCCGCAGGCTCAGCGTCTCGGTGCCCATCAGTGTATAGTGTGCGGCTTGCGGGTTCATGGTCATGCCCAGATCGCGCAGGCCGATGGCGATGCCAAAGAAGGTGAAGGCCAGATTGCCGAAAGTCTCGTGGAATTTGAGGCCGTGATAGGCAGGCTCGGGCGCGCTGAGCGAGGGGAACTTGTCCGTGGCGGACCAGTCGAAATTGCCGCTGTCCACAACGCAACCACCCGTGACGGTGCCGTTGCCTGTCAGGTATTTGGTGGTGGAGTGGACGACCAGTGTGGCGCCTAGCTCGATCGGGCGGCACAGGTAGGGGGTGGCGGTGGTGTTGTCGATGATCAACGGGATTTGTGCGGCATCGGCGATGTCGGCAATGGCGCGCACATCCATGATATAGCCGCCGGGGTTGGCGATCGCCTCGCCGAAAACGGCGCGGGTGTTGTCGTCAATCGCGGCTTTCACAGCGTCCAGATCGTCGAAGTCGACGAATTTCACAGACCAGCCAAAGCGTTTGATCGTGTGGCTGAACTGCGTGACCGTGCCACCATACAGACGGGTGGAGGCGACGATGTTCATGCCGGGTGACATCAGCGGAAACAGGGCCATGATCTGGGCCGCGTGACCAGAGGAGCAGCACACCGCGCCGACGCCACCCTCAAGCGTGGCAATGCGTTCTTGCAATACGGCCACGGTGGGGTTGGTCAGGCGTGAATAGATGAAGCCCACTTCTTGCAGGTTGAACAGGGCAGCCGCGTGATCTGCGTCGCGAAACACATAGCCTGTCGTTTGGTGGATCGGTGTCTGGCGCGCACCCGTTGCGGGGTCGGGGCGGGCGCCTGCGTGCACTTGCAGCGTGTCGAAATTATGGGTCATCTTATCCTCCATCAGGTATTTGCATCCAGCGATACGGGATTGCACGCCTTCGGGCAAGGCAACGGCAGCCGCTAGGCACTGCGGGCGCATGAAATCGGAACAGCGTTGCGGCGGGCAGGGGAAGGGGGGAACAGATGTTTTGCTGTGTGGCTTCCAAAGCACGGGGGAGTCATGTTCGAAATTTTCTGAATCATACTTTACGTGTATGTTGACATAGTTGCGCAAATCGCATACATACTAAGTATGTTGAGAGCAGGAGCAAAAAAATGACAAAGATTGAAAAAATCAAAGCCGACACAAAAACACCCGCCGCCACAGCAGGCAAAGCCGACAAAAAGGCAGGTGGCCGTGCCCGCAAGCTTGAGAAAATGGAAAAGGCCTCGACCGTTGCCTTCACGCTGGAGCTGCCGGTGCGCAAATTCATGGACGCGCAGGCAAAAGCCGCTGGCATGAACCTGAACCACTACATGCAAAAGCTGATCGAGACTCACGTCATCGAAGCAGGTGGCGCGGACGAGCCTTTGGCCCTGCGTCTGGCGGCCAAGCGTGAAGTGCTGGATCAGGTCGTTGCCACGGCGAAAAAGTTGGATAAAGCAGGAAAATTCGACGAGAATTTCATCCTGACCGTTGTCGAAGAAGCGGGCAAAAGCGCCAAGTTCAAGACGCAGTATGATGCGGCTTTGGGGTTGGAGGCCACCGACGGCGAAGCCAAAGTCAAACGCGCGCGCGTCTCGCTGAACCAGCAGATCGGCCGCATGATCAAGAAATCAGTCGGTGCCAAGTCCAAGCGTAACCCACAAGGCCAGATCGCCCGCGGTCAGGCATCGGACGCCTTTGTCGCCACCTACACATTGCTTGAAAAACCAGAGACCGAAAAGCCAGCGGCCTAAGCGCCAACACAGCTTTCGGACCAACAGGCAAAGGCGGCGGGTGCGTTTCAAAACGCCCTGTCGCCTTTGTTACGTTTGCAGGGTGGGCATCCCAGACGATGTGCTGTGGCCACGCTGGCCTAGCGCATCCAGTAGCCGTTTGATTTCAGCTGGTTGCGGATTGCCTGCTCTTTGCGGGGCAGGTTTTCGCGGTCAAACAGCGCACGCGCCTTGGCCCCGCGCCCTTGGTAGATCATCCGTTTGATCGGCTCATATGTCTTGAGAACTTTTTTCAGCTTGTTGGGCGCGGTCACATGCTCAAGCACGGCCACGGCATGGTCGCTTTCACGGGCATAGAGCAGCGGCAAAAAGCGGTAGTGGCACGAGACTGATCCATCCAGCAGCCCCTCGGGCAGGGCGTCGCGCCCGCCGCCGAGCGAATGGATGACCAAAGGCAAGACAGCCTGATCCAGCCATGGGTCAAAGTTCTGGGCGCACAGCTCTACCGGTGGGGTGTCGCGCACGGCCAAGGCGTATTCAAGGAAGCGTTCGCCAAAGGCGTGCGGGCATTTGTAGTAGAAAAAGCCCGCGTTAAAATAGAGATAGCGGCGCCAGTATTCGTCAGGTTGGCTCAGATCCAGCGAGCTTTCAAAATCCAGCCCGAATTTGTCATAAAGCGATTTCCAAAGCCCCGTGTAGCCAGGGCCGTAAAGCTGGGGCTGTGGCCACGTGCCTTCGCGGCGCAGTGACGCGCCGGGGCGGTCGAAATCAAACGGGACCGAGGCCAGATCACCGGTAATCAGCGTGTCGGTGTCGAAAAACACAAACGGCTCGCCTTTGGGCAAGGCTTGCAGCATTTCGATCTTGTTGCCAAAGGGATAGACCTCGCCGAAGTGGCGGCTCTCGAAGGGGATAATCTCGGCGCCCATCTCTTGCAGGGCTTCACGCACAGGTTCCGCGCGAATGCTGGGGTCTTTCTGCCAGCGTGGCCCGTCTTGGGGTTCGGCGACCAGCACGCGGCCTTTGAAATCGGGGCTCATGGCGCGCAAAGAGGCCACAAAGATCAGCGCTTCATAGGACAGTCGCCCGTGTTGGCCCACGATTGCCACGTTGAAAGTCACGTCTGATGATTGTGTTGCCGCGGGGATGCGTGTCATGCTCGGTCCTGTGGTTGTGCCGGTTTGTACCAGCTTCGTATTTTTAAGGGGCAGTATAAGGCGCGGCCACCGTATTGAAAGATTACTTTTTCGTTAATGATAAAGGTGCCGACCCATGTTCGACATGATTTTTGCTGTTATTGCCCTTGCCGCTGCGGGCAATCCACCTTCCTCCTTGCCCGATGCTGCCCCTGTTGCGCAGATCGCGGGGCCCGTCGCCGAAGACCAGACACCGACGGGCAAATTCACCACTGCCACCGAAGTGCGCCCGATCTTGCAAGCGACCAAGGCGAACTGGATCGCGGTGCGCGAATATGGCGGCAATGACCTGCTGTATCTGTCGCATCTGTGGGCGTGGCGCTGCGGGTTGGTCGCGGTCGAGGTGGCGCTGAACGACGGGCCGTTCGTGCCGCAACCGCTGCCTGCGTGCCATACCGACTCCGCAACGCCCAACGCCATTCTGGAGCAAGACGGCTTGCCCTACAGCACCCATGCGCTGGGCAGCATCGCGCAGATCAGCGTGCGTATTACCTATGATGATTTGGCGAAAGAGACGGAAGACTTTGAGCGTTCGCAGGTGCGTATCCCCTGACGCGATGTGATTCGCATTTTAGCCATGTTTAAAAAAGGGCAACCTTAACAATTCGTTAAGAAAACGCTCATTGTTGCGCAAACCGAAACGCTACTGGACAGAACATTGCACCAATAGGGCGTAAATAAGGCGATTGTGTCCTGTGAGTGGCACTTTTGTGAATTCCCCTCTGATCTCCTTGAGAACTGTGTTCAGTAGGGATCCATCAATAACTCATCAGATTGGGATACACTGCCATGAGCTCCAACAACTCTATTTCGGTAACACTGGGTTGCGACCCGCAAGCTGTTGTTACTATCTCCGAAACTGACACAGGCACGCTGTTTATCATCGTCGCATCCGCCGATCCCACAATGCCTGTGGATCTGGACGGCGTGTTCTTCAATTTGTCCGACGACAGCACGCTCGACAGCTTGAACTTTTTCCCTGATGCCAACACCGGCTCGATCTATTCGCCCGTCACAGGCGTTCAGGCGGCCGTAGACGCTGTCGACACATTGGCCAATGGCGCACAGGTTGCCGACCAGTTTGATGTAGGCATCCAGTTCGGCACCACGGCCAGCTCGACCCAAGGCGAAGTGACCCAAGCCAACTTCACGCTGTTCTCCGACAACGGCCCGATGAGCATTTCCGATCTGGACGTGTCCAGCTTTACCACAGTGGTAGACAGCGACGGCGGCAACGGTCAGGTTCTGACATCCGGCGACACACCCGACGCGGACCCCGTTCTGGTCGTAAAAGAAGCGCTGTTCGATAACTTCAACGGCATCCACAACGCCGAGGATTCCTCGATTGTGGAAGGTCACACAAACTGGGTTGCGGCATGGGACAAACTGGTCACCAACAGCCACAACGAAGGCGTTCTGGCGCTGCAAGAAGTCTCCACAGACGGTCCTGTGACCCTCAGCTTTGATGCAAACGTACACAACACACAGCTGTTCGAGAACTCGGGCTTGGCCGCAGACAGCCTGCGCGTCGAAGTGAACATCGACGGTCAGGGTTGGGTTCTGCTGGACGAATTCCAGGTCAACGATGCAGGCACCGCGATTGTCGGCTCCGAGACAGGCCAGACGTTCGGCAACTACGCCAGCAACATCACCTATGAAGGTGGTATTCTGGACACCGCCGAAGAAAGCGCTCAGTTCCGCTTTATCTCGGATGTGACGGCGTCGGACGAGTATATCAAGCTCGACAACGTATCGGTAAACGTCTCCGAAGAAGTGGACGGCGAAGTAGGCTCGGTTGAGACAACGCTGCTGGTTGAAGACTTCAACGACATCTACGACCCCGATGATAGTGCTGCCATCGCCCATGACGGCCGCTGGGATGTGCGCGGCGACGAGCTGGTTACAGACGGTTGTAACGACGGCGTTCTGCAAACTGCGGCTGTTGCGGCAGATGGCAACGTCGAGCTGAGCTTTGACGCCCGTGTGGGTGATGCCAGCCTGTTTGAGGCCTCCGGCTACTATGCCGACAACCTGCTGTTGCAGGTTCGCGCCGAAGACGGCAACTGGCAGACGCTGGATAACTTCGTGGTCAACCACGCAGGCACCGCACTGGTCGGCTCCAACACCGGCAACGAGATCACCGAGAGCGGCAGCACGCTGACTTACTCGGGCGGGGCGCTGGACGACATCAACGGCAACGTCGAGTTCCGCATCTACTCGAACCTCTCGGCCAGCAACGAGCAGGTGTTTTTCGACAACCTGACCGTGACCCAGACTGCCGACGAAGTTGTCGCCGACGACGACACTGTTGTGGTGGACTTTGAAGGTCTGAACTCTGGCGATGTGATCAGCGACCAGTTCGCAGGCGTGACCATCTCGGCGCAGCGCAATGGCGATCACCCCGACAGCCAGAACGACGCGATGATTTTTGACACCGACAACGTAACCGGCCACGATTACGACCTTGGCTATAACGGTGTTGGCAACGCGATGATCATCTCCGAGGACAACGACAGCTCGGATGCCGATGACAACTGGCATGGCGGCACGATGACCTTCGACTTCGACGCACCCTCCGAAGTGGTGAGCATCAACATGCTCGACGTCGAAGAACATGGCGGCACAATTGATCTGTTCGACGCCGATGGCGGTCTGATCAACACGGTCGACATCCCTGCCTCTGGCAACAACAGCCAGCAGGAAGTGATCATCAACGCCGACAACGTCGCGTCCATGAATGTGAACCTCGTAGGCTCGGGTGCGGTAGACGATCTGACGTTCATCCCGCCCTCCGACGCAGCGGACGATGGCAAGGGCGGCCAGTACGATGTGGAATACATCGCGGGCATCCCTGTCTTGCAGCCGGTCGCCGAAGACCAGCTGAAAGCGGAAATCAACGTTGTTGACGACGCCGAAGACGACCTGATCATCTAAGCCTCCCGTTTAAGGGACCGAGATTGGCCCTTGCCCCTTTGATTGGGGGCAGGGGCCTTTTTTGTGGTGCCAGCGGGGTCGGAATTCGAACCAGACATGCGTCTGCGCGAGGGACTTACAGTCCTTACGAAATCTATATATTTCAAGAGGATTTTTGTATTTGGTCCGAAGCATATCGCATAGATACAATGTGGTTGGGACCAGGCTTTATGGAGCATTTGCAGTACGGCACGAGGATTAGTATCGACCTGAGGGGCGGATTCCGGACCTTCGCTGCGAGTGCAAATTAGACTGGGCAATTTGTTGAAAGCGGACGCGCGGAGCTACAAACCGATTTTTCTCGCATGCGCAGCGACGGTCGGCAATTAGACCTCATTGACACTTTTCAACGTTGCGGCAATGTGTCTTCGAGAGACAAACTTGATGGACGTGAACTTGAAAAAGATAAAAAGCCGCACTTTCGGTGTCGTCGGTTTGGGCAACTTCGGGAGCTCCGTTGCAAAGGAGTTGCAGCGTTTCGGCAACCACGTCATAGGCATCGACATCTCTGAAGCCCGCGTCGCCAACCTTGCTGATACCTTGTCGCAAGCTATGATTGTAGATGCGCGTGACGATGTAGCGCTGCGCGATGCTGGTTTTGGGGATTGTGATACCGCTGTGGTCGCGATGGGCTCCGACTTGGAGGCCAGCGTTCTATCGGCAATGAATCTTAAACTTGTTGGCGTCCAAGTCGTCTGGGCGAAGGCCACGACCAAGACTCATCACAGAATTCTAAAAAAGCTCGGCGTGGACAGGATCATTCACCCGGAGGTCGAAATTGGTCAGCACATCGCGCAAATCTTGCACAATCCGCTTATGCGAGACTATGTGAGCCTCGGCAACGGCTATCATGTTGTGAACTTTCGCATCCCTGAGACCCTCGAAGGCCGGAGCCTGAACGAATTGCCGCATGACAAGACATACAATCTTCGCTGTATCGGGGTCATGCGGGGCACAGAATTCATCGGTCAGGATGGAGCGGCGTGTAAGTTGCAGCGCGATGATCTGCTTTTGTTGTTGGGCCAGCGCAAGGACCTGCACGGTTTCGCAGCCAGTCTCGGATGATGGACGCACGTTTCAAGAACCGCCTCAGCTGGAAAAAGGCGCTGCGGATTCCGGCGCCTGCGCTCTTGTCTCTTTACTACATGGCTTCCATCGTCCTGGGTGCGATCCTTCTCTGGTTGCCCATCTCACATCACGGTGACATCGGCCTGAGCGAAGCATTGTTCACCTCGACTTCAGCGGTGACCGTCACCGGCCTTGTGGTTGCTGATACTGGGGCCGCCTTCACCGTATTTGGCCAAGCGGTCATAGCGGCGCTCATTCAGCTTGGCGGTCTCGGCCTTATGACCTTCGCGGTGTTGTTGCTTGGGGCACTGGGCATCTCGGTGGGCATGCCACAGCGGTTAGTCCTGCGTGAAGATCTGAACCAGACCTCCCTGTCTAACCTCACTTATATCGCCCGCATGATCCTGATCATCGCCGTTGCGTGCGAGGCGATTGGTGCCGCTCTGTTGGCCCTGGTATTTGTTCCAGAATTTGGCTGGTCAGGTTTGTGGCAGGCGATCTTTCATTCTATATCAGCATTCAACAATGCCGGTTTTGCTCTGCATCCCGACAGCCTTTCGCAATGGGTCGGAAACCCGATTATCAATTTGGTGATCCCTGCACTTTTCATCCTGGGCGGGCTCGGCTTCATCGTTGTGGGCGATGTTTACAGAACGCGAAGTTGGCGTAAACTGACCCTCCATTCTAAGCTAATGCTTGTTGGCACCGCCGTTCTTATCACTTGGGGCAGCGTCATGTTCGGCCTCTTGGAATGGCGAAATCCAGAGACTCTTGGCCACCTGAGTGCCGCTGACAAATTGTGGGCCAGCTGGTTCCAGGGCACCACGCCGCGCACCGCCGGATTTAATACAATTGATACCGGCGGGATGCATGACAGCACGTCGATGTTGACAATGACACTGATGCTGGTCGGCGGAGGCAGCACCTCGACAGCCGGAGGGATCAAGGTAACCACGCTATTCGTCCTGCTACTCGCAACGGTTGCCTTCTTTCGGCGTCAGACCACGTTGCACGCCTTTGGTCGGTCTCTGGGGGTGGATGAGGTCATGAAGGTCCTTGCGCTTACCACTATTTCCATGCTCCTCGTCCTGACGGGTATCTTCGTGATGTTAATCAACCACGACGGCCAATTTATCGACCTTGCATTTGAAGTCACCTCGGCATTCGGAACAGTGGGCCTGTCTCGCGGGATCACGGGCGAACTTGATGGCATTGGCCGAGGTATAATAATGATGATCATGTTCGTCGGACGGGTCGGACCTCTGGCGATCGGCTTCTTCCTCGCTACTCGTAGCGTCCCAAAGGTAAAGTATCCGGCAGGACAGATTTACCTGGGTTGAGGGACAATTGATCTCAATCGCTGTTTTTTTACTCCCGAAAAAACCTCTGGCGTCGATACGATCGATGTCTTTGTCCGCATCAGACCACTATACTGTGGTTGTTTTCATAGCTTTTACGTGGCGTTTCTGAGTTTTGGGCTTTGCCAGCCTTTAAGGCATGACTACCAAATTACGCAGCCGCATAGGCAAACTATTCAGCGAAAGGCCAGGTTCCGAAATGATTTCTTACAAAGTCGAAGGCGATGTTGCCGTACTCAGAATGGACGACGGCAAACTCAACGTCGTAAACCCGACATTCATCAAAGCGATGAACGAGGCTTTGGATCAGGCTGAAGCCGACAAGGCCAAAGCGCTGGTGCTTGAGGGGCGCGATACGGTTTTCTCTGCAGGGTTTGATCTGAAGGAATTTGCAAAGGGGCAGGATCAAGCCCGGGTACAGGTGCGCGATGGCTTTGCGATGCTCATCCGCATTCTTGATTTTCCGCGCCCTATTGTTGCTGCGTGCAAAGGGCATGGGATCGGCATGGGAATATTCCTTTTGATGGTGTGCGATTATCGTGTAGGCGCCGAGGGGCCATATAAGTACAGCATGCCAGAAAGCCGTATTGGCATGGACCTTGGTGAGCTCCTGATTGCGCTTGCTAAGTCCCGTATATCTCCAAAGTATCTGACACGAATGGCTGTTTTGTCAGAAGACTTGGATGTTCAAACTGCAGTGGACGCAGGCGTCCTTGACGAGATTTTCGAAGCATCAGAAGTCCACAGCCGTGCGATGGAAATTGCAACTGGTTTGGCGACGATGCCGGTTGCGTTTGGCAAGAACAAGAGAGAGATTAAGGCCACCGAGTTGTGCAATATGAGAGCTGCATTAAAGGTCTTGGGCGGCTGATATCGCACCACATGGAGATGCTCGTTTTCTTATCGGCTGCCCATTGGTCTATCAGACATACACATAGGTACTCTTGGAATTTGACGGCGATAATGTTTCGGTCAAATTCAGCGAAGGCTCCAATCATCTGCAGTTTGAGCGTGGCAAGAGCATCATCCGACTCCACAGAGAATGTTGGTCATTCAGTTTTGAATGTGAATGAGGCCCCTCATTATTCAAGCATTTCGTGATATAATTTCATGTTCGGAGTTGGACAGCAGCCTTCCAACGTTCGGCGTAATTGCTGAAATCTTGGTCCGGTTCGGCCATTTCAGCTTGACCGAACACCGCAGGCCTCTGATCCAAGCGGCTAAACAGGAGCGCTGCTCCAATACTGGTTCCAGTAGCTGCTTCACTTTCGCAGACGGATCGGCCCGTGATCGCTTTCAGCATCCTTAAAAATTCGGCGTTCCTTGCAAAAGGTCCTTCGACTATTATGGCGCCTTTGCCATTTATAAGGTCCAGACAGGTTCCCGTCATCAGAGCAAGGTAGAACGATAGCGCGACTGATCGTTCGCCCGATCCTATCGGTGGCTCAATGCCATTCCAGTGCAGTGTTTGGCCCTGGAACGGGCCTGTGCCGGTTTCCACGGATGGTAAAAGCATCAAGGACCGCTGAAGGACAGCTGCCGTTTCTTGTTGGGTTGGCTTATAGGGCTGGCCGTTCTGGACAATCTCGTATTCGCGCCCGCCCATGAACCGCGCACTGGGAACCGCCTCTCCGCGCGCGTTGACGTTGATGAGGGTGTCGCGCGTCGGATCAAGAGGAGGCACCACAGCCGCCTTATCGCCAGTCAGCGACATTGCAATGACCCACGTCCCTGTCGAAACTGCGCAGGCAGGTTCATTACGAGAGAAAACATGCGGATAAAGCGAGGCATTCGAGTCGTGTAGCCCGACACAGACAGGTGTGTTCGGGGCAAGCCCTGTTGCCTCGGCAATCTCGGGTAGGAGAGGGCCAAGGATGTCGCTTGGGGCGCGCACCGGCGCGATCTTGTCAAGAATGCCAAGTGCGCCCGGCAGATCGGAAAACGTGCCCGTATGAGGGTTCCACAGAACCCAATGGCAGCCTAGAGATGTTACATCTGTCGCGCTGACGCCCGTTAGGCAGTGCCCCCAGAATTGTAGATATGTGACAATCTGCGCAGTGCGGTCCCTTAGTGTCGGCTCCGTGGTGATTTGGTAATGCAGTTGTGCGCCGATGTTCAGGCCGCCGGGCATTCTGGGAGATCCGGTTTGGGCAAAATCGGGTTTGATTGCATCATAGGCCGCAATGATGCCGGAAGGATATTCATGCTCATAGTCAAGGATCGGTGCCGCAAGCGACCCGTCAGGCGCGAGCAACGCAGCGCAGGCCCCGTGGGTTATGACCGAAATCGCATCGACACGGTAATCCGAGTGGAATTTTGCCAAAGCCTCAAGCAGAAACGACCAGTGCCCGTCAACGTCGTAGTGCGGCCAAGGCGGCCCCGCCTGCACAACATTGGGGCGGGTGACGACGGCGACCTCGGTTAATTTATCCAAATCGACCAAGGCGAGCTTTGCATTGGTCTTTCCGATATCGTTGACAGCGATGTGTCTGGGGCTGGTCATGGCATGTGAAACATCGGTGTGAGCGCGACAGCAACAGGTTCATTGCCGGGCGCTGTTTCCATGATGTCAGCCATATGCGCCCACCATTTTTGCATAATCGGGTTATTTGGTAAATCGTCCATCTGGTGGTCTGGGGCGCGCGACAGCACGCCGATCAGATGGCCTGTCTCTTCGTCCAGATGGATGGAATAGTCACTGATACCGGCCTTGTGCAGCAGGTCCACCAACTCGGGCCAGATGGCATCATGGCGGCGGCGGTATTCATCGGCCATACCTGCATTCAGCGTCATCCGGAATACATAGCGTTCGGTCATGCTTTGGGCCTTTGTGCGACCATGACCCAAAGGCGGGGCAGGGCGATCACTCAGATCAGCAGCAGGCCGATGAAAATCGACATGACCAGTCCTGGAACGTTCAAAAGCCCCAAACCGAAAGTCACAAGACCCATAACTAAGGCCGCAATCACAACGCCTGGAATCGTACCTGATCCGCCCAGAATATTAACGCCGCCCAGCACGACCATCGTGACCACCTCAAGCTCCATTCCCGAGGCAATGCTGGACCGCGTGGACCCCAACCGCGAGGTCAGGCAAATCGCCGCGATGCCAGACATCAGATCCGTCAGAAGAAACAGAATGAATTTCACGCGCTGGACACGAATGCCGCTGAACAAAGCACCTGTGGGATTGTTGCCAATGGCATATACCGCGCGGCCAAAGTTCGTTTTGTGCAGCAGCCCCCCATAGATCGCCGCGATGATCACAAACAACAGCATTTCAACCGTAAAGACCCAATAGATATAACCCTGACCAAACCACGCAAAGCTGGAGGGGTACCCACTGAACGAGCCATCTCCAAGTATGATATAGCTGATCCCGCGAAACAGGCTCATGGTGCCGATGGTGACGACGATGGAGGGCAGGCCAAGTCCGGTGACAAAGAAACCGTTGAATGCATTGCACAGCAGCCCGACGGTTATGCCGATAATCACAAGCTCTGGCGTGCCCGCGCCGTGCTGCATGGCCAATCCCATGGCGGTGCTGGCCAAAGCAATGATCGACGCGACAGAAAGGTCGATCTCGCCCGCGATGATCAGCAACGCCATCGCAAAGGCGATCATCGCTTTTTCGGTGAAGTTAAAGGTCGCGTCGCTGAGGTTCCACGCGTTCAGGAAATAGGGCGAGGCAAAGCTGTTCACGACGAAGATCGCAATGGCCACGGCCAGAAGTAGGGCTTTCCAGCTTTTGAATATGCGCGCGGCGCGGCTGTTTCAACGATCTGGAAAAGACGGGTCGTGGGGGTGTCCATCATTTGGTTGCCTCCGCTGATTTAAGAATGACGCGGCCTTTAATGCGGCCCGAGCGGGCGTTGAAGGCGACTGCGATCAGGATGGCAGAGCCGGAGATGGAAAGCTGCCAGATGGGGGAAATATCCACGACCGGCAGGGCATTCTTTACAACGCCAAGGAAGATCGCACCAAGCACAGCACCTTTAACGAAGCCCATGCCACCAGCAATCGAGATGCCGCCAATGACGCAGGCCGCCACGACCTCCAGCTCGAAACCGCCCGCAATATCCACATAGGCCACTGCATACCGCGCGACCCACAGATACCCCGTCAGGCCAGCGAGGGCACCCGATGCCACAAAGACCCAGAACTGGGTCTTCCCAACGTCAATACCGGTATAGACCGCCGCATGGGGATTGCCGCCCACAGCAAAGATAGATCGCCCGAACTGGGTGCGCGCCATCATGATGCCAAAGACAATCACCGTCAGGATCGCAAGCCACGACAGAACTGGCAGCCCCAATAAAACAGTACGTTGAAAGCCTGTGAAAGCGGGGCTCATCTCGTGGCTGTTTACCCATTTGCCGTCAGAGATCAGAAAAATGATGCCGCGGAAGATGGTCATCGTCCCAAGGGTCACAACAATTGGCGGGATCGACAGCTTCCACACAAGGATACCATTGATTGCACCCATGAACGCCCCCATCAGGACCGCAATGGCGAGGATTACAGGGATGGGTAGACCCGGCAGGGTGAGGTTGATTATCGCCACGGCCATACCCGTCAGGGCAAGGTTTGCGGCAACAGACAGGTCAATGCAGCGCGTCAGGATCACCACCATCTGCCCCAGCGCCAGCATGATAAGCGGGGCGGTATCGTTAAAGACATTGGCCAAATTGTACCGTGTCACAAATCCAGGGAATCGCGACGCGACCAGCAAGGTCAGGATCAGGATCGCGGCGCCAAGAATGGCTTCACGAAGGGGAACGAAACGCTTCATGATGCTGCACCTTCGGTTGGTTGGGTGATCCCCGCCGCATGACGTACCAGTGTCTCCGGGCTTAGCTCATCGCGCGACAACTCCGCAGCGATCAGGCCATCCCGCATCACAATGACACGGTCCGACATGCCGATGATTTCAGGGATCTCCGAGCTGACCATGATCACGGACAGACCCTGTGCGGCAAGCTCGGCCATGAATTCATGCACGGCGGATTTCGACCCGATGTCGATCCCCTTTGTCGGCTCCTCCAGAATGATCACCTTTGGCTGGGTTGCCAGCCATTTGGCAATCACGACCTTTTGCTGGTTGCCCCCTGACAGGTTGCCGATGTCCTGATCCAGCGCCGCGGCGCGCAGATCCAGCCGTTCGGCATATTCGTGCGCCAGCTTCAATTCCTCGGCCAATCGCAAGAACCCTCTCCTTGAGGTGCGCGAAAGCGAAGGGAGCGTGATGTTCTGGAAAATCGGCAATCCGATCACAGCACCCTGCTTGCCCCGATCCTCAGGGACGTAGACGACGCCATACTCAACGGCTTGTGCGGGCGAACGGATGACCTTGATCACACCGTCCATCTGGCAAACCCCTTTGGAGGGCTTGGTGATGCCGAACAGCGCTTGCATGAATTCGGACCGACCCGCCCCCACAAGCCCGTAAAAGCCAAGGATTTCGCCGCGCTTGAGGGAAAAGCCGATATCGGAGAACTCGGTTGGGTGATCGTAGCCGACGACCTTCAACACCTCTTCACCGACGTCATGTTTTCTGTCGGGGAAAATCTGCTCAACCGAGCGGCCGACCATCATCTTGACCAAATCATTCTCGGAAATGTCAGCGATCACACCGTCGCCCACAAAACCGCCATCGCGGAACACGGTATAGCGGTCGGCGATGCGGAAAATCTCGTCAAACTTGTGGCTGATAAACAGGATCGCCTTGCCCTGCGCCTTGAGGGTGTCGACAAGCTCGTACAGCTCTTCGATTTCTTTATGCGACAGTGCGGCGGTGGGTTCGTCCATAATCACCACCCGCGCATCAACAGACAGCGCGCGGGCAATCGCGACAAGGTGCTTATTAGCGATGCCAAGGTCGCTGAGTTGGGTGTGGCTGCTGAACGGTGCGCCGATCTCGGTCAGTAGCTCAGCCGCGTCGCGGTGCATCTGCGCAGTGTCGATCAGCCCAAAACGATTGCGTGGCGCGTGACCGATATAGATATTCTTAGCGACAGATAGCTCGTCGAACAGCACGGTTTCTTGATGGATTGCGGTGATCCCTGCCGATGCCGCATTATTGGGTGAGGCAAAGGTAACGGGGTTGCCGTCAATGCGGATCGTGCCCCATCCGTGCGGTAGATGCCTGTCAGAATTTTAACAGTAGTAGATTTCCCTGCGCCGTTTTCACCAACCAAAGCAGTCCCTTGTCCAGGGTTTAGGTCCAGTTTGACATGATCGAGCGCTTTTACACTCGGAAAGGTCTTGGTGATCATGTCCATTGAAACAACGGGCATCACGTCTTGAGCAATTGGCGCAGGCTGCGTCATCATTCAGGACCTCGTGGGGGATGGGGGGAGAGTGGGGCTGGCCCCGGGCAATGTGATTGCAGCAGGGCCAGCGAGAAGCGGTTTAGAAGATCGACTTGAAGTCGTCGATGTTGCTTGCATCGTAGACAAACGGATCAGCCATCGCGCCTTCGTTATTGTCGTCCAGCGTTAATGCGCCCATGCGATCCATCGGGATTTCTGCACCAAGTGCGGCTTCTGCGCCGTTCTGACTTAGCTCGTAGGCCAGCATGGTGGCTGAATAGCCCAGATCAATCGGGTTCCAGATTGCGGATTTTGATCCCGCTAAACCGGATGTCAATGCGACCATTGCAGGCCTGTCCGAAGCGATTGCCGAATATCGCGTGGGCTATCAGGCCTATTATGACCGCTGCAAAAGGGACGATAGTCCGGCGATCCGCGACCCGAACGCAGTTGTGTACCTGATCCCCGGCGTGGGCATGATCACATTTGCCAAGGACAAAGCCACCGCGCGCATCTCGGGCGAATTCTACGTGAACGCGATTAACGTGATGCGCGGGGCCGATGCCGTGTCCGAGTATCAGGGTCTGCCCGAACAAGAGGCTTTCGATATCGAATACTGGCTTTTGTAAGAGGCCAAGCTGCAACGCATGCCCCTGCCCAAATCAATGACAGGCCGTGTGGCGCTGGTCACGGGCGGGGCAGGCGGCATTGGTGCTGCAACTGCAGAACGCTACTTGCGTGAAGGGGCTTGTGTCATGCTGGCCGACATTGATGACGCTGCGTTGACAAAGACGCTTGAGGGGCTCAGCGGAAAATACTCCCCAGATGTTGTGCGTACAGTGAACATGAATGTGACGGATGAAACCGCAGTTGCAGAAGCCTATAGTACCATTGCGGCGGAGTTCGGCGGGGTTGATATTCTGGTCAGCAACGCTGGCATCGCCAGTTCCGCCCCGATCAAGGAGACCAGCCTTGATCTGTGGAACAATAACATGTCGATCCTGTCGACAGGTTATTTCTTGGTGAGCCGAGAGGCGTTCAAACTGTTCAAGGTGCAGGAGATGGGTGGCGCGGTAGTGTTCGTGGCCTCCAAAAATGGCTTGGCCGCATCGCCCAATGCATCCGCCTACCGCACCGCCAAGGCGTCTGAAATCCACCTTGCCCGCTGTTTGGCCCGTGAAGGGGCACCCATGGGGGTGCGGGTGAATGTTGTAAATCCTGATGCCGTGCTGAAGGGCAGCAAGATCTGGCAGGGTGAATGGCTCGGCCAGCGCGCTGGCACCTATGGTACAGACAAGGACGGGCTGGAAGAAATGTACCGCGAACGTTCGATGTTGAAACGCTCTGTGCTGCCCGAGGATATCGCGGAGGCGGCCTATTTCTTGGCCTCTGACCTCTCTGCGAAATCGACGGGCAATATTATTAACGTCGATGCCGGCAACAAGGAGGCGTTCACGCGCTAGGCGTGAACGGGGGGGATCAATCATGAGCTATGACAGCGCGAAAGCCGCCTTTGCCGATTGGGGCGTGGACACCGAAGCAGCCCTTGCGAAGCTGGCAGAGATTCCGATCTCTATGCATTGCTGGCAAGGCGACGACGTTGTGGGGTTTGAGAAGAAACCCGGTAATCCTGGAGGCGGTATTCAGGCCACTGGCAATCATCCCGGTCGCGCCCGTACACCCGACGAGTTGCGTGCGGATCTGGAGTTTTCATATAGCATGATACCGGGCAACCACCGTCTGAATTTGCATGCCTGCTATCTGGACACAGACCAGAACCCTGACCGCGACGAGATCGAATTCAACCATTTCGCAGCGTGGGTGGACTGGGCTAAAGATCAGGGGTTGGGCCTCGATTTCAACCAGACATTCTTTGCCCACACCAAGGCTGATGATAACCTGACGCTGAGCAATCCTGACCAAGGCATCCTTGATTTTTGGATCGAGCACGGCAAACGCTCCCGCGAGATTGCTGCGCAAATGGGAAAAGTACTTGGATCGCCTGTCGTCAATAACGTCTGGGTGCCCGACGGGTATAAAGACACGCCCGAAGACCGATTTGGGCCGCGTAAGAGACTGGAGCTGTCGCTCAATGCGATGATGGCCCTCCCGCAGGATAAAGCGCACATACTGGACGCTGTGGAAAGCAAACTTTCCGGCATCGGGGTGGAGGCATGCACGGTCGGCAGCCACGAATTTTACATGGGGTATGCGATCCGCAATGAGACGCTCTTGTGTCTCGACATGGGTCATTTCCACCCCACGGAAAACGTCGCAGACAAGCTGACCTCAGTCGCTCTTTCTGTGGATGAAATTCTGTTGCATGTAAGCCGCCCGATGCGTTGGGACAGTGACCATGTGATCCTTCTCGACGACTCGATTATGCAAATGGCGCAGGAGCTTGTGAGTGCAGACCTGCTGGGCCGAACACATATCGGTCTCGACTTTTTTGATGCCACAATCAGCCGTACGGCCGCTTGGGTAATTGGCACGCGAAATATGCAAAAGGCGCTACTGCGGGCGCTATTGGCACCTTGGGAGCAACTTGAATCAGTTGAAAATCAGCTCGATTTCACCACCCGTCTCGTGGTGACGGAAGAGATCAAGGATCTCCCCTATGGCGCTGTTTGGGAGGAGTTCTGCAATCGGAAGAGCGTGGCAACGGGTAAGACCCTCGCGGTCGAACTTGTCCGATATCAAGCAAGCGTTGAGGGGCGTAGTTAGCGATCAGTGTAGGAAATACTGACTGATCAAGCGTGCAGGTTACAGCCGCTGTGGCGGAATATACTTGCCGTCATCGACCAACGTTGGAACGCTGCGCCCTTCACCAATTGCGGCTTTACGGAATTCGGCTGTCGAAGAGTACCGTAGTTCGAATAGCGGCTATGGGCCGTCCCTGAAGATGGCCCATGCTTTTAAATTTCGATGGCTTCCGCGATAGCGAGGGCGTCGTCCAGCTCTACGCCCAGATAGCGCACAGTGCTGTCCATCTTTGTATGAACTAATAAAAGTTGAACTGCGCGCAGGTTTTCCGTTTTTTTGTAAATCTGCGTGACTTTCGTGCGTCGCATCGAATGGGTTCCATATGCCGTCACTTCCAGTCCAATAGACGAAACCCATTCCCTGACAATCCGGGCATACTGGCGGGTTGAGATGTGCAACCGCTCGTGAAAGCGCCCAGGCCATAGGTGCTCTGACCCGACCATCAGCGGATCCCCCATCCACTTCGCGAGTGAGGCTCTGGTTCCTTCGGAAATCTCAAAGCGCACGGGTTTGTGCGTCTTGCTTTGCAAACTGACGCCCGTTCTTTTGTCTGGCCGGACGCCATAACATCGACCACTTTCATTTTGATCAAATCGCAGCCGCGCAATTTGCTGTCGATCGCGAGGTTGAACAACGCGAGATTGCGATGGTTCTCGGCCAGTTCAAGCCGAACCCTGATCGCCCAGACATGCTTTGGCTTCAGCGGGCGCTTCTGGCCGACGATCCGCCCCTTGTTCCAAGCGGGACGCAACGCGCGAATGGCAGGTAAGTTTGTTGTTTCCATGACTGATCCTCCGATCCGCCAATCCCTCCCACGGCGACAACCAGACGTTGACAGAAGCAACATATCACAGGATGCCGCGATGCATCTGAGGTCTGGTTTGAGCCCGAATTGCCAGATCCTGCGCGGTCCGTGAGTGTCGGCACCATCTCTTGGCTGCGCTTCTTCGCTAACGGCCCAAAACAAATCTCTCTGCGTATTTCAATTCTGTCTCACGCAGCTGTTTCAGGTCGAGACTGCAAATGCTGGCATGCAATAATGACGTCTGGGCATCCTTGAACCGATTGAGCAGCAACTGGAAAAACAAATTGGCAGTTCCATGCCCATTCAAAAGAGCTGTCTCGAAGGCTTTGTTCAAGAGCGTCACAGCGTGTTCCTTCGGCAGTGACCGTATCACAAATCGATGGATCATGGAGATGTCTGGACCTTGGCTGGTTCCCTATCTGTCCAGAACGCGCAGCGCAATTTCAAGGCCACGATTATGTACCTCTGTACTGATTGCGTCATTGGGAGGATCACAGGATGCTGGCCAATAACAGGCGGCTGGCCGCATAAGCGCGCTAAGCAAGTTTTCCCCATCTGTTGCAACAAAACGATCACCTGAAAAGAGCAGTCGTTCTGCGTAGTCCATCGCCCGAAGCGGATCCGGAGACGCGGGCTCCAACCATGACAAATCCATTTTGACGCCCAGTGCACGCTCCAGCAGTGCGTAGGACAGAGTGCTGGGAGTACCATGAAATTCGTCGTGCCAATTACGCGCGCCAAATGCCCATCGCGCATTTTCTTCTGCAGCTCCTTTTGCCCTGATTGCCGCCCGTCGCTCTGCAAGGGCGGCTTGTCGTTGCTCAAATTCGGGCATGGGGGGGCCAGAAGGTCGGGATAGATTTTTGACCATCATCACTTTTCAAGTCCGCAGCGACTGCCCGTCCGAGTAGCGTCTCTTGTCCGTCGATCCGCTCTGACAAGTCAAACTGCCAGACACTATCGTGACCGAATTGCCCCGAATTGCCCCGAGCAGAGTGCTTCCAGCCGATCCAACGGCTGTCGAGGCCGTGATCACGGATGAGCCTCAGAACTAAAGCGTTTGACGGCGTGTCAGTGTCTTCGCGAATAATGCAGTGTTCGAACAAACCTAACTTAACGAAGACATGCTTTTTAAACGCCGATGGTCCTTCGCAAGCTGCACCCGTTGCAGCGCGAATGGCGACCAGTTGAGGGTCAGTCCGCGATACCTGCACAACCACCGTCACGGGTGCGCTCAAGGCTATGTCTAAGACAGCGTTGGAATTCACATAACGGCTATGAAGCTCGACAATGTTGTGTTTCTCAATCGGGCGGTTGATCGATTTTGTTGCTGCCGCTTCTAGCCGTGCTGGCCATGTCCATCCGAACCAAACCGCGTAGACCAGTGTGGCAAACGCCGCTGAGAAAATGATCAAGATAGAAGTTTTAAGCAGAATTTTCATTGCCGTCCTAAATGTCAGACCTTCTCACGCCTTTCAACCGTTCCGACAATCTAGGACAAAATGAAAAGCAGACATTCTAGATTGATAGCTGTGCGGCAGGTTTGTCCGCATTGCTGTCATCGAACAGATCAAATTGCTGCGCAACTGCTCCAAAGTCCGCTTCGGGGAAGTTGCGATGCAGCAATTGGACATCTGATCAATGGCGGCTCTGGGCCGCTCTCGTCGATCGATATAAGGGCGGATTCCAGACTTTCGCCGCAGCAGCGATACACTCGTGTTAGATATGAACAAGCGGTCAAGGCTGCGCTATGGCACTCGCCGAGGAGGGCGCGCATGTGATCTGCGCCGCGCGGGGCGTGGCGCGTTCGCAAGCGACTGTTGATGAATAGACGGGGCAGGGCTGGTCTGCCGACGCCCTCGCGCTCAATGTGTCCGACCTTGTGGGCGTCAAAGCGGCGCTGGGCGAACAAGCGCCCTTTGATGCGATATCACCCACGCTACCAAATTAGAGCCCCCTCGCTGCCGTGATGATCTCGGCACTGCTCGGCGATGTGCTGCTGATTGATTAAAGGGTTTGTCGAAACGACAATCCCCTTCGGTAAAACCAATCAGTCAATAAAGAAGGCGCTAATCTCTATCTCATCCAGTTTCTGACGGAGAACCACCGGCCCCAACCGAGATTCTTGAGCAGTTACCACATTGTCAATCTTGATCGATCCCGATGCCGTGTAGCCATTGGCGGGGTTCAACGACACCTCACGCACGAATTTACGCACATCAACGGTGCCGGCCAACGGATTGATCGAACTGTGAAGCTGCAAAACAAATCGAATTTGGCGGTTTTGTGGCTTGAGACCGCTGACGGGCACTTGTGGTCTGACCGAGAAACGTAATTCCCCGTCAAGGAAACTTGCATCCGCACCAATCAGATTTCCGATAGATGCACCGCTCTCGCTTGTATCTCCGACTGGAACCAATTCGGTTTTGATCCGGAACTGACCAACGTTTTCGATCTTGTGTTTCACTTCCGATGACGGGTTCGGATAGCGCTTTGAGGTCGTGTCAAACCCGATCAGGTTAAGATAACCGCTGGCTTGCCCGTTGACCCACTGAGATTGCGCCCAAATCAGCTTTTTCTGCCGTTTCCCTTCAGTTGTGGTGCCGCTGATAATATACATCAGCGTCCCGGGGCCTGTATGTCTAACGTTGCCCGCACATGTATCGTTTTTGTCATACCCCAACAGCAGGTTGAAATTGTCAACGCTCACAGTGCGTCGGTCAAAGTTTGGATAAAGATGATCCATGACAGCCTGACGCATAAAGGCGTCGTCATACTGAATTTGACAGGGGCCTGAACTTTGCCACTCCGTAAACATGTTTTGCCAGGGCTGCGTGCGCAAAGTCAGCATCGACCCGTTTGCAGGGTTGTTCGGCGCTGCGAAAGACCGCTTGCTCGATGCCGGTTTCGACGATGTTGATTTCGCCGACGTTGGTTTAGCCGTTGTTGGGGCATCGTTGTCTGATGACGGACTGACGCAAGCCATCAGGGCAAATAGGGGAAGTATAGGAAGAATCTTCAAGGAGCGACCTTTCACAAATCTTTAAATTAAAAGGGTTTATTAATAACACTGGATCACGCGGCCATAGGAATACACGGCAAGCCATCGCGAAGATGCGTTGCACTCTCCACACCAATAGGCTGCGTTTCCGTCATCCAGAACATTGCAGGCCCGCGGGCCATTTGAACAAATGTAGCTAAGATCGTTTGTCAGCTCGGAACTGGGGCCAAGCGCCAGACAATTGCCTAACAACAAGTTGCGAGCCCGATCATTCTCGACCGCCATGGGATAATCCCCCATGCAAGCCGTTTGCATGTCCGAGCCCGCGGGCAATTGATAACACACGTCCTTCGATCTATCGCGCTTTGCGGCAGCGGCGGCCTTGCGTTGCTTCTCGTCCAATTTGTCGAACAAGGCAGAGCTACCTTCGTCCGCCTTCTTCAAAAAAGAATCTGCCACACTGGGTGAAGCAAATGAAAAAAACGCTGTTGCTATTACCAAAAACCGCAAGGGCTAAACCTCGAAAAGCTTATATCTTTCATAGAACTATCAACGATGTCGCAGGAAATCAATTCCTGTGTAAGCCGCGCATTGAGCCATGAAAGCGACTGCGTTTTGCATTTTTTGCGGCGTAGAAGTCCGCCAGTTTGTGCCCTTCTTTTATGCGGATACTTGGAATTTTCAGTAAGCCATACACTTCATTGGGCAGATCGCTTGTCTTTTTCAGCAATGCCTTGCGCTTGCTGAGCAATGTGGCGGTCGAGACGTTCTTGAAGATCATCAAAGCTGAACTGATCTGGCGGCATCACTGGGAGATACGGCGTAAAGCCGAGATAGCGATCTTCGAATACCTCAACAGCCTCTACCATTCGCGTCGCTGCCACTGAGCATTACGACGCCGAATAGTCGCCTTGCAGCCTACGTGATCAAACTCGATGCCACCCGCTGAAGAAGTAGCCCGGACTTATCTAGTATTGCCGATACGCTTCGGCATTAGGCTCGATACGCGGACATTCGGGACGTCATGAAGTTCATCAAAGAGCGCAAGATGTCTTGCGAACGTAACGGCAAGATCTGCGTGCCCATGCGGCGGGGTTGTCTAAAGCTTCAATTGCAAGAGGACCGACGAATGCCTGAACGAGTATATGTTCGACAGCCTACGTCATGCCCGTCAGTTGACCATTGCGTGGCGTACCGGCTGCAACCACCACCGACCACACACAAGCCTCGCCGGAATGACGCCAGCGGAAAACGCTGACCGGCCACAAGAGGACCAAAACCTGAACAAAGCTAACGTAAATTAACGCACTCAATGGGGAGCAGGTCAGCAGGAACGAAACCACCATCTCATTCCAGTATCCAAGATTTTCGCTCATCCTCGGTTAAAGAGGCGGCCGCGCCGTTTTCGACCTTCACAACAAGCTCTGATGCAGCGCTTTCCGGAGCAATCCGAATCTTGCCTGCGGCATCTGTCAGGATCATCGCCTTGGAGCTGTTTTGCATTTGCCAAAGCGGCTTGAGCGCCCGATCCATGATGAAATACTCCGGTAATCCCCCCTAAAATTAGTGGTGTTCAAAAGTAGAGTTTTCTCGGCAAAATATCTGAGGAGATTTTCGATGAAGACAGCACGATACAGTGACGCGCAGATTATGGGCATTTTGAAGCAGGCGGAGGGTGGTGTGCCTGTCTCTGAGCTTTGCCGAGAGCATGGGATGAGCAGCA
>NZ_JBEFLO010000008.1:0-181991 GCF_040149565.1 Sulfitobacter aquimarinus
CACGACCGCCTGGCCGACATCGCTTTGGCCGTTCGGGTCTGTAATAGTATAGGTGATCGTTGCTTCACCGTTGAAGTTTGGCGCTGGTGTGAAGGTCACGGTGCCGTCGCCATTGTCGACAACAGTCCCCTGCTCAGCCGGGACAAGAATGTCCGACAACGTCAGCTCGTCCAGAGTATTGTCCGCATCGGTATCGTTGCCGCGCAGATCGACGATGACAGCGGTGTCTTCATCTGTGGTTGCGGCGTCATCGTTGGCCACAGGCGCTTGCAGGCCGGTTGGATCGCCAAGGATTTCCTCGATCTCGGTGAATTCGAGTGTGCCGGTTACACCGCCGGCGCCATCTAGGAATTCAACTGTACCTGAGTCCGAGTCGCCATCGGCGTCGCGGGTCACGTCTGTCAGGCGAAAGTCGCCTGCGTTTGTCAGATCAAGCGTGTCGAAATCAACGCCTGTTGTCTCGCCCGTGCCGCCGTCGACAGTGTCGCCGTCGGTGCCGCCTACGAACAGGTCGGAATCGTCGCCACCCGACAGGGAATCCGCGCCTTCGCCACCTGTGATGGTGTCATCGCCGGTTTCGCCGAAGATGGTGTCGGCGCCAGCGTTGCCAGACAGATCATCGTCGTTGCTTTCATCCACAATGACAACGTCGCCCGTGTCAAAGAAGACGTCGGTGATGTTGATGTCCGTGCCGCCTGAACCAGTCTGCTCATGCACGATCTCGATCCGCGAAACGGGACCGGGAATGTCGACTTGCAGCGTGTAGAACGGATTCGTCGCGTCGGCGTAGCCGCCATCGCTGGCAGCGGTGTCCGTGCCGTTGAGGCCGTCACGGTCGGACAGCGTCAAACCGCCGCCGCCTGCCAGATTAACTTCGATCGGGTTGCCGTCTTCGTCGTAGGCCAGAACAGTGACGCGCGTGTCGCCATTGATGTCGTTGATGTTGAAGTCAACGTTGGTGACAGGTGTGTCAAACTCAAGGCGGTATTCGTCTTGCTCACCCGGAACCAGTGTTGTCGAGCTCGAGAGCGAGCTGGTCGTGCTAACGGTTTCGTCGCCCCCGTCGATACCCGTCACGTCAAGCCGTTCTGTCGTTACGCGTGTGTCCGTTTTGGGGGACGCCGACGATACGATCGTGAAGGCTACATTGACGTTGCCGGTGTCTTGGGTGAAGTCCGTCGCGACTTCGCCCTCGGCAAAGCCTGCTTCGCTCCAGTTAAAGCTTTCGCGCACGCCGCCTGTCGTGACAGGCGCGTCGTCATTTGCAAGCGTACGGTCGCCATAGATCAGGTCGTCGCCTGCGCCGCCCGCGACAACATCATCGCCAGAACCCGCATAGATGTCGTCGTCGCCTGAAAAGGCCGTGACGGTGTCATTGCCGCCCAAAGCGTCTACAATATCGTCGTCAGCGCCTTCGCCGGCAATCAACGCGTCGCCCGCATCAATCCGGTCGCCCTCCGGATCGCCTTCATAGGCCAGATCGATGGTGTTGGCAGCGTCATCACCAGACACAATGCCATCGCCGTCCGCGCCAGGATCGACAGGGTCTACCGGATCAACGGGATCTACCGGGTCAACAGGATCCACTTCGTCAACGGTGTCGTCCTCGAACACAAGGTTATCAATGCCGCCCGACCCTTCCAGCGCCACTTCGAACCGGACGGTGCCGGGTACAAACAACTGAACCGTGGTCTGGTCGTTGTCGCCCACCGGCGGCACAAACTGTTCGCTCAGAACGGTGCCGTCTTCTGCAAAGAACGTCAGGCGCGCAGGCGCTTCGATATCGATAAATGTCAGCGACTTGATCGCCACAGCATCCGCAAAATCAAACGCAAAGACACCGCCCGTGGCGTTGTCATTCGGATCGTCTGCATTCCCATCCTGAGAGATGACGAGCACATTATCCAGATTATCCGACGCCAGATCCTCATCCCCACCTGTGGGGTTGTTGGTGTCAAAGATCATCGCCTGATCCACACCCGTACCGTTTGCGCTTGCAGAGACGGTCACACCCAGATCGCTGAATTGGTCGGTGACGGTGTTACCTGCGGAAAGTGCGTTGAAATCGATTGTTCTGATCATAGTAAGTGCTCCTATGCTGCGGTGCGCGCGGCGCGCGACGCGGCCGGATTGTAAGATGTGTTACGTGTGAGTGGCCGAGAGACTGGAACGGCAAACCCGGTCGCCGACAGGCTCCCTGCGTCTCGTTTCATCGCGAGATTCGACTTCAACATTTGTCTTCTCCGTTCTTTCTCTTCAACCCCGTGGGGCTTTGCTACAGGTCGGCATAAACCACACGCAGCGATACCTCTCTGAGGGGGAAGACGGGCCGAATTGAGGCCAAATCGCGGAACATTACGGACGTTCCGAGACTATGTAGCAGCAGTCGCAAACATGCGGCGCTACACCTTCCCACATCATTTGATGCAGTCCTTGTGTGGCCGCCCCCGGACCTTGGTCGTGTCGTCGCCCCCCAGTTGGGCTTGGATCATAGATATATCTCAGGGTGTTCGAGACAAAGGGAAAAATGTTCGAAAAGTGTCACAGATGTGGCCGGATGGTTAATTCGGGCGGTGTACTCACAAACAAATTACACGCTATGAGAGAGCGTTGTTTCCATTCACGAATTCCCGATTTTTCGGCTAAGTTAACGTAATCGCACGGTGAATAGAGATTTATCTCCGAAATACGCCTGAATTAACGCACGCCCATTGTTCACAGCACCGCTACAATGCGTCTGATTGGGCCATGGGCAGCTCCCCGCTTACCTCCAAGTTCCCCTAGGGTAAGTCGTTTTCTTTTTGGAACCAATCCGCCCTATCCCGTCGAATTAGCTGCCAAAGCGCTTGGAAAGTGACACATTTCGCCGAATCGTTTTGGCCCGAAATTGAGACTGTAAACAATTCCAAAAAGGGAAAACCTTCCATAAATCGTCGCTTTTCACCGCGCTGATGCCGCTAAAAAAGGCAGTCTGCGTCATTTGAATTAAGGCAATTTACGGAGACCTGACATTTGTCAGGTTGGTACCCAAGGCCGGACTCGAACCGGCACGCCTCGCGGCGGGAGATTTTGAATCTCCTGCGTCTACCATTCCGCCACTTGGGCACTGGACGCGGTGTAGCCCGTGCCTGTTGGCGGAGCAAGACCAAATTCACACACCATCGCAAACTCCCCTTGGGCGGCTCTTGACCTGCGCAAACTGGCGTGGTGTTCAAGGGGCACCGCAGCAGGAGCGCCCAACCTATGATACAACGCCTCTATGACTGGACTCTCAGCCTGGCCGAGCACCGCCACGCGATGTGGGTTCTGGCACTTGTTGCCTTCCTCGAGAGTTCGATGTTTCCGATTCCGCCCGATATTATCATGATCCCGATGATTATAGCGCGGCCCAACCGCGCCTTTGTGATTGCGGGTGTGGCGCTGATGGCTTCGGTGCTGGGCGGGATGCTGGGCTATGCCATCGGGGCGCTGGCCTATGACACGATTGGCGCGCCGATCCTACAGGCACTTGGCAAGGGCGACGCGATGGCGGAATTTGCCACGCGGTTTAATGATCTGGGCTTTTGGGCCGTGCTGGTCGCGGGGGTCACGCCCTTCCCCTACAAGGTTATCACTATCATGTCGGGCTTTACCGCCATGCCGATCGGTACATTTATCGCCACCTCTATTCTGGCGCGGGGTTTGCGCTTTTTCCTTGTGGCGCTGCTGCTGTATAAATTCGGCGCACCTGTGCGCGACTTTATTGAAAAGCGGTTGCCATTGATGTTCACCCTTGCCGTCGCCTTGCTGATCGGCGGCTTTATGGTTTTGAAATTGCTATGAGCACGCTCGACCGCGCCCTTCGCCTTACCATGATCGCGGCCTTTGGGTCGGCCATCGTGTTGGCTGGAGCCTATGCATTCCAGCATCTTGGCGGCATGGCCCCGTGCAAGCTGTGCCTGTGGCAGCGTTGGCCCCACGCCGCGGCCATCGTGATCGGCGCGGTTGTTGTATTGACCAAGCAGATGCGTCTTGCCTGGCTGGGGGCATTGGCCGCCCTCTCCACCGCTGCCATCGGCGCCTATCACGTCGGGGTCGAGCAAGGCTGGTGGGAAGGCCCGACCAGCTGCACCTCTAGCGGCGTGTCCAACCTCAGCGCCGAGCAGCTGATGGAGCAAATCCTCGCCGCTCCTCTGGTGCGCTGCGACGATATCGCGTGGCAGTTGGCGGGCATCAGCATGGCGGGCTGGAACGCGATTGCGTCCCTGTGCCTTGCCGCCCTGTGGATCAAAGCAGCCCGCGCCGCCTAGCCCGACTTCTGCGTCGACAAAAGCAGGCTCGTCTCCGAGGCCACCACCCCGTCAAGCTGGCGGATGCGGTCCAGAACGCGGTCGAACTCCTCCAGCGTGGTGGTACCAATCTCGACAATCAGGTCCCAGCGGCCATTGGTGGAATGCACCGCCCGCAGCTGCGCCATCGTGGCCAACTGCCGCTTGATCCGCGTGGCACCGCGTCCCTCGATCTCGATCATCATCATGCCGCGCACGGGGTCACGGGCCACATCGCCCCGCGTGACAACCGAAAAGCCGACGATGTCGCCGGCTTGCTGCAACCGCGCCAGCCGCGCCCGCACCGTTGTGCGCGACAGGCCCAGCGTCAGCGCCAGATCAGACAAAGACGCCCGCGCATCATGGCGCAGCGCAGCGATCAACCTCTCGTCCGTTACGTCCATCTCGACCCTCCATATTGGCCAGATCACTTCCTAATTGGCCACATTGTACGCTATTCGGTTTCCATATGCACGGGCTATACCCGCCCTGACACATCAACTCAGGAGCAGACAGCATGATCCCGCAACATTGTATTCTTCAAGGCGCCCCCCTTGATTGTGGTAAAATTCGCCGTGGCTGTATCATGGGGCCTGACGCCTACCGCACCGCGGGGCTGGCCGAAGCGCTGCAAAGCCTTGGCCACACTGTCACCGACATCGGCAACGTCACGCCCGCGCCTTTTGACGACACACCGCACCCCAAACTCCACCGCCTGTCCGAGACTATCGCATGGACCCATGCCCTCGCCGACACTACCGAAAGGTCACTGACGCGCGGGATGCCCATCACCATGGGCGGCGATCATGCGCTGGCGGCGGGGACGATGCTGGGTGCCATGCGCCACGCGGCGGCGCAGAACCGCCCGCTTTTCGTGCTTTGGCTGGACGCCCACAGCGACTTTCACACCCTCGACAGCACCGACAGCGGCAACCTGCACGGCACGCCCATGGGCTATGTCACAGCCCGCGAGCCCTTTGGCGGCTGGCCCGCCCTGCCCGCGCCGCTGCCCTACGCGAATATCGCGATGATTGGCCTGCGCTCGGTTGATCCGGCAGAGCGTGACGCCCTGCAAGACACCGCCATCACGCGCGTCGACATGCGCGAGATCGACGAGAGCGGCATCGCCCGCCCGCTGGGTGCGTTTTTGGAACGCGTAGCGGCGGCGAACGGCATGTTGCATGTCTCGCTTGATGTGGACTTCCTCGACCCTGCTGCGGCGCCTGCGGTGGGAACCACCGTGCCGGGCGGTGCGACTGTGCGCGAAGGTCATCTGGTCATGGAGATGGTCAACGACAGCGGGCTGATGACCTCCCTCGATCTGGTCGAGCTGAACCCGTTTCTGGATGAACGTGGCCGCACGGCCGAGCTGATGGTCGATCTGGCCGCCTCGGCCCTTGGCCGCAACGTATTCGACCGCCCCACCCGCGCATTTTGATCCCGAAGGAAACCACTATGAATACCCCATCCGAAAAAGCACTTGTCCCCTTTGTCAGCGTCGACCAGATGATGCAGCTGATCCATCACATCGGCCTTGCCCCCATGCTGCGCGGCCTCAGCGACCGGATCGAGGGCGACTTTCGCCGCTGGCCGCTGTTTGACAAGACGCCGCGTGTGGCGTCGCACTCCGATGTCGGCGTGATTGAGCTGATGCCAACCTCGGATGGTGAGGTCTACGGCTTCAAATACGTGAACGGCCACCCTGACAACACGCGCAGCGGGTTGCAGACGGTGACGGCTTTCGGGCTGCTGTCGGATGTGGCCACGGGCTATCCCGTGCTGTTGTCCGAGATGACGATCCTCACGGCGCTGCGCACGGCGGCAACCTCGGCTTTGGCGGCGCGGGTCTTGGCGCCCAAAGGGTCCAAGGTCATGGCGATGATCGGCAATGGCGCGCAGTCCGAATTCCAAAGCATCGCGATGCAGGCGATTGTCGGGATCGAGGAAGTGCGCCTGTATGACACCGACCCCGCCGCGACCAAAAAATGCGCCCGCAATCTGGCAGGCTCCGGCCTGCGCGTGGTGGCCTGCGCATCGGCGGAAGAGGCGATTTTGGGCGCGCAGATCATCACAACCTGCACGGCAGACAAACAATATGCGACGATCCTGACGGACAACATGGTGGGCGCAGGCGTGCATATCAACGCCATCGGCGGCGATTGCCCCGGCAAGACCGAGCTGGCCCCCGCCATCCTGCACCGCGCTGATATCTTTGTGGAATACCCTGCACAAACCCGCATCGAGGGCGAGATACAGCAGCTAAAGGCCGACCACCCCGTGACCGAGTTCTGGGAAGTGCTGGAGGGCCGCGCCCAAGGGCGGCGCGATGCCAAACAGATCACCCTGTTTGACAGTGTCGGCTTCGCGATCGAGGACTTCTCGGCGCTGTGTTATGTGCGCGATGCGATCCGTGGTACGGCATTTTTCACCGCGCTTGACATGCTGGCCGACCCCGATGACCCCCGCGACCTGTTCGGCATGGTAGCGCGGGCGAAATAAGCGAGGAGCGCAGCGCAGCTAGCGAGGAGCGCCCGCGGTCACGTCATGGCCGTAGAGCCAGTCAAACGCGCCCAGCATACGGCGCGGCGCAAAACGGCTGCCTGTGCGCAGGCCCAGATGCGCCAGCGCCCGTAACGGTCCAGGGTGCAGGTGATAGCGCCACGCGTTGCCCTCGGCCACTTTGATCACCCGCGTCACCCTTGGCACCCGCAGCGCCTGATACGCCTCCAGCGCCGCGGTGCCGCCACGGGTGACGTGGTCGGCCAGAACCCATGCGTCCTCCAACGCCATATTGGCCCCCTGCGCCAGAAACGGCAACGTTGGGTGCGCCGCATCACCCAACAGCGCCACGCCGCCGCGCTGCCAGACAGCGGCCACGGGATGGCGGTGCAAGCCCCACAGCGTCGGCACTTCAACCGCGTCGATCAGCGCCCGCGCCGTGCCACTGAAGGCGGCAAACGCCTGCCTCAGGTTGGCGGCGTCATCGGGGTGGTTCCACCCCTCTTCTGCCCATGTCTCGCGTTCCTCTACGGCAACAAGGTTCACCAACGCGCCGCCGCGCAACGGGTAGCTGACCAGATGCCGCCCGGCGCCCATAGTAACCATCGCGACATCCGCATGGCCAACCGTGTTGGGCACCGCCGCGCGCCACGCCACCTGCCCCGTGAAAAACCCTGCATCCGCCCCGTTGAGCGCAACACGGGCCCGCGAATGGATCCCATCCGCCCCCACAACCAGCTCGGCCCGCCGTGTGCTGCCATCGGCCAGCGTCAGTTGGGGCATATCGCCTGCCACGACATCCTCCACTTGCGTGCCGAATTCAAAGCTCACGTTCTGCTCGCGCGCAGCGCGGGCCAGCGCATCGACCAGATCAGCGCGGTGCATAAACAGATAGCGTTGCTGCGCGGGCAGTTGCGTCAGGTCCAGACGCGCCACATCGCCTTGCTTGTCAAAGGCCTGCATAACGACCGCTTGACCCTGCACAGCACCTTGCGCTTTCAGCCGTTTCTCCAACCCCAATGCGCGCAGCACGGCCAGCCCGTTCGGGCTGATCTGCAAACCAGCGCCGACTTCGCGGATGGCCGGCGCTTGCTCCAGCACCGTCACCGCCACGCCGCGCCGCGCCAATGCGCAGGCCGCAGCCAACCCGCCGATCCCTGCCCCGATGACAATTGCGTTGTTCAGCCCCATAGCCGCCCCTCACATACAAACAGGGCGCTGCGGTTTTCACCGCCGCGCCCCTGGTTCTTTATTGCGCGTCGCGCAATCGGCTCACTCGTCGCGGTGGACTTTCTCACGGCGCTCGTGACGCTCTTGCGCCTCAAGGCTCATGGTGGCGATGGGCCGCGCATCCAGCCGCTTGAGCGAGATCGGCTCACCGGTAACCGAGCAATAGCCGAATTCGTCCTCTTCAATGCGGCGCAGTGCGGCGTCGATCTTACCGACCAGCTTGCGCGCGCGATCGCGGGTGCGCAGCTCCAGCGCACGGTCTGTTTCCTCCGAGGCGCGATCATTCACATCGGGAATGTTGCGCGTGCCGTCTTTCATCGTTTCGATGGTGTCGCGGCTGCCCTCCATAAGCTCGGCTTTCCAGTCCAGCAGCTTGCGGCGAAAATACTCGACCTGACGGTCATTCATAAACGGCTCGTCCTCGGCTGGACGATAATCATCTGGCAAAAAATTCTCTTGCTTCACGGTGTCTTCCCCCTTGACGGTTTTCGACAATGTCACGTGGATTCCCTCCTCACGACGCCCCCATTTGGGCGGGGTTTATAGGACGGATCAGCGATTGTCACTACTCAATCACACGCTATTATGCCCTTCGGAACACACCAATAAACTGAACCAGAGGGTTGATCACGATATGAAATTCCAAGGCACCGCCGACTACGTCGCAACGGATGATTTGAAAATTGCGGTAAACGCTGCGGTCCAGCTGGAACGCCCCCTGCTGGTCAAGGGCGAACCCGGCACAGGCAAGACCGAACTTGCGCGCCAGGTCTCGGCCGCGCTGGGGCTGCGCATGATCGAGTGGAACATCAAATCCACCACCCGCGCCCAGCAGGGCCTTTATGAATACGACGCCGTCAGCCGCCTGCGCGACAGCCAGCTGGGCGAGGAAAAAGTCCACGATGTTGCCAACTACATCCGCAAGGGCAAACTGTGGGAAGCCTTCGAGGCGGGCGAAAAAGTCGTTCTGCTGATCGACGAGATCGACAAGGCCGACATCGAATTCCCCAACGACCTTTTGCAAGAGCTCGATAAGATGGAGTTCTTCGTCTACGAGACAGGGCAGACGATCAAAGCGGACGTGCGCCCGATCGTCATCATCACCTCCAACAATGAAAAAGAGCTGCCCGACGCCTTCCTGCGCCGCTGCTTCTTCCACTACATCCAGTTCCCCGACATGGAGACCCTCAAGAAAATCGTCGAGGTCCACCACGCAGGCATCAAACCCGATCTGCTGACCACGGCGCTCACGCAATTCTACGAGATTCGCGACCAGCAGGGGATCAAGAAAAAGCCATCGACGTCCGAGGTCATCGACTGGCTCAAACTGCTGCTGGCCGAAGATATGGATGCGGCCGACCTGAAAGCCGATGGCGCATCCGCCCTGCCCAAGCTGCACGGCGCCCTGCTCAAGAACGAACAGGACGTGCATCTGTTTGAACGCCTCGCCTTTATGGCACGCGGCGGACGGTGACAGAGATGTCGCGGCGCGGTCTGTACTATCTCGTCGCGATCCTACCCTTGCACTACTTTGCAATGCTGGCGGCCTCCTTGCCGCCGGCATTGTTGCTGCCCCCTGACATTCTGGTTCAGGCCGTGATGGCGGTGCCGCTGTTTACGGGCCTGATTTATTGGTCGGTCCCCGCCTTGTTGCGGCGTCTTGGCCTGTTGCGCCCTGACCAGCCCGCAGGCGCTATTCGCGCATATTCGCTGGCTGTGGTGGGGCTTTGCATCGCTTTTGCAGCCGCGGGCATCGTTATGGGGATCACCACCCCGCTAGAGGCGGCGATCTTTGGGCTTTTCGCCCTGCTGATGGCCCATATGATGCTGCTGCGCCGACTGACCAAATGACACATTGATGCGCAAACGGGCCTAAGCGCCGCCTATCCCGATAAAACTGTGGCTTTTTCGCATCCTCAACCACAGGTTTGCCTCAATCAAGACAATTTGCCACGATTTTGCCTTAATTGCTCCATACCCGTGACTGGTTGAGGGACGAAAAGATCTCCGACACAGCTCAAAAAAGGGCAGGCAGGCAGAGTTATGAGTATTCGGAACGCACTTTTCGTGCGCGTAGTTTTTGCGCGTATTCCAACAAGTTACACACCGCAGTTCATTTATGGTGATCGCACATGAAGTCGCGCATTGCCTTGGTGCTGGCGATTGTACTTAACGCGTGTACCCCCACCACCAGCGGGGATGTATCACGGCTGAATATTTCGACCGAAAGCGGCCTGCCGCCCATCAAGGTCTTTGCCACAGGACGGCACGCCAGCCCGATCCGCGCCAATAACGACCTCGCCATTGATTTCATCGAGCTTTCTTTCAAGCTCGAAAGCGGGCGCGACCTGCCCGTTTTCACGCGCTTTGAAGGGCCGATCACGGTCGCCGTTACGGGCAAGCAGCCCCCCTCGTTGCAGCATGACCTGCGCCGCCTTCTGGCCCGCCTGCGCAGTGAGGCCCGCATCAACATCTCCCAGGTCAAGGGACCAGGCGCGAATATCACGATCAATGCGGTGCCCCGTTCGGCCATTCGCAAACTGCTGCCGCAGGCTGCCTGTTTCGTCGCCCCCAATGTCAGCACCATTGATGAATACCGCAAAGCCCGCCGCAGCAAAAAGGCCAACTGGTCACAGCTGCGCAGCCGCGAAAAGCTGGCGATCTTCCTGCCCAATGACGTAAGCCCGCAAGAAGTGCGTGATTGCCTGCACGAAGAGCTGGCGCAATCGCTGGGCCCGCTCAACGATCTGTACCGCCTGCCCGACAGCGTCTTTAACGACGACAACGTCCATACCGTGCTGACCGGCTTTGATATGCTGATGCTGCGGACCTATTATTCGCCCAAGCTGCATAACGGCATGTCACGCGGTCAGGTGGCGGCGACCCTGCCCCACATCCTGCGTGAGATTAACCCCCAAGGCGAACGTGCCGCGGCGAACTATGCCACCCGCACGCCGCAGCCGTGGAAACGGGCGATTGAAACGGCGCTTGGCCCCGCCTCTGGCCGCTCGGCCCGCTATGCCGGCGCCAACGAGGCCCTGCGCATCGCCACCGCGATGGGCTGGCAGGACCAGCGCCGCGCCTTTGCCCATTACGCCATGGGCCGCGTGTTGCAACGCGACAATCCGCAGGCCGCCCAAGACCACTATGCAAAGGCGAAAAAGTTCTATGAAGCCACCCCCGGCACCCGCCTGCACCGCGCCTATGTCGCCACGCAGCTGTCGGCCTTTGCCATCAGTCAGGGCGCGGGGGCACATGCGCTCAAACTCATCGGGCCGCATATCGAAACAGCCAAGCTGAACGAGAATGCCGCATTGCTTTCAACGCTCTTGCTGCTACGTGCAGAGGCGCTGGATCTGGAGAACCGCCCTTCGGAAGCATCGGCTGTGCGTCTGGACAGTCTGGGTTGGGCACGCTACGGATTTGGCTCTGACTGGGCGGTGCGGGCCAAGCTGCGTGAGATTTCATCACTCAGCCCGCTGAAAGGCCGCCCGCAACTGTAAAAAGGGCGACGTGGCATGATCGTAATCGGGTTGGCAATTATCGGGGCAATCATTGGCGGCATGACCGCCAAGAAACGCCGCGGCAACCGCAAGGATATTGCGCAATACGCAGCAGGCTATGGCATGGCCTTCCTGATCGTGGGCATGTTCATCACCGTGATCATCGACAGGGCGCTAAGCTGATGTTCCTGCCGTTTTTTGAGCATTTGCGCGCCCATAAGGTTCCCGTATCCATGCGGGAGTTTCTGGCTTTCCTTGATGGCATGTCCGCCGGTCTGGCCACCTATGACGTCGAGGCGTTCTACTACCTCGCCCGCGTCAGCATGGTGAAGGACGAACGCAACATCGACAAGTTCGACCAAGCCTTCGCCGCTGCCTTTTCCGGATTGGAAAACATCACGGTAGAGCAGGTTCTTGAAGCGGTAGACATCCCCGAAGAATGGCTGCGCAAGATGTCCGAAAAGCATCTGAGCGCGGAAGAAAAAGCCGAGATCGAAGCCTTGGGCGGGTTCGACAAGCTGATGGAGACGCTCAAAGAGCGGCTGAAGGAACAAGAGAAGCGCCACGAGGGCGGCAACAAGTGGGTTGGCACGGGCGGCACCTCGCCCTTTGGCGCTTATGGCTACAACCCCGAAGGCGTGCGGATCGGCCAGAAGGAAGGCCGCCACGGCAAAGCGGTCAAAGTCTGGGACAAGCGCGAGTTCCGCAACCTCGATGACAGCGTCGAGCTGGGCACCCGCAACATCAAAGTGGCACTGAAACGCCTGCGCCGCTGGGCGCGCGATGGCGCGAACGAGGAGCTGGATCTGAACGGCACCATCCGCTCCACCGCCGAGCAAGGGTACCTGGACGTCAAGACACGGCCAGAGCGGCGCAATGCCGTGAAGGTCTTGCTGTTTTTGGACGTTGGCGGCTCGATGGACCCGCATATCAAAGTGGTGGAGGAGCTGTTTTCTGCCGCAAGATCCGAGTTCAAGCACATGGAATCGTTCTATTTCCACAACTGCCTTTATGAAGGTGTGTGGCGCGACAACCGCCGTCGCTGGGACGCGCAGACCCCCACGCATGAGATCATCCGCACCTACGGCCCCGACTACCGCTGTATCTTTGTCGGTGACGCCAGCATGAGCCCCTACGAGATCGCCTACCCCGGTGGCGCGAACGAGCATTGGAACCCCGAGGCAGGCTCGGTCTGGCTGAACCGCGCGCGCGAGCAGTGGAAATCAAACCTCTGGATCAACCCGATCCCCGAGAAATACTGGTCCTATACCCAGTCGATCACCATGATCCAGGAAATTTTCGGCCAGGAGGCGATGGTGCCCATGACGCTTGAAGGATTGTCACGCGGGATGCGCACGCTGACGCGGTAAACGCTGCGGCCTGAACACAGGACACGCCTGCACACCTCATGCGGGTAATTCTTAAACCTAGTTTATGAACCGCTGGCTGCTTTCTAAGAGGGTTCTTGCAGTGGGTTCTGCAAGTCTTCTGGGATTCTGGCCGCGATTATGACCCCACGTTTTGGAAGCGACGACCATGACGATCTCGCTGAAGAAACACCGTTCAGCCTTAAGCCCGAAGAAACGCCATTGGTCCTTGAAACCGATGCCGCACCCGACAGCCATGAAATTGATCTGGTGACTGAAGGCACGGAAGAAAGCGATTTTTTCAATCTGGAAGATGTCCCCCGCGACGGTCGCGGAGACCTGACAGCCCCACAAACGCAAATGGAGGGGACGACATTTCTGCGCTCACGTCGGAAGTTGGCGTTGAACCATCGGGATTTTAAGAAGACGCCTTGGCTAAGTTGAATATCTAGGGCGGCGACGACTCGCCGATTTTGGGCGCCTCCATGACCGATCTAGGGGTTTTGCGAAGCGGCGGCGCTGATACAATCCGCATCGGGTTTGATCCGGATGTCCTGCCCACAAATCGCGTTGCTCAGCGCCTGTTCGAAGGCTTCGAGGCGGGGCCTTACACGATAGAGCTGGACAAACCCTTGACCAACGGCACCTACGTGGCACGTGAACTGCATCTGGAAGAGGATCCGCAGACCAATACACCCCGCATCACTGTCGGCTACACAAGTCAGACCGAAACAAGCCGTGACATGGTGTTCACACGCAATGCAACAGGGGTGCAGATGAATGACATTGTGCTGCTCGATGACTCGACGCTGGAACCGGCAACCTAAGACAAACGTCCCTTTTCACCGCATGGTGACTGCGCTTTAGTCTTGCGTGGTCACACTGCTGTTAGAAAGCAGGCACGCCACCACTTGCCCTGCCCCGCTTTCCATCCATATTTAACCTATGTTCAAAGTTCTCCCCATTCTACTTGCCGTGCTCTACGGCCTGGCCATGTACCGTTTTTCCGTTTGGCGTACGGGGCGTGAGCTGGATGAAAAATCAACCGTACTGGCCGATCCTGCGTTGGTGGGGATGACCAAGCAACTGGCCAACGCCCTCGATATCCCGCGGATCAAGGTCCATATCTACGAGATCGCGCCCGTGAACGGCCTTGCCGCCCCTGACGGGCGAATTTTCATCACCCGCGGGTTTTATAACAAGTTTCGCGCAGGTGAGGTCACGGCCGAGGAACTGGCCAGCGTGATCGCGCATGAACTGGGGCATGTGGCCCTTGGCCATTCGCGACGGCGGATGATCGACTTTTCCGGCCAGAATGCGATGCGGGCTGCCCTCGGCATGGTGCTGAGCCGTATTATCCCCGGCATCGGGATATGGATTGCAAGCGGGCTGACCTCTCTGCTGGCGGCGAAATTGTCGCGCAGTGACGAATATGAGGCGGACGCCTATGCGGCGGCCTTACTGACCAAGGCAGGCATCGGGATCGCGCCGCAGATCTCGCTTTTTGAAAAGCTGGATGCGCTGACGAAATCAAGCGGCGGAACAGCGCCCGCGTGGCTGATGAGCCACCCCAAGACCGCCGAGCGGATTGCCGAACTTACAAAAATGCAGGGTAAATGGGAGAGCTGAGGGAGGGGGCGCTGTCCCCGCAGCCGAAGGCTGCTCCCCCCGAAATATTCAAGGCCTAAAAAATAGGCGCCTAGGTGGTGAGCGCTTTGCCCAGCCGTGGCAGGCGGGCTTTTTTCATCAAAGACCGCTTGTCCCAGTCCTCACCTGACAGGCGGCGGGCTTCGTCGACGACTGATTGGGCCACGTGGTCTACGGCGTCGGGGTTGGCGTGGTAGTGGCCCAGCAGGAAGGCGTCGGGGTCATTGCGGCTGAGGCCCTCTTCTGCCAGCAGGCCACGGGGGAAATCCTTGGCGTTCATGGTGATGATGCCGTCTGCGTTGCCGTGGATCGCGGCGGCCAGAACGTGGATGTCATTTGCGTCGGGCAGCCACAGCCGCGCCTCCAGCCCTGCGTGTACGGGCACGCTGGCTCTGGGGAAGGCGCTTTGGATCATGGCGATTTCGCCGCGGGCAATAGCCTCGCCCTCGGGGCCGAGTTTGCGTGCGGCAAGGGCCCATTCCTCCAGAATGCGTGCGGACCACAGTGGAGTATAGGCGCCTGTACGCGCGACGCCCAAAAGCATCTCGCGCATGACGGTGGGGTAGATCACGCAGGCATCCAAGAGCATTTTCATGGGGGTGTTGGCACCTTTGCCGTGATTAATCCTAGAGGTGGAAGAACAGCGACTTGAGGTAGCCCGTTTCTGCCAGCTGAGGCAGTTGCGGGTGGTCTGCACCGGCAAAGCCTGTGTGGATCAGCGAGGGTCTGCGCCCTGCCCGCCCTATGCCGCGCACAGATGCCGTGCGGAAGGCCGTGAGGTCTGCGGCGTGACTGCATGAGCAAAGCCCGAGGATGCCGCCCTCGGCCACCAACGGCGAGGCGAGCCTTGCGATACGCTCGTATGCGCGCAGGCCCGCCTCAAGCGCGGGTTTAGCGGGGGCAAAGGCGGGAGGATCGCAGACGACCACGTCGAACTCGGCTCCCTCGGAGCGCAGGGCTGTCAGCACGTCAAAAGCGTCCCCTTGGCGGGTGGTCAGCTTGTCTTCGACGCCCATCGCAGCTGCGCCTTGTTCGGCCAGCGCAAGAGCGGGGGCAGAGCCGTCGACGCACAGCGCTGATGACGCGCCCGCAGCGATCGAGGCCAGACCGAAGCCGCCCACATGCGAGAATACATCCAGTACACGCGCCCCGCCCCGTGCCATAGAGGCCGCAAAAGCGTGGTTGGGCCGTTGGTCATAAAAGATGCCCGTCTTCTGGCCACCTGTCAGGTCCGCCATATAGGTGGCCCCGTTCATCTGTACCGCCACAGCCGCGTCGGGCGCGCTGCCTGCGAGTACGGCGTTCACGTCGTCCAGCCCTTCAAGGCTGCGGGTGCGGCCAGAGGCGTTTTTCAGCACGTTTGTGACACCTGTCACTTCGATCAGCGCCGCCGTCAGCGGCTCAATCAACGCATCCGACCACGCCGCGTTGGGCTGGATCACGCAAGTGTCGCCGAAGCGGTCGATGATGACGCCCGGCAGGCCGTCGGCCTCGGCGTGGACAAGACGGTAGAAGGGCGCGTCGTACATCCGCGTCCGAAGGGCAAGGGCGCGGGCCAGATGGCGGGCGATCCATGCCTGATCAATGACGGCGGCGGGGTCTGCATCCATCATGCGGGCAATGATTTTGGAGTTGGTGTTGACCGTCACCACGCCCAAAGGCTGGCGCAGGCTGTCTTCCAGCACCGCGATGGCTCCGGGGGCCAGTGCTTTGGTACGGCGGTCGGTGACCAGCTCGTTTGCATAGACCCACGGCGCGCCGTGGCGGATCGCACGGGCGTTGGCCTTGGGCATCAGGCGGACAACAGGAAGGGGGTGAGACGTGGAAAAGGGCGCTATATTCATAGCGCCCTTCCCTAATTGGTATCCGTGGCAAGCGAAAGCCTAGAGTCTGTTCACCAGCTGATAAAAGCCGAGTGAGGCGTTTTTATAGCCTTCGGGCCGGCTCATCTGTTGGCGGATCACTTCGGCGATGTGACCGGAGATGCGGGCCTTCTGGGTCAGGCCGCGGCTTTCGGCGACGATTGCCTGCTGACCGCCAAAGGCCTCAAGGTCGGTTTCGACGCGGCGCGGCTCGGACAGGAAGGCGCCTGTCTTTGCATCGCGCAGGACCATGTTAAAGACGATGTGATGTACGCCGCCCACGGTATAGCGGGCCTTTTCGCTGAGCGCATGGAAGCGGACCAGCTGCACGTCCAGAATGACCGGCACAGGCCCCTGAAAAACGGTGGTGCCGTTGGTCAGCGCATCATGCATGATGCGGGCAACCTGTGCGTGGCGGTTGCCCATCGGGTCTTCGCGCCAGACGATATCGCCACCGGGGTAATAGCGGTTGGCTTCGGAGACTTTCAGATCGCTTGGCACGCTCACGTTGATCTGGGCCACATTGATCTGCTTCAGGATCGCTTCGGGCAGGATGGTCCGCGCCTCGTTGGCGGAGGCCGTGATGCGGCGCACGCTTTTGGTCGGATCAAGGGAGAGACGCGCGTTGTCGCGGGTCTGCGTGCCATAGGTTGCTTGGGGGGACTGTGTCTCGAATTGGGCGTCGCGGGTTACGGTATCGGACGCACCGCATGCGCTCAGCGCGGCGCCGATGCTCAGTACACATGCCAGTTTCATCATCTTCATCTCGTACTCCTCAGACCCTGCGGCCTTGAACTTGCTACGAGAACACTGATGGCGGGTGAATAAGGCAGGTTTTAGACAAATTTGCGCAAGACTTGGATCAAAACAGAGGTATTAATCCTATCTTAAGCATTCCCCAACGTAAGATTCAGCGACAATGCCTAGTCCCGCTTGCGGCTGCGCCATCCGCCCCGCCGGCGCGGCGTTGCAATGCTGTGCAGGCCTTCCGTTAAGACTTCGGACATCGGATGGGCAGGGTCGCCCCCGTACATGGCCAGAAGGGCGCGCAGGGCGGTTGGGGTTTCACGGTCGGCCCCCAGGCTGAGCGCCCAATCTAGGAAAATCGTGCGGCATTCGGATTTGGTGATGCCGCCGATCTGGTAAGCCTCAAAGATCAGACCTTTTGGATCGTCGGGGATGGATTTCTTCATGTGGGTGCTCCGCCGCCTAGTGCCGCGGTTATGATCGCGTCTGCCCGTGCGTAATGCTGTGCCAGTTGCGTCTCCAGATCGGCGCTGGTGTCGTGTTCGGGCGCCTCGGCCACCGCATCCAGCAAAAACCGCTGTGTCGCGCTGCGCAGGGTGCCAAGCTGCAAGGGGGCCGACGACAAAAGCCGCGTGGCCGATTGCAGCGCCCACAGGCGGGCATAGGCGGCGGTCAGGGTCGCCTGCCCTTGCGCGTCAATCAGACCTGCGGCGCGTGCTGCCGCCAGCCCTGCGGGGATGTCGCGGTCTGTGCTGCCGCCGATCAAGGCCCCCGCTTGGGCAAACAGTTCGATGTCTTGCAGGCGGCCCGCGCCGATCTTGGCGTCCAGAATACCGTTCGCTGATTTCGCGGCGGCAATGCGGGCACGCATCTGGGCGGTTTGCGCACGGATATGCGCCGCGTCGCGGGGCAGTTGCAGGATTTCGGCCCGCAGCGCCTCGACCGTCCGGCCCAGTGTTTCAGGGCCCGCAATCACTTCGGCGCGGGTCAGGGCCAGATGCTCCCACACCCATGCCTCATTGCGCTGGTAGCTGGCAAAACTCTCGATCGAGGTGGCGACGGGGCCTTTGTTCCCTGAAGGGCGCAGGCGCAGGTCCAGCTCATAAAGCCGCCCTTGGGCCATGGGGGCGCTCATCGCGGTGATCATGGTCTGGGTCAGGCGGGCATAGTATTGGCGGGCGGCCAGCGGGCGGCGGCCGTCCGACATCTCGACCCCGTCCGCATCATAGATCACGATCATGTCCAGATCGGACTGCGCCGTCAGCCGCCCCGCCCCAAGCGAGCCCATGCCGACGATCACCGCGCCTTTGCCGGGCGGCGGCCCGTGACGGCGCGAGACTTCGGCGATGACCACAGGCCACAATGCGCCCAGCACAGCGCGGGCCAGATCGCTGTAGTGCGCCGCTGTGGTGTCCGCATCTGTGAGGCCACGCAGATGATGCACGCCAATGCGGAAATGCCATTCACGCGCCCAGCCGCGTGTGCTGTCAAGCTGGCTCTCGTAATCGTCCAGCGCGGCAAGGCGGTCCGACAGCATCTGCGTCAGTGCCGCCTGCCCCGGCCAATCAGCAAAGAAATCGCCGCCGATCACCGCATCCAGCACACCCGCATTGCGCGACAAATGGGCCGCCAGCATAGGCGAGACACTGACGATGGTGATCAGCAGATCGGCCAGTTGCGGGTTCGCCTTGAGCAGGGAAAACAGCTGCACCCCTGCAGGCAGCCCCGCAAGGAAGCCGTCAAAGGCCCGCAGCGCCTCGTCCGGTTTGTCGGCCAGCGCCAATTTGGCAAAGAGGTCAGGCTTTAGCTGTTCGAACAATTCCGCACCGCGTTCCGAACGCATGGCAGGATAGCTGTGCCATGCCTCGACGACTTTATCGTCAAAGCTGTGCTGGGGCGGAGGTGGCTCGGGTGCGCGGCTGTCGGCAAAGAACCCTTCGGTGATCTCGTGCACAGCACTTAGCCGCTCGCGCAGGGTTTGCTCAAACGCGGTCACATCCATATCCATCATCGCGGCAATCCGCGCCATGCCCTCAGCCGATTTGGGCAGCGTGTGGGTCTGCGCGTCGCGCACCATCTGCAAGCGATGCTCGACCGTGCGGTGGAAGGTATAGTGGTCGCTCAATTCCTCTGCCGTTGCCTCCGGCACCCAGCCTTTGGCGGCCAGCAGCGCAAGGCTCTCTTTCGTGCCGCGTGTGCGCAGGCCCGCATCGCGCCCGCCTGCGATTAACTGGCGGGTCTGGGTAAAAAACTCGATCTCGCGGATGCCGCCACGGCCCAGTTTCATATTGTGGTCGGGCAAGGTGATCGGCCCGCCAAGCCCCTTGTGGGCGCGGATGGCAAGGCGCATGTCGTGGGCGTCCTGAATGGCGGCGAAATCCAGATGCTTGCGCCAGACAAAGGGTTTCAGCGTATCAAGGAACGCCTCCCCCACGCCAATGTCGCCCGCGCAAGGGCGCGCTTTGATATAGGCGGCCCGCTCCCACGTGCGGCCAAGGCTTTCGTAATACCGCTCGGCGGCGAGGATGCCCACGCAGACGGGCGTGACCGCAGGATCGGGGCGCAGGCGCAGGTCGGTGCGAAAGACATAGCCGTCATCGGTAATCTCGCTGAGGCTCGCGGCCATGGCGCGGGTGGCTTTGATCAGCCCCGCGCGCGCCTCGTGAAAATCAGTCGCGTCAAAGCGGTCTTCGTCGAACAGGCAAATCAGATCAATATCGGACGAGTAGTTCAGCTCGCCCGCGCCCATCTTGCCCATGGCCAGCACAGTCATGCCGCCCCCCTTATCCGCGTCATCGGCGCCAAGACCGGGAAGCTTGCCGCGCCTGATCTGCGCCGACAGGGCCACGCGCAACGCCGCATGGCTGGCGGCATCGGCATAATCGCTCAAGGCACCTGTCACCTCCTCCAGCGACCACGCGCCGCCCAGATCGGCCAGCGCAGACAGGATCGCCACGCGCCGTTTGCCTTGCCGCAGCCCTGCGCGCAGCGAGGTTTCGTCCAACTGTTGCGGTGCCGCGATAATGGCGGCCAGCGCGGTCTTGGGGGCCTGCACAGCCTGCGCCAGCCACGCGGCTTCTTGCGTGATAAGCCGCGCCAGATAAGGTGCCAGCGCCGCGGTCCCGCGCAGCAACGGGTGCAGGTCTGTGTCGAAATCAGCCAGCGGCAGATCATCCACCGCTTCATCGCCACGCGGGCAACGTGTCAGCAGTTTTGAGAGGGAAACATAGGTCATACCCCCACAGTCACCCCTGAACCGTCCGCCGTCAATACGTTTCAGCGCGGAAATTTTCACAGCCAAGGCACTGATATGAAACGGCTAATCAAACAAATGTAAAAAGCTTTCACATTTGCTCTTGCAATAATCCAGCCCGTTCCCAAATTGAATGATGTGAAAGGCATTAACATAAGCGTCCTTTCATCGGTGAAGCGCCCCGATCATGGTGGCCGCACACCACATACCCAAGGGGACCGATATGGCCACACAAACGTACACCGCTTCCTACTCCAACCGCAGCATGCCACGCGAAGGCTGGCTCACCCGCTCGGAAAACTGGCTTGATGCGCGCGGCAAGGGCGCATGGATCGCCGCCATGGTGTTGGGATTTATCTTCTTCTGGCCCGTAGGCCTTGCCCTGCTGGCGTATATGATCTGGAGTAAACGCATGTTTTCATCATCCTCCCGCAGCTGTAGCCGCACCATGGGCCGCACCATGTCCATGGCCCGCCCCACAGGCAACGCAGCCTTCGACGCCTACAAGGCCGACACCCTGCGCCGCCTTGAGGAAGAGCAGAACAACTTTGAAAGCTTCCTTGAGCGTCTGCGCGAAGCCAAAGACAAGTCCGAGTTCGACGCCTTCATGGACGAACGCGCCACCCGCAAGGACGACAAGACCGAGGACGCCTAAGGCCCCTTGAACACAAACGGGCCGCTCCCCACCTCAGGGGTGCGGCCACCCCCAAATCCCCCAAACTGAACGAGCCCCAAATGACCCCTGATCCCGACCTCTCTCCACAATTTTATGACGGCGTGCCCGCGAAACGTCTGATGGCGTGGGGCGTCGATACGGTGCTGATCTTTGTGCTGGTCCTGCTGGTGCTGCCGTTCACAGCCTTTCTGGGTCTGTTTATCTTTCCCTTCCTGTATCTGGTAATCGGCTTCGCCTACCGCGTCGTGACCCTGTCGCGCGGGTCGTCGACATGGGGGATGCGCCTCATGGCGATCGAGCTGCGGACCCACGATGACGAACGCTTTGATAGCTCTGCCGCGTTTCTGCATACGCTGGGCTATACGGTCTCGCTGGGGATGCCGTTGCTGCAATTTATCTCGGTCGTTATGATGCTCAGCACCGAACGACGTCAGGGCCTGACCGATATGGTCATGGGCACTGTCGCGATGAACCGCCGCGCCTGAAAACTTTGGGGTTTGCACGCCCCACCACGCAGGCTATCGTCTGATAAATCCCCCGTAAGGACCACAGCTTAATGCGCCACTCGCTTCCTATTGCGCCGCAGTTCTATGTGACAGCCCCCCAACCCTGCCCCTATCTTGAGGGACGGATGGAGCGGAAACTGTTCACCGCGCTGCAAGGCGAAAATGCCGAGAAGCTGAACGCCAGCCTGTCGTCACAAGGATTCCGCCGCAGCCAGAATGTGCTCTACCGCCCATCCTGCGCCGATTGCGCCTCGTGCCTGTCGGCCCGCATTGACGTGGCCAAATTCACCGCCAGCAAAAGCCAGCGGCGTACGCTGAACCGCAACGCGGGGCTGGCGCGGCGCGCCACATCGCCTTGGGCCACCGAAGACCAATACGACCTCTTCCGCCGCTACCTTGACAGCCGCCACTCCGATGGCGGCATGGCGGATATGGACGTCTTCGAATTCGCCGCCATGATCGAGGAAACCCCGATCCGCAGCCGCGTCATCGAATATACCGACACCGAAACAAACGAACTGATCGGCGTCTGCCTCACGGATGTGCTGGGCGATGGAGTCAGCATGGTTTACTCCTTCTACACCCCAGACCGCCCCCGCGACGGCTTGGGCAACTACATTATCCTGGATCACATCAACATCGCCCGCGATGCGGGCCTGCCCTATGTCTATCTGGGCTACTGGGTCCCCGGCAGCCAGAAGATGGGCTACAAAGCCAAATTCTCCGGCCTCGAAGTCTTCATGGCCGGCGAGTGGCACCCCATGCGCGACCCCGAAGGCTTTACGCCCGAACAACACCCGCTCAGCAATGATCCAATTGCCGAACAGGTCGCCAACATCTCCCTGCCCGATCTCACGCCAAAACGCGGCTGATCCCCCCAATGGGCCACAACGTCCCCGCACCTTCTTTATTTTGCCCTTAAACTCAATCCCGCGCCCACAACGGGCACTGCGGGTTCACATACGAAAAAGGGCGCCCGAAACAGGCGCCCTTTTCTAATTCCGTGTCATCCTAAGTCAATTCGGGATCAGATCCGGAATGATCGTCACGATCGACGGGAAGAACCACAAGATGGCAAGCCCCGCCACCTGGATCAACACGAACGGTATGATCCCGCGGTAGATGTGGCGCGTCGTGACACTGGGCGGGGCAACCCCGCGCAGGTAGAACAGGGCAAACCCGAAGGGCGGCGTCAGGAAGGACGTCTGCAGGTTCACCGCGATCATGATCGTCACCCACTTAGGGTCAAACGAGCCGCCGTAAATCACCGGCCCCACAATCGGCACCACGATGTAGATGATCTCGAGGAAGTCGAGAACGAAACCCAGAACAAACAAAACCACCATCACGATGAGGAATACCTTCAGCTCGTTATCAAACGACTTCAGGAACTGCTGGATGTAATGTTCACCGCCAAAGCTGATCACAACAAGGTTCAGCAATTGCGACCCGATCAGGATCGTAAACACCATCGAGGTCACTTTGGCTGTCTCGCGCACAACAGGTGTCAAAACGCCGTTGGTGTACAGGATCCAGCAGCTGAACAGCAGGCCGAACACGGCGTAAAGATACGCACCATAAGCGACAAAGAACGCCACCCAGTTCTCGAAACCGACCTCATCCTGATTGATGCGCAGATCAAAGTTCACACCGACAAGGATACAGATGATGATCGCCAGCGTGGACCAGATGATCACCTTGGGCGAGCGGTCCAGATCCTTGAGCTTGCGGTAGGCGGCCAACATGATCGCACCCCCTGCCCCAAGAGCGGCCGCAGGTGTCGGGTTGGTGATCCCGCCAAGGATCGAGCCCAGCACCGCAACGATCAACACCAGCGGTGGGAAGACCACGCGGATCAGCTCGTTCCTGGCGCAGAGTTTGACGCCATAGACCACGCCATACATGACCGCCACAAAGGGCAAGGCCATCAGCACGACCATCACACCGGGGCTGGTCGTCGGGCTGACCAAAACGATGTCGACCAACAAGAGAACGACAATCCCGATCCCCCCGATCAACAGCGGCTTGGCATCAGCCGAAGGCGACACCCCCCGCGCAGTGGTCAGGATCAGACCCAGAAGGATCATCATGATCGCGATGCCGGTACCAATAGGCGCTGCCGCGTCGATCTTGGCGGCTTGGGCTTCGGCAAATTCTTCATCCGACAGCTTTTCGCTCGCCGCCAGACCGCCCGCATCCTCGATCACCTGCTGCTGCTGGATCGCAAGGTCCCAGCGTTCCTGACCGTGCAGCTCGATCATCGCGGCCTTACACTGGTCATTCACATTTGTACGCAGCGTGGCCGCTTCACCGATGTCCGAGAAGCTGGAAACGCGGGTATCCTGACTGCCCACGATGCCAAGATTGCCAAGGACGATCGTCCCTACAATCATCAGCACAGGCGCGCCGGCAAACCATGTGAACGCCTCAGAGCGGGTCACGGGTTCGGCGTTGGTCGACCCCATCGGCACGGCAGGCGCCTTGTCGGGGTTCAGCAACGCATAGCCAAAGGCATAAAGCGCATAGAGCAACGCCAGCATGATACCGGGCAGCAGTGCCGCCTGGAACAACGTCCCGACCGAGACAACCGCAGGCTCCCCCAGATAGGTCAACGCGTCGGTACAGCCCAGCGACGAGGCACGCGCCTCTTGCGCGGCTGAGTACAAGTCACCTGCCAGCGTGCCCAAAAGCACGATCACGATGGACGGCGGAATGATCTGGCCCAAAGTGCCGGAGGCCGCGATGACCCCTGTCGCGATCTCGGGCGAGTAGTTGTTGCGCAGCATCGTCGGCAGCGCCAACAATCCCATCGTAACAACCGTCGCACCCACGATCCCGGTCGAGGCCGCAAGGAAAGCCCCCACAACCACAATCGACACGGCCAAACCACCCGGCAGCGGGCCAAACACCCGTGCCATCGTCGTCAGCAAGTCATTCGCGATCTTCGAGCGTTCCAGCGTGATGCCCATCAGAACAAACATCAACACGGCCAACAGCGTCTCGATCGACTGGCCTGCAAGCACACGTTCGTTCATGCGGTTCACAACAAACGATACGTTGCGGTCCAATGCGACTTCCCACCCTTGGGGGAAGACAGGCTCGGCGATCCTTGGCAAATCGGGATAGCGGAACAGCGATACCGCGTCCTCCCTGATGCCCGAGTTCACAAGCGCGCGGTATGCCTCGGATGAGGTATCAATCGCTTGGTGAATAAGCAGCCCCGCGCTGTCCATCGCGGCAATGATCCCGAATGAGATCATGCCCGCGCCACCGATGGCAAAAGCCACCGGGAAGCCCGACAGAATACCGCCGAACAGGCAGACAAACACAATGATCAGGCCGACTTCGACCCCGTCTAGTCCGAAAAACATCAGTGTGCTCCCTCGTATGCTTCTTCCCCTTCGCCAAGACTGTCCTTGTCGAGGTATTTTCCTGCGCTTTCTTCACCTTCACGCAGTTCGCACCACGACCGGTAGAACATTGCGATTGCCTGCAAAATCACCATCACGCAGAACAGGCACAGCAGGACTTTGAAGATAAAATAGCCGTTGAACCCGTTGGGCGAAAAGCCGATCGTCTCGACGTTCCATTTCAGCACCCGCGACTTGCGCAACAACAGCTCGAGGCTGTCGGAGGCCGACGGGTTAGGCGTGACCAGATGGCGCCACAGGAAATACCAGCCGTACATCCATGTCACGATGGCAAAGGGCATCATGAAGAACACCGCGCCGAACATGTCGACGATCTTTTTGGTGCGGAACTTTGCGCCCGCGTAGAACAGGTCAACCCGTACATGCCCGCCTTGGACAAAGGTATAGGCCACGCAAAGACAGACCACCAAGGCGTTGTAAAGCTTCAATTCTTCGGCAAACCAGCTGATGTCGAATTGCAGCGGGATACCAAAGCCGACCGAGATGTCGGGCCGTGTGAATATCCGTTGCATAAACACGATGATGATCTGCTGAAGCACCATCAAAAGCCCCGCCCAGGCGAACAGGCGGCCTACTCCGTTGCCGACCCATTCAAGGCCGCGCACCATGCCCCACATGAACGCGCGCTTGCGCATGCCGACGATGGTCAGGATGACCAAGGCAACCAACAGGACAAAGAAAAACTCGACCGAGCCACCGTAGTAGATGAAGCGCATCATGGCCTTTGGATCAGTCCAGTTCAGCCACATGCCGGGGTTCAGGATGGCGGCGAAGAAGTTGTAAAACGCCTCCAGCACATTGCCCGCCACGAATTGAACCAGACCACTATCCTGGAACTTGTCAAGGCAGCTGAGCTTTGCGCCCTCAGCTGCACGGAAAAATCCCGAACATACAATATCGTCAGCCATGTATCCCCCTCCGGATGCGCCTCATGGGGCGCGTGCATTTCGCAATCTTGCGGCAGTTTGCCTGCCTGTGTTTGTGAGTAGCCAAGGGCCACGCAGAATATGCGTGGCCCCCGTCTTCGATTGGAAATCGATTACATGTTTGCGCGGACGCGCTCACGCTGTTCGACGTAGAAGGCGTCGGACTTGGACAGCCATTCAGCCGAAGACGTAAGCGACGCTTCAAAGCTGGCGCGTGTTTTTGCAAACAGCTCGTCGCCCATGTTTTCGTCCATGACTTCGGCGGATGCTTTACCGAATGCATCCCAGACATCGTCAGAGAACTGCATGGTTTTGACGCCCTGCTGCTGCAGACGCGACAGTGCCGCACCGTTGTTTGCCAGCGTTTCTGCCAGCTGAACGTGTGTTGTCGCCATTGTTGCGTATTCGATGATCTTCTGGTGCGCCGGGGACAGCTCGTTGAAGACATCGAGGTTAACCGCACATGCAAGGCCCGAGCCTGGCTCGTGGAAGCCAGCAGTGTAGTAGACTTTTGCAACTTCCTGGAAGCCGGCGCGTTCGTCCGCGAAGGGACCAACCCACTCCAGACCGTCCAGCGCGCCCGAAGACAGTGCTTGGTACAGTTCACCACCGGGGATGTTCTGAACGGATGCGCCCAGTTTACCCAGCACTTTGCCGCCCAGACCTGGCATACGGAATTTCAAACCGTTGAAATCAGCGGCTGAGCCGATTTCGTTGCGGAACCAACCACCGGACTGTGAACCGGAGTTCCCTGCGAGGAACGACTTGAGGTTGAAGATCTCGCCCAGTTCGTTGTGCAGGTCATGGCCGCCACCGTGGTGGTACCAGTTTGTCAGCTCTTGTGCTGTGCCGCCGAAAGGTACGGCTGTGTAGTAGGCGTAGGCAGGGTGCTGACCGATGAAGTAGTAATCGGCAGAGTGGTACATGTCGGCCTGACCGGAGGAGACGGCGTCGAAGACTTCGAACGCGCCGACCAGCTCACCGGGGGCTTTTTTGTCGATGGTCAGCGTGCCGTCAGACATCTCGTTAACCATGTTGTTGAGGTATGTGGCCGCATCGTCCAGCACGGCGAAACCGCGTGGCCATGATGTTACCATTGTCAGTGTCTTTTTGCCTTGGGCATAGACAGGCGCGGCCAGCGTGGATGCTGCTGCGGCTGTACCACCAAGGGCAGATGTCTTCAAAAATGAACGACGATCCATAAGGTATCCTCCCGGGATTATTATGCCCGCACAGCGGTGGATTCCGCGCGCGGGTTGTTTCAAGTGCCGCTACCCTAACGGCTTGGATAGGATTTAAAATACCTACTACTGCGTAGAAATGCACAATGCGCTGATTTTTAGGCTAAATTTACCAATTCAGGCCGCAAGATCAGGTGCGTTATACGGGCGGCACCCCATACATGTTGTGGCGCGGTCGTGGTTTCGCTTTGCTCCGACGCGGGATTCGGCGTATCGAATCGCCATGTCGGCCTTTCCACGTTTTCATATCCCCTACGGGCAAAAACTGACGCTGCTGGCGGCTGTGCCGCTGATTCTTGCGGTGGCCGCTATTGCCTTGGTCGTGGCCATTCAGGCCCGTGCGCTGGCCGAGCGCGAAATCAACGCGCTGGAGACGCAGTTGATCGAGACCAAAAAGGCCGAGCTGCGCAACTATGTCACCCAAGCGCGCAACGGATTCTACTTTATCTACGGCAATGCCTCCCCCACGGATGCGCAAGCCAAGGAGCGCGTGGCCCAGATCCTGTCGGCGATGATCTATGACGAGGACGGACAGTTCTTTGTCTATGATTATGACGGCACGGCCATCGTCTCGCCGCGAGAGACGGCGCGCATCGGGCGCAACTTCAGCGGCGAGACAGACGCCGAAGGCACGCCCGTGGTGGACCGCATCATCGACATCGCCCGCGACGGCGCAGGGTATCACGATTTTGTCTGGCCCAAACCCTCGACAGGCGTGCCTGCGCGCAAGATCGTTTATGTGACCTCCTTTCCCTCGTGGCGGTGGGCGGTTGGCACGGGGGTTTTTATTGATGACGTGGTGGCTACCGTTGCCACGTCGCGGGCGGATGTGCAGGCGCGTGTGCAGCGCACGTTTGTGTATATCGGGGCAATCACACTGGTGGCGCTGCTGGTGGTGTTTGGCTCGGGCATGGGGCTGAACCTGCGCGAACGGCGCTTGGCGGACGCCAAGCTGCGCAAACTGACGCAACGGGTGTTTGACGCCCAGGAAGAAGAGCGCGGCCGCGTGGCGCGTGAATTGCATGACGGGATCAGCCAGATCCTTGTGGGCGTCCGCTATGCGCTGGACAATGCGCGGCGCAGGCTGCCCTTGGGCGATGGATCCGCGGATGCGCCGCTGCGCAAAGGGATCGCTACGCTGGGCGAGGCCATATCAGAGGTGCGCCGCATCAGCCGCGACCTGCGCCCCGGCGCGCTGGATGATCTGGGACTGGGCGCCGCCCTGCGCCAGTTGGCCGAGGAATTCGGCGAACGCACAGGCATCGAGGTCCATGTGGAGACAGTGGTGTTCCGCAACCGTCTGGATAATGAGGCCAAGATCGCGCTGTTTCGCATCGCCCAAGAGGCGCTCACCAATATCGAGCGGCACGCGAGCGCCACCGACGTCAGCGTTGATTTGCGCGGCCACCCAGATGGCGCGACCTTGATGATCAAGGACAATGGCATTGGTTTTGACCTCAACGCACAGACGCCCGGCCTTGGCTTGCGCAACATGCAAGAACGCATGGACCAGCTGCGCGGCACCTTGTCTTTGCGCACATCCCCCGGCAGCGGTACTATTGTCGAAGTTCAGGCCCCCCTCGCCCATATGCTGGCCCCCGATACGACGGGCCAAACCTCCCCAGACAAGGAAACCGCATGACCCACCCCCTGCGCATTGCCATCGTAGACGATCACCCCATGGTCGCCGAAGGCATCCAGAGCATTCTGGAAAGCTATAATGATGTCGATGTTGTCGGCACGCTCAACAGCGGGCGCGAGATGATTGACCAGTTGGAGACACTGGCCCCCGATGTGATCCTGATGGACCTCAACATGCCCGACCTCGGCGGGCTGACCGCGACCGAGATGGTGCTGGAGACCCGCCCCCAAACGCGCATCGTCATCCTGTCGATGCATGACAGCCCCGAATATATCTCCTCGGCGCTGAGCCACGGGGCGATGGGGTATCTTCTGAAAGACGTCCCCACGGACGAGATCAAGCTGGCGATTGATACGGTAATGGGCGGCGACCAATATCTGTGTACCGGTGCCAAGGGGGCGATCACGCCCAAAGAAGGTGGCGCACGCGATGCACTGACGGGCCGCGAACAAACGATCCTGCTGCAACTGGCACAGGGCCAGTCCAACAAGGAAGTGGCCCTCACCCTCGATATTTCTGTTCGCACGGTGGAGACACACCGCAAGAACATCAAACGCAAGCTGGGCATTTCCTCCACCGCGGGCCTGACGCGCTATGCGCTGGAGCATGGGGTGTTGCAGGGCACGGGTGTGGATTTTTAAGACAGTCGGCCGGATCACATCGGCGCTTGGGTCAAATCAGACCACTGGCTTTACCAAAATGTCGCTTCAAACCCAAGTTCGCGCAATAAAATTTCAATAATTCCGCATTTGGGGACATAATTATGGAAAAATGGCTGTTGACGCCCTTGCGATCCAATCCTAATGTCCCAAAACGCATAAAGGAGCCTTTGGGCATGAACGATCTAGTCGTCATTGTGAGGAAACAGCGCATGGGCCGGTAACGGTACACCATATTCTACCCCATGCGCCCCCGACACCATCGGGGGCTTTTTTATGCCAAGCCGAAGAATTCAAACGCCCAAACGGAGCAAGACCATGACACGCCAAATGACCGGAGCCAAAATGATCGTTCAAGCCCTGATTGATCAGGGTGTCGATACCGTATTCGGGTATCCTGGCGGCGCGGTCCTACCGATCTACGACGAGATTTTTCAGCAAAACCACATCAAACACGTGCTTGTGCGCCACGAACAAGGCGCGGTTCACGCCGCCGAAGGCTATGCCCGCTCGACCGGGAAACCCGGTGTGGCGCTGGTGACGTCCGGCCCCGGTGCGACGAATGCCGTAACGGGCCTGACCGACGCGCTGATGGACAGTATCCCGATCATCGTTCTGACGGGTCAGGTGCCGACCTTCATGATCGGCTCGGATGCGTTTCAAGAGGCCGATACCGTTGGCATCACCCGCCCCTGCACCAAACACAACTGGCTGGTGAAAGAGACAGACAAGCTGGGTGAAGTGATCCATGAGGCGTTCCACATCGCCACGTCGGGCCGCCCCGGCCCTGTTTTGGTCGACATCCCGAAGGATGTTCAGTTCGCGACAGGCACCTACGCGCCCAAAGCGCCGTCAAAGTCGCATTACCAGCCGCAACTGAAGGGCGACATGGAGGCGATCACCGAATTGGTCGAGGCGATGGAGAAAGCCGAAAAGCCCGTGTTCTACACGGGCGGCGGCGTCATCAACTCGGGTCCCGCGGCATCGCAGTTGTTGCGCGAACTGGTGGCGGCGACAGGCTTTCCGATTACGTCTACCCTGATGGGGCTGGGCTGCTATCCTGCGTCCGGCGACAATTGGCTGGGGATGCTGGGCATGCACGGCCTCTACGAGGCAAACATGGCGATGCACGGTTGCGATCTGATGATCAACATCGGCGCGCGCTTTGACGACCGCATCACGGGCGTTGTTGAAAAGTTCAGCCCCGACTCCAAAAAGGCGCATATCGACATTGATCCCTCCTCGATCAACAAAGTCATTCGCGTGGACATCCCGATCATGGGCGATGTGGGGCATGTGCTGGAGGATCTGCTGAAGGTCTGGAAATCACGCGGCCGCAAGACCAACTCGGACGCGGTGGCCAAATGGTGGAAACAGATCGAGGAATGGCGCGCTGTTGATTGCCTGAAGTTCAAGCAGGAAGGCCCTGTTATCAAACCGCAATACGCGCTTGAGCGGCTTGAGGCACTCACCAAAAAGCACGACCGCTATATCACCACCGAAGTGGGCCAGCACCAGATGTGGGCCGCGCAGTATCTCGGATTTGAAGACCCCAACCGCTGGATGACCTCTGGCGGGCTCGGCACAATGGGTTACGGCTTCCCCGCCTCGATCGGCGTGCAAATGGCCCACCCCGAGGCGCTGGTGATCAACGTCGCGGGCGAAGCCTCGTGGCTGATGAACATGCAAGAGCTGGGCACGGCCATGCAATACGCCCTGCCCGTCAAACAGTTCATCCTCAACAATGAGCGGTTGGGCATGGTGCGCCAGTGGCAGGAACTGCTGCACGGTGAGCGGTACTCAAGCAGCTGGTCCGAGAGCCTGCCCGATTTTGTAAAGCTCGCCGAAGCCTTTGGCGCCAAGGGCATCCTGTGCAGCGACCCCGACACGCTGGACGACGCGATCATGGAGATGCTGACCCACGACGGCCCCGTGCTGTTTGATTGTTTGGTCGAGAAGCACGAAAATTGCTTTCCGATGATCCCGTCAGGCAAGGCACATAACGAGATGATCATGGGCGAGGTTGATACCTCAACCGCGATTGATGCCGCAGGCAAGCTGTTGGTCTAACCCCGATGGAGGAACAAGCCCCAACTCCCTATCAACTGATGCCGCGCTGGTGGCAAATAGGTTCCAACACTGTGCTGATGGCCGCCTATTTGCTGTGGCTTGTGCCGATTGCCCAATACTTCTGGCGCGGTGCAGGCTGGGGCGGAACCTTTGTGTGGGTGCTGGGGGTTTTAACTTTTCAGTTCTTCCTCGCCAGACTTGTCAAACTGGTCGAGTTCTTTGAAACGGCCAAACAAATCGAACAATCGCAAGCCCATGAGGGTAAGCCGCATTTCGGAGATATAGAATAATGTCCGCACTAAAAATCAAAAAAGGCGCGCAAAGCCATTCCGCTTATAACCTACGCCCCAACTTCTCGGATGTGGAAGAACGCCACACCCTCGCCCTGATGGTCGAGAACGAGCCAGGTGTTCTTGCGCGTGTCATTGGCCTGTTTGCGGGTCGTGGCTATAATATCGACAGCCTGACCGTGGCCGAGGTGGATCACACGGGCCACCTGAGCCGTATCACCATCGTCACGCGCGGCACGCCGCAGGTGATTGAACAGATCAAAGCGCAGACTGGTCGCATTGTCTCGGTTCGGGAGGTCCATGACCTTACCGTTGAGGGCGCGAGCGTCGAGCGCGAGCTGGCGATGTTCAAAGTTGCAAGCACCGGCGACAAACGGGTCGAGGCCCTGCGTCTGGCCGACATCTTCCGCGCCAATGTGGTCGACAGCACGTTGGAAAGCTTTGTCTTCGAGATCACAGGCGCCCCCGAAAAGATCGACGCCTTTGCCGACCTGATGCGCCCGCTGGGCCTGATTGATGTGGCCCGCACGGGTGTCGCGGCCTTGTCACGGGGGACTTAAGCGCGGGCATTCCAATGAATTAGGCACGATCCGCTGTGCGGGCGGATCTGCCATTTGTTGCAGCTGCGCGATTGTCCGCTTGACGTAGGGCGAGGCACGGTCCTCTTCTTGGCCTCGCCAACACGCGCCGCAGTTATGCCTTCATGGTCGCTCCAAGTGCGTCAAGAATTGTCTGCGCCACGGCATCACATTCCTCAAGGCTAAGACGGGAAGGCAGGCGCACATCACAGGCACGGTTCAACATTTCGCGGGTTTTGGGGCGGTCGGGATTTTCGGTTAGAAAATGCCAGTTCCAGAATGCCCGCGCATTGTCTTGTGAACGGCCAAAGACTTGGACATTCAGGCCCGATGCCGCAGCTTGGCCCGTGAAGTCGTCCACTTGCGTATCTGTCATTCCGCGTAAATTGAACTGAACGGAGTCCGGCGCGCGGTTTTCTTGCGGCAACGCATTCGGGACAGAAATCCACTGGCAACGGCCAAGAATTTCCACAACATGATCATGGTTGCGCCGCCCGTTCGCGACCCGCTCCGCAAGCGCATCAAGCTGGGGTCGGATCAACGTCGCCGAAAGTGTATTTAGCCGCAGATTGTAGAGCGGCAGCTTGTTTTGCCATTTTGCAAAAGCCGCATGAAGGACCGGGTGTTTTTGCCAGTTATGCTCATAGGCGCCCGACATGATGATCGCCTGCGCAATAAGATCGGCGTCGTCGGTGACCATGATGCCACCTTCACCGGCATTCAGCATTTTGTAGGACTGAAAACTGAAGCACCCGACCTTGCCAATGGTCCCGATATTCCGACCGTCCCAAGTTGTGCCAAGGCTATGGGCGGCATCTTCGATCACGGGAACACCGGCGGCGTCACAAAGCGCCATGATCGCATCCATGTCCGAGGTGTGGCCCCGCATGTGGCTGATGATAACCGCGTCAGCCATCGGGAGCTTCTGTGCAAAGTCATCAAGGTCGATCCGATAATCATCGCCACATTCGCACAGCACCGGAACGCAATCCGCATGAAGCACTGAAGACGGCACCGCCGCGAAGGTGAACGCGGGAATGAGCACTTTGGAATCGCGCGGCAGGCCGAGCGCTTTGAGAGACAGAAACAGGGCTGCTGAACAGGATGAAACCGCCAGCGCAAATTTACTTCCAAGCGCTTTGGCGAACTCTGCTTCTAGCAACGCCACAGGTGAATGATCGGAGCTGTAACGAAACAGATCGCCGGTTTGTAAAATCCGATCAACTTCCTTTTTGGCCGCATCCGGAATGGGTTCTGCAGCAGTTAAATTCGGTAGCTTAGGCATATCGCTCGTTCCTCTGGAATCGACCGTGGTGACAAAAAGGCGCGACACAGGTCATCATCGATTTTCCCCAGCTTTTACATCCTAGCAACGCAGATGAAAACAAGTTGCCGGAAGCGGACCTTTGTGGTCGTCCCTTCGGGCTCTGACCGTGCTGTCGCCTCCCCCTCCCCGCGCATGTCGCCCGCAGGCAAAGCGGGTCGCTGTCGGAAAAGTGTCTCCCCCTCCCGCACGCTAGCCTTTTCGTAATCAACAGGAGAGCGTCATGGCCCGATCAGACATCAGCACCGTTCGCAACCCCATTGAAGCTGCCAACGGCCTACCCAATGCGCATTACATCGACGCGGGTGTTTTTGATGAAGAGCGCACCGCCGTGCTGGCTGACAATTGGGCGGGGCTGGCTGTCGCTGCGGATGTGCCTGAAATCGGCGATGCGGTGCCCCTCACCTTCCTTGGGATGCCCCTGCTGCTGGTGCGTGATAAACAAGACACTGTGCGCGTGTTCCAGAACATCTGCCGCCACCGCGGCATGATCCTTGTGGACGCGCCGCGCAAGATCGAGGGCGCGATCCGTTGCCCCTATCATTCGTGGTGCTATTCGACCTCGGGCAAGTTGGTAAGCACACCGCATGTGGGCGGGCCGGGGCAGAACACCCACGACGGCATCGACCGCGACCTGCTGGGCCTGATCGAGGTGCGCAGCCATATCTGGATGGATGTCGTCTGGATCAACATCTCGGGCACCGCTGCTCATTTCGAGGAGGCGAACGCCGAGCTGCTGGCCCGCTGGGCCGAGTTTGACAAGCCGCTCTATCACGGCGGCGCGAACAGCCGCTTTGCGCTGGAGGTGAGTTGCAACTGGAAGCTGGCGGTTGAAAATTACTGCGAGAGCTATCACCTGCCCTGGGTGCATCCCGGGTTGAACAGCTATTCCCGCCTGGAGGACCACTACCACATCGAAGCGCCTGACCGTTTTTCGGGCCAAGGCACGCTGGTCTACCGTCAGTTAACGGGCGAGGACGGGCAAAGCTTCCCCGATTTCGGCGACCTCAGCGACAAATGGGACACGGCGGCCGAATACATCGCCGCCTATCCCAATGTGCTGCTGGGTGTGCACCGCGACCACGCCTTTGTCATCATCCTCGATCCGCAAGCCACCGACCGCACGGTCGAGCATATCCACCTCTATTACGCCGCCCCCACCACCGACCTCGATTTGCGGGCGCGCAACACCGCCCAGTGGAAAGAGGTGTTCGAGGAAGACATCTTTGTCGTCGAGGGAATGCAGCGCGGACGGCACGCGGTGGGGTTTGACGGCGGGCGGTTCTCGCCTGCGATGGACGGGCCCACGCATCTGTTCCACGCGTGGGTCGCGGCCCGGATTGCGCGGCGGCGCGACGCGACGCTTGCGGCTGAATGAGCGTTTCGGACGATGATCTGCTGGCAGCGCACGCATGTGGCGACACGGGCGCGCTGATCACGCTTTATACCCAAGCGGCAGAGGCCGCAGCGGATGTGGATACCGCGTGTTTCTTTCTGACCCACGCCCATGTCTTTGCGCTGGAGCGTGGCGATGCACGGGCTGCCGATTTGCGTGCGCGGTTGGTCGCCCACGGGCGCGAAACGCCCCTGTGATCAAAGGCTTGGCGGGCGCTTTTGCGGCCACTGCGTGACCCCGTGCCATTGCTGCGCCAACCGCAGCAGCGCGGCATCACTGCCCCGTGGCCCGATCAGTTGCAGCCCCGCAGGCAGGCCATTGGCACCAAAGCCGATAGGCACATTCACCACCGGCAGCCCAATCAGCCCCGCAGGCACCACCACCTGCATCCAGCGGTGATAGGTATCCATCCCGCGCCCCGCGATCTGTGCCGGATGCACCATCTCCACATCAAAAGGCCACAGCTGCGCCGAGGGCAGAACCAGCACATCGTGGCTGGCAAACAGCTCCGTCGTCTTGCGGAACCAGTCAGAGCGGATGGCGCTGGCCCGTTGCACGGTGCTGGCGGACATGTTCACGCCCCGCTCGACCTCCCACACGGCCGCGGGTTTAAGATGGGGGCGCATGTCTGCATCCGCGTAGGCTGCCCCCAGCCCCGCCGCCACGGCAAAGGATCGCAGATCGGTCCATGACGTCCACATGGCATCCGCATCAAAGGGCGCGGCCAGTGCCTCAACCCTGTGGCCCAAACCTGCCATCTGCTGCAAGGCGGCCTCTGAAATCTCGGTGATGCCTTCCGCGTAAGGGAAGGCCCCGCCCCAATCGCCCAGCCATCCCAGTGACAGGCCCTTGGGCGCGGTATCGATACCCTCCAGCGTCTTGCCCCCTTCGGTGCTCAGCGGTTGGCGCGGATCCGCGCCCGTCATCACATCCAGCAACATCGCCAGATCCGCAGGGCTGCGTGCCATGGGGCCGCTGGTGGCGAGCTGGTGCATGAACATGTCGCCCGCAGGCTCGGACGGGACGGTGCCCCATGTGGGGCGCATGCCGTAGACGTTGTTCCAGCCCGCGGGATTGCGCAGACTGCCCATCATGTCGGACCCGTCTGCAATGCCCAGCATCCCTGTCGCAAGCGCAGCCGCCGCCCCACCGGACGAGCCGCCAGAGGATTTGGTCAGATCATAAGGATTGTACGTGGCTCCATGCACGGGATTGAACGTGTGCGACCCCAGCCCGAACTCGGGCGTGTTGGTCTTGCCGATAATGATTGCACCTGCTGCACGCAGCCGCGCCACCATCACGTCATCCTGCGCGGCCACCTGCCCCGCAAACAAGGGCGAACCCATCGAGGTGGGCAGACCGCGCGCATTGGCCAGATCCTTGATCGCGATGGGCAGACCGTGCAGCGCACCTTTGTGCTGCGCTTTGTCCGCCGCCTGTGCGTCGGCCCGCAGATCATCACCGTCGCGCAGGCTGACCACCGCGTTCACCACAGGGTTCACCGCATCAATACGCGCCAATGTGGCATCCATCAGCTCTGCCGCTGACAGATCACCATTCTCCAGCGCGGCAGCTTGGGCCCGCGCATCCATGCTCAGAATATCCATACACCGATATGAGCAGCCATCGCAGGACAGCGCAACAGCTTTGGTGCCTCCGTCCGTCAGGGTTTATTTGTATGCCAGGTGCGCCGGCACGCAAAACGGCGGACGCGGCTTGCCTTTGGCATTCAACCCAACCCCGTCGACCCAGTCAGACGCCAGAAGCGCCAGTGGAACCTCGAAACCATGCCACGCATTGACGATGGGGCCTTGGCCCAAATCCTCATAATAGCTAACCCATGCGGCGTCATCTGTTGCACTGCCTTCCTCACAGGGGACAAAGCGGGCGCGGGCGCGTATAAACCCGTCAAAGCCTGCGCGAAGATCGCGGTGGCTTTCCGCCAGATCATCCGCATAAGGCACATTACCGCAAGCCCCGCCAATGAATTGCGGACCGACAGGCGTGCCTAGCGGGCTGGCGCTGAAAAAGCGCCATTCGCCGCTGAACACGCCAGCACCGAACATCGCAAGGTATTCACGGAACGCCCGCTCAGCGCTCCACCCACGTGTGGCCTGCACCGCCGCCTGCATCTCGAAGCTGTTCAAGAAACAACCGGGTGCTCCATCATAAGCATCCACCGCCGAGATATACGGTGCCACATCAGGATCCTCAGCGCGCAATGTGGCGGTAATGTCGGGTGGTGTAATTGTGCAAAGCGCAGGGCCGATCAACAGCCAGTCGCCTTGTTCTTCTGCATGTCCAACAGCCGTTGCTACGCGCGCCTTGACGGGCCGTTCTGCGCCCGGCTCAATAACGCAGCCTTGCGCGCCGAGGCTTTGCAACCCGCTTAACCATGCGAAGGCACCAAAATACCCTCCGAAACCCGCCGCGACAACGACAGCCGCCATAACGCCAAACCGCACTACTCGCCTTGCGCTTCCGCGCGGCTTTTGCCCGACACGGCCAGCGCAAGCGTCGCCCCCATCAGCCCGTCCAGATCACCGTCCAGCACGCCTTTTGTATCGGAGGTCTCATAGCTGGTGCGCAGGTCTTTGACCATTTGGTAGGGTTGCAGGACATATGAGCGGATCTGGTTGCCCCAACCCGCGTCACCTGCGTTCTCGTGGACCTCGTTCACCAAGGCGGAGCGCTTGTCCAATTCCATCTGGTAGAGACGCGATTTCAGCGCCTTCATGGCGATGTCGCGGTTCTGGTGCTGGGATTTCTCTGACGAGGTCACGACGATGCCCGTGGGGTGGTGGGTGATGCGCACGGCGGAATCGGTGGTGTTGACGTGCTGGCCGCCTGCGCCCGAACTGCGATAGGTGTCGATGCGGATATCGCTGGGGTTTACCTCGATCTCGATGTTGTCATCGACAACGGGGTAAACCTTGACCGAGGTAAAGGACGTGTGCCGTTTGGCGGCTGAATCGAATGGCGAGATGCGGACCAGACGGTGTACGCCGCTCTCGGATTTCAGCCAACCATAAGCGTTATGGCCGCTGATTTTATAGGCGGCGGATTTGATCCCCGCCTCTTCGCCCGCGCTCTCTGATTGAAGCTCGACCGAGTACCCCTTCTTCTCGGCCCAGCGAACATACATCCGCGCCAGCATCGAGGCCCAGTCGCACGATTCCGTGCCGCCCGCGCCCGAGTTGATCTCGAGGAAGGTATCGTTGGCGTCCGCCTCCCCGTCGAGTAGCGCTTCGAGCTCTTTTTGCGCGGCGGTGACCTCAAGTGCGGCCAGCGCGGCCTCGGCCTCCGATACGACTTCGGCGTCGTCTTCCATCTCGCCCAATTCGATCAGGTCAAGGTTGTCCTGAAGCTCTGTCTTGATGCCGTCATGGGTGGCCATCGCATCCACCAAAGCCTGGCGGTCGCGCATCAGCTTTTGCGCGGCAGCAGGGTCATCCCACAGGGTCGGGTCCTCAACGCGGGCGTTGAATTCCTCCAACCGATAAGGCGCGGTTTCGACGTTGAGCCGCTGGGCCAGAAGGTCCACTGATTTGCGGATTTTATCGACGGTACTTTGGACTTCTGCGCGCATGATCAACCTTGAGAATAAAGAAAGCGGCCCCTGAAACAAGAGCCGCCCCCGTGATAGACCAGCGCCAGAGCGCGGGCAAGCCAGCCTTAGTACAAACCACCCGCGCTGAGCGATCCAAAGCCCGCTTTGGGGCCGACGATGGCCTTTTTACCGGTCGAGGTTGTGACCTCTTTGGCCTTTGGCCCGCCGACCTCTTCCACCAGCGGCAGATCGGCCCCCATGGCAAAGCCGCCGTCGAAGGTGATGCCGAAGTCGATTGTCTCGCCTTCGCGGAAACATTCGGACACGACGTTGTTGCCTTTGGCACCCGATCCAAGGCGCGCGCCGGTAAAGCGGTCGATCTTGATGAATTCACATCCCGCAGGTGCGCGGAATTTACCGCCGCCGTATTTCTTGACCGCTTTGGACATGAACCGCTGGAACACAGGGCCACACATGCCCCCGCCAGAGGCCGACCGACCCAAGCTGCGCGGCTGGTCAAAACCGATGTAGCAGCCCGCCACGATGTTGGAGGTGAAGCCCACAAACCACACGTCTTTTGCGTCATTGGTGGTGCCGGTCTTGCCCGCTGCGGGCACCCGCAGGTTCACGGTTTTCTTTGCTGTGCCGCGCTTGACCACGCCCTCCATCATCGAGGTGAGCTGGTAGGCTGTCACAGGGTCCATCACCCGCTCGCGGTTGGAGACAACACGCGGCGCCTCACCTGCGCGCAGATTGGTCTGCTTGCAGTCATCGCAGACGCGCTTGTCGTGCTTATAGACCGTGCGGCCATAGCGGTCCTGCACGCGGTCCACCAACGTAGGCTCCACCCGCTCACCCCCATTGGCGAACATCGCATAAGCTGCAACCATCTGGTAAAGCGTGGTTTCTTGTGACCCGAGCGCATTAGCCAGCACCGGCGACAGGTTCTCGTAAACGCCGAACCGTTCGGCATAATCGCCGACCACGTTCATGCCCACTTCTTGGGCCAAACGAATGGTCATCAGGTTGCGCGACTGTTCAATCCCTGTGCGCAAAGGCGTGGGACCATAGTAGCGGTTGGAAGAGTTCTGCGGCCGCCAGATGCCCTGCGGGGTATTAATCTCGATCGGCGCATCCACAACCACAGTCGCAGGCGTATAGCCGCTGTCGAGGGCTGCGGCGAAAACAAAGGGTTTGAAGCTGGAGCCGGGCTGGCGTTTGGCTTGGGTGGCGCGGTTGAACACGCTCGCCTGATAGCTAAAGCCACCCTGCATCGCGATCACGCGGCCCGTGTTCACGTCCATCGCGACAAAGCCGCCCTGCACTTCGGGCACCTGCCGCAATGTCCAGCGGATGAAAGAGCCGTCCGCATCCGTGACCATGCGGCGCACCAGCACCACATCACCGACGTCGACGATCTTGCCTTTGGGGCCAAGCCGCCCGTTAGCGAGCCGCTTGCGCGCCCATGCCATGTCTTTTGGCGGCACCCAATTGCCGCCCTCGGCGTTCTCAACGCTCTCAATGCCCAGACGCGCACCTTTGCCGCTGACTTCCAGAACAACGGCGGGGAACCACTGTGTCTCAAGACGGATGTCGCGGGGCACGCGCAGATCGGCAAGGGCTGCACGCCAGGTCGGCTCATCCACCAGTGCCTCTGCGGGGAGCGTCTGGCCCGTGCCGCGCCACACGCCTGTTCCACGGTCGTATTGCTCCAGCTGGCGTTGCAGGGCATCTGCGGCAATCGGCTGCATCTCGTTGTCGATGGTGGCACGCACGCTCAACCCGCCGGTAAAGAACTCCCCCTCGCCGAAGTCTTCGGAGAGCTGTCGGCGGATTTCATCGGTAAAGTAGTCACGCGGCGGCAGATCGGCCTTGAAGCTGTCAAAGTCGCCATTCTGGACCGAGCGCAGCGGCATATCGCGCTCCTGCACGTAAGCCGCCTCGGTGATATAGCCGTTTTCCTTCATCTCCCGCAGCACAAAGTTGCGGCGGGCGAGCAGACGCTCTTTGCGGCGCACGGGGTGGTAGTCGGACGGCGCTTTGGGCAGGCTGGCAAGGGTTGCGGCCTCATGGGGGGCCAGTTCGGCCAGTGTTTTGTTGAAATAGGTCTGGCTGGCGGCGGCCACACCGTAAGAGTTCTGGCCGAGGAAAATCTCGTTCAGATACAGCTCGAGGATCTTCTCTTTGTCCAGCGCCTCTTCGACGCGGGCGGCAAGGATGATTTCCTTGATCTTACGCTCTGCACGGCGGTCACCACTGAGCAGGAAGTTCTTCATCACCTGCTGCGTGATGGTCGAGGCACCGCGCACGTCTTTACCGCGCGAGCGGACCGCATCCACTGCCGCAGCACCGATGCCGCGCAGGTCATAGCCGTCGTGTTCGTAGAAATTCTTGTCTTCCGCGCTGATGAACGCCTGCTTGATCAGCGGCGGGATCGTATCGGCGGGGGCAAACAGGCGACGCTCTTTGGCGAATTCATCAATCAAACGGCCTTGGCCTGAATAAATCCGGCTGATCGTCGGCGGCGTGTAGGAGGCAAGGGATTCGTGACTGGGCAAATCGCGGCCATACATCCAGAAAATCGCACCAATCGTCAGTGCCACCATGCCGATCGACATGGTCAGGGTGGTAAAAATACCCCCGAAAAAGGAAAGGATCATCCGAAACACGCGCGACAGCTCCTGTATGGCTGTTTGATTAACGTCTCTATAGCCGCCCCGACACAGATCGTCAAAAGGCAAGCGCGGGGAAAAAGGGCGCAACTCCGCCTATTTCATTGCGTTTTTTGCGCGGGTTTTTGCGGGCGTGCCTATTGCCGGACCAGCGGGGCGCGGGCGGCGTCCGCGTCGCGCCACCGCAAGATGCCGTTTGCGATGCCCTGCGCCATGTTTTCCCGCCACACAGGATCGCGCAGATTATCGAGGTCACGTTTGGAGCTTAGAAACCCCAGCTCGATCAGGACCGACGGGATGTCGGCGGATTTCAGAACCGAAAACCCCGCCTCGCGCAGCGGACGACGGTTCATCGGGCCGCCCGATGCCTTCATACCCTCGGCCACAGCCGCCCCCAACGCGGCAGAGCGTGGCGCGGATTCGGTGCGGGCGACCTCCAACAGGATTTGCGCCACCTGATCGTCTGCGTCACTCAGGTCTGCGCCCGCAACGATGTCAGAGCGATCGTGCCGCGCCACCATCTGCGCAGTCGCCGCGTCCGAGGCGTCTTGCGACAGGGTATAGACGATGGCCCCTTTGGCGCCCCCCTGGCTCAGGTTATCGGCGTGCAGCGAGACAAAGATATCGCCCGCCGCCCGTTGGGCGATGGCGACACGGGCGTCAAGGGCGACAAAGACATCCTCGCGGCGGGTCAGCACCACCTCCACGCCCTCGCGGCGCAAGGCATCCGCCAAGGTCTGCGCAAAGCTGAGCATCAGGAATTTCTCATTTGTTTCACCGTTTTGTGCGCCGGGGTCGATGCCGCCATGGCCCGGGTCCAGCACCACGGTAAAGCGGCCATCGGGCTTTGCCTTGGCCACGGGCGCGTCCAGATAGGCGGGGGTCCAGTTGGGGTCCTGGGGTGTGCCCGATGCGGCGGCGAACGCCTCTGCCTTGACGGTCTTCAGGGTGATCTCGAGCGTGGCGCGGCCTGTGTCGGGGTTGACGGGCATACCGATCACCTCCGGCAACATCGGTTCGGATAAATCCGCGACCAGACGCGACCACCCGGGCTGGAACGCGCCAAAGCGGATGGCCTGGATGCGCCCCCCCTGCTCGAGCACGTCTGCGGCGCTGAGCCCTGTGAAATCCACCTCGCGGAAGTCGACGACCAGTCGTGCGGGATTGTCGAGGGTAAAGACGCGGAACGGCACGCCTTGGCTAAGGTTCAGCGTGATGTCGCTGCGGCCCCACCAGCCATCCGTGATGGCGCTGCCTTGGGGCGTGATGCGGGCCAGCGCCGTGAGGTCTTGAGCCGCGCCGCTCGAAGGCAAGCCCCCCAAAGACACAGACAAGGCACAGATCAGGCTGGCAAAAAGTCGTTTCATCACTGCTCCGTGGCCACTGGTTGATGTCGCGGCACCTTGGCAGCACCATACCACCGCCAAGGCGCGGCGGTCCAGCGTTTCAGCGGGTCTTCATAAAGGCCGCAAGCCGGTTCAGCCCTTCGGCAATGTCTGCGGTGCTGCGCGCGTAGGAAAAGCGCAGCGTAGTGTGGCCGCGCAGGGGATCAAAATCTAGGCCCGGTGTCACGGCAACGCCTGCCTTCTCCAAGATCTCGGCGGCCAAAGCGCGACTGTCATTGGTGATCTCGCTCACGTCCGCATAGACATAGAACGCCCCGTCGGGGGGGGCGATCCGGTCAAATCCTGCGCGGGGCAACCCCTCCAGCATTAAGGCGCGATTGGCGCGGTAGACATCCATATTGCCCTGCAATTCATCGTTGCAGTCCATCGCCGCCAGAGCGGCCACTTGGCTGGCATGGGGCGCGCAGATAAACATATTCTGGGCGATCCGCTCGATCACGCGCACGTGGTCCTCGGGCACAACCATCCAGCCGATGCGCCAGCCCGTCATGCTGAAGTATTTCGAAAAGCTATTGATGACGTAACACTCGTCGGTGATCTCCAGCGCGGTCACGGCCTTTTTCTCGTATTCGACGCCGTGGTAAATCTCGTCCGAAATAAACGACGCGCCGGTGTCGTGGCACGCGCCGATCAGCGCGGACATGGCTGCGTGGTCCAGCATGGTGCCTGTGGGATTCGCAGGCGAGGCAACCATCAGCCCGCGCAAATCCATATTTGCAAAGTCGGCAGGCACGGGTTGAAAGCGGTTTTCCGCCGCCGTAGGCAGGTCCACAGGCGTCATCCCCAAAGCACCCAAAATCTGGCGGTAGCTGGGATAGCCCGGCGCGCCGATGCCGACACGGTCCCCGCTGTCAAAAAGCGCGGTGAAGGCCAGAATGAAGGCGGCGGAAGACCCTGACGTGATCACCACGCGGCTTGGATCAAGGTCCAGATTATACCACTCACCATACATCTGCGCGATCCGCGTTCGCAATGCAGGCAGGCCCAACGCCACGGTATAGCCCAGTGGCCCGTCCGCCATGGCAGAGGTCAGCGCCTCTGCCGCGCCGCGCGGCGCACCCGTGCCGGGCTGGCCCACTTCCATGTGGATGATATGGCGGCCGGCGGCCTCGGCCTGTGCGGCGGCCTGCATGACATCCATCACAATAAAGGGATCAACGTGGGATCTGCTTGAATTCCGCATGAAGGCGCTCCTAAACTCGGGTCATGCGCTTTCACCTGAACAACGCCCTCACGTCAATAGCAGTGCTGCTGCTGACCCTGTCCCTTGCCCTGCCCGCGCAGGCCCGCGGGTTGCTGCGCGATGCGGATATGGAATATGCGCTGAAACAGATCGCAGCGCCAATCCTGCGGGCGGCGGGCCTTAGCCCTACGCGGGTAAAGGTGCTGGTGGTCAACGACAGCTCGATGAATGCGTTTGTGGTCAGCAATGACGCAATTTTTGTGCATTACGGCCTGATTAATAAAATGGTCAACGCCACGATGCTGCAAGGCATCATCGCCCATGAGGCCGCCCATATTGCCAACGGCCATATCGCACGGCGGTTGGGCAACCTGTCGAATTCGCGCACGATCTCGGGCTTGGGGCTTGCCCTTGCGGCGGCGGCCGCAGCGGCGGGCAGCCCCGAGGCCGCACGCGGGATCGCCATCGGCAGCGCCAGTTCTGCCCGCCGTGCGTTTCTGTCCCATACACGGTCCGAGGAAGCCTCGGCCGATCAGTCGGGCATCAGATATATGAAGGCCGCAGGCGCATCACCGCAAGGCTTGGCCGATGTGCTGGGTCTGTTTGCGGGTCAGGAAACGCTCAATGTCACACGCCAAGATCCTTATATGCGCTCGCATCCGCTGAGCCGTGATCGTATGCGCGCCGTGCAGGGGTTTGTGGCAAGTTACGGCACCCTGCCCCCGAACCCCGCCGCCGAATACTGGTTTGCGCGTCTGAAGGGCAAGATCACCGCCCATACCCGTGCGCCCAGCTGGACCTTGCGGCGGCTGAAATCCGAAGGCTACGCCGATGTCCGCGCCCTGCGCGAAGCGGTGGCCCTGCACCGCAATTCCAAGACGAAAAAGGCGCTTGCTGCCATAGACAAAGCCATTGCCCTGCGCCCCAAAGACCCGTTCCTGCGCGACCAAAAGGCCGAGATTTTGTTGGACACCCGCAACTTTGCCGCCGCCGTGCAGGTTTACGCCAGCGCGGTACAGCGTGCGCCGAATGATCCGCTGGTTCTGTCGGGCTATGGCCGTGCGCTGCTGGCCAACGGCCAAGTCAAAAAGGCACTGGGTGCGTTGGAGAAATCGCGCCGTCAGGATTATCGCGACGGCTCGATGCTGCGCGATCTGGCGACAGCTTATGCCAAGACAGGCCAGACCGGCATGGCCGCCCTGATCACCGCCGAGCGCTTTGCGCTGGGGGGACGGATGAAAGACGCAGGCATTCACGCAAAACGCGCCTCGGGGCTGCTGGGTCGGGGCTCTGGCCCTTGGCAGCGGGCGCAAGATGTGTTGATTGCTTCCCAACGAGCTGCAAAACGAAAGTGACCGAACCATGAAACGCCTGATCGCGACCACCGCCCTGTTGGGCACCCTTGCCACGGGCGCCTTTGCCCAAGACCTCACCCCTATGACCGACGCCGAGCGCGAGGTGTTCCGCGCCGAGGTGCAGGCCTACCTGTTCGATAATCCCGAAGTCATCATGCAGGCGGTCGAAATCCTGCAACAGCGCGATGCACAGGCACAGGCGCAGGCCGATGTTGATCTGGTCACGGCCAACGCAGCCGCCATCTTTGACGATGGCTATTCCTGGGTCGGGGGCAATCCTGACGGTGACATCGTGCTGGTAGAGTTCCTTGATTACCGCTGTGGCTATTGCAAACGCGCCCACGGCGAGGTCGCACAGCTTTTGGAAAGCGATGGCGACATCAAGTTGATCGTAAAAGAGCTGCCGATCCTCGGCGATGCCTCGGTGCTTGCCTCGCGCTTTGCCGTGGCGGTCAAACAGGTCGCGGGCGGCGACAGCTACAAAGCGATCGGCGACGCATTGATGAGCTTTCAGGGCGAGATCACCCTGCCCTCCCTGCGCCGCTTGGGCAGCACCTTCGGGCTGGACATGGACGCCGTTGAGGCCCGCATGAACAGCGATGAAGTCACAGCCGAGATCGCGGCCACCCGCGAATTGGCGGGCATCCTTGCTATCTCGGGGACGCCGACCTTCGTGATGCACGACGAGTTGCTGCGCGGCTATCTGCCGCTGGACCAGATGCAGGCGCTGGTTGCCGACAAACGCGGCTAATCCGCTTTCGGCTCTCTACAGATTAGTCGGCGCTAGATCGCGCCGATAAACCGTTCCGGCAGCTGGTACTGCGTGTCCATGTCGGGACGGTTGAATTCATAAAATCCCGTCTCGCCCCGCGCCTTGAACGAACGGTGCATCCGCTTGCGGATAAATCCCAGATCAAAGCCCTCTTCCAGCTTCCGCTCGGCAAAGGCCTCGAACATGGCGCGGTCCTCGCCGCGCTCTGCGCCGAACCAGTGCCGCCCGATCGAGGTGCCTTTGATGTCGTCGCCCATCTCTTGGGTGATCGCGTTGCGGCGGTCCATCGCGCCGCTGTATTGCGCGAAATCGCAAAACTTGAGGTGGAACAGGTATAGGTCATCGGGCGTGTGCAGCTTGGGGTATTGCGAGAAATGCCCGCCGCGTGAAATTTTGGCCGCAGCCGAGACGACGCAAGGCTTTGAGTAATGCGGCGCAGGCCGCACATAGCGGCGCGGCCCGATAATATGGTCGGTGATCTCCTCCGGCTCGATATCGACGCGGTGGATCACTTCAAGCCCCACGGGCGTCAGCACCCGCTTCTCCGGCATCTCGGCCAAATACTCTTGCAGGTTCTGCCCGCGTTCAGGGTCCACGACCACCAATTCATCCACATCGCCTACAATCACATGGGTGTAGTATTTGCGCAGCCCCCCCACCAGATTGTTGAGCAAGCCCCAGCGTTTCACATCAAAATTCTTATGCGGATCACCGGGAATGCCGATGATATTGCACCCCTTGGCAAGTTCGGCCACTTCTTCGCCGTAGCCGTGGTTGATGACATAACAATTCTGCCGCCCCAGCACTTCGCCGTAGTGGCGCAGCCATGCGCGTAGAAAAAACGCGTCATCGCGGACCATGGTGACTGCTGCGGCTGTTTGCATGCCTCTTCCTTCTTTTCTTTTGCCCGTCGATTGATCACACTGCGCGGGTTTGGTGCAGTAAGCCGTGAGAGTGGTCAAATGACAATATCCCCCAATCCCAAGCCCCAGGGTTTCGACGCTTTTGCAACAAATCTGGCCGCCGACATGGCGCGCACGGGCTGGCACATCCACAAGGCGCATGACACCGCCGTCAACAGGTTTCAGGTGTTGGGCGAGCGCGGATGTGGCACCAATGTGATCCGCAAGACCGTGCAGGACGCGCTGCAAATCCGCCGAACCGAGGCATTGGGCTGGAAACACGCCGTGCCCGCCATGATCGCGATCCCGCCAAGCTTTCTGACCATCTGCGCCGTGCGCGCCCCCGAAAACTGGGCGCATTCGCTGTATAAACGCCCGTGGCACGCGGCGCCTGCGGTGCAATCGCTGGGCTTTTCGGAATTTTTGCGCGCTGAATGGCAATCATGTGTGGATGATCTGGGCCACTTCGACGGTGTGGCACCCCGCCTGCACCCGCTGGGTGAGGAACTGCAATGGGACCGCCATCCCGTCACAGGTGCGCGGTACGAGAATATCTTTGCCATGCGCAATCTCAAACACCGCGCCCTGCTGTCTTTGCCGACGCGGGGCGCTTCGGTTGTCTATGTCTCGTTGGATGCATTCAACGCCGCCCCGCAGCCGTTTCTGGCAGATCTGAGCGCGGCATTCGGACTGGACTATACCGATCAAGGCTATGCCCCCGTGGCGCGGCGCATGGGCAACCGCTGGACCGCCGCCGTTACGGACCGCGCCCCAGCCCCCGATAAATGGGCAACAGCCGATCGGGCATGGATGCACAGCCAGCTTGATCCGGAAATCGAATCCCTGTTCGGGTTTCGCCCGACACTTTAAACAATTGCCCTGAAACCAAAAAAAGGCCTCCCGAGGGAGACCTTTTTCAAGCAGCGGTGGCGCGGTTGACGGGGCTCGAACCCGCGACCCCCGGCGTGACAGGCCGGTACTCTAACCATCTGAGCTACAACCGCCCGCTGCGTCTTTGAGTGCGTATGCTCTCAAAGCGTTTGTGCGGGATATTGTACGGGGTGCGCACCGTCAAGGGGTTATCTGACGGGTTGAGGGATTTCTTTGCGTGGCGCGCAGAAATCGCATGAGGTCCGTACAGGATGTTAGATTTTAAGAAGAAAGAGGGGAGTGGGAAGTGGCGCGGTTGACGGGGCTCGAACCCGCGACCCCCGGCGTGACAGGCCGGTACTCTAACCAGCTGAGCTACAACCGCGCAGTGCTGCCCTTTGGTGGGGGCAATATGTCTCCTCCCTGTAAGGGAGAATGGTGGGTCGTGAGAGGCTCGAACTCCCGACATCTTCGGTGTAAACGAAGCGCTCTACCAACTGAGCTAACGACCCGATAAGGGCGGTTTAGACAAAGATTCTGACCATGGCAAGCCTCATTCGAGACGTTTTTGCACACCATCTTTAACATGGTACACAACACCCTGCCCGCCGCCGATGTCATGGATGCCCTGCGCGCCCTCTGCGGTGGCAATTGCGCGGATCATACGCGAGGTAATGCCATGGGTAATCAGTACCGACGGACGCGTCAATTTTGCCAAGAAACCACTGCACCGCACCTCAAGCGCTTTAAATCCCTCACCTTTCGGGGCTCTCTCATAGAGTTCCAGCGCGCCGTCGGGGCCTTCGACGTAGTTGGTGCCGACAGATAACTCCGACCGCAGCTTGCCCGCCCAATCGCCAAGGCCGATTTCGACCAGATCAGGATCGGTGTGCAGATAGGTGACATGGCGGGCCAATGCGATGGCCGCTGTCTCGAACGCACGGCCCTGCGGGCTGCATAAAATGTCGAAACCCTGCAAATCAATCGTGCCCATGATCGCGGCCTGACGTGCGGCCTGCGCCTTGCCCAAATCCGTCAGCGGCGAATTCAGCGCGCCCTGCATGCGTCCCTCGGCGTTCCACACGGTTTCACCGTGGCGCAAGATATAGAGTTCGGGATAGGGGGTCATGGATGCCTCCGCCGTGTCTGCGTCGAGGCGGCGCGCAAATCAGGAATGGGATGGTGGGTGATAAGAGATTTGAACTCCTGACATCTTCGATGTGAACGAAGCGCTCTACCACTGAGCTAATCACCCCTGCCCCGCGAGGTAGCTTTTTATGCCCCCCCGTGCAAGGGGGGCACCGTCAATTTCAAACCGGTTTCGGAGGGTTATTCTGCGGCGACGGGCGCAGGCGCCGGCGTCAATTGCGATGTCTTCTGACGCAGTTTCAGCACCAGCGCACGGCCGTCAGCCAGCTCTTTGCCGCGCTGCACCTTCAATTTGCCCAACGGCGGCAGGATCATCTCACGTTGCTCGGAGAGCGCGTCGCCCAAAACGGCCAGCATCGCCTCTACAATCGGCTTCACGTCTTTTTTCTTGTGGCCGGAGCGTTCAACAACCAGTGCGAACAGTTCTTTTTTGCGCATCTCGTTGCTGACAACCACAGGCGCCAGCGTCTCAACCACAGCAGGCGTGGCAGTCGCCGCTTTGGGCGCGCTGTCTGTATCGACCTTCGTTACCGGCGCGGCGGTGGGTGCTGCGACTTTGGTCTTTGATTTGGTCGACGTCTTCTTGGGGGTTGTCATGGTTTTTCCTACTCTACACTCAATTTTACGTTTTATATTTTCTTCAACCATAGCAGGTTTGCCGTGAAATGCACTAGTCAGGCTTGACCATATCAAGATTTAGCGTGACATTTACGCTGCAACACCAATTGAGGGGATTAACTTTGAAACACATTTTGACAGCCGTAGCATTTGTCGCCTGTACAACCGCGGCCAGCGCAGGTTCGCTTGCTGATCCGGTGATCGAAGCGCCGATCATCGTGCAAGAAGCATCAAGTTCCAGCAGTGGCAAAGTGACGGTGGCCTTGCTGGCCCTGCTGCTGATGATCCCTGCGCTGAGCGACTGATTCCAAAAGGGTCTGCCGCCCTTTGACGAAAGATGCCCCGTGCTGATGCGCGGGGCGTTTTTGTTTTTAGTGAGTGGCTTAGGCCAAACGGCCCATCCAAAATGAAAAACGCCCCGCAGCTGCCTGCGGGGCGTTTTCTATTGCGAAACGCGTTTGCGGTTAATGCGCTGTGGCTGTGTCACCCGCTGCGGAACGTGCTGCCAAAGCGGCGGCGGCTGCGGCTTCTTCTGCCGCTTCGTCCCAATCTACCGCGTCAGGCTGCGTCACCAAAGCGTGTTTGAGAACTTCTGAAACATGGCTCACGGGAATGATGGTCAGCCCCTCTTTGACGTTGTCGGGGATGTCCGCCATGTCTTTTTCGTTCTCTTGGGGAATCAGGACCGTCTTGATCCCGCCCCGCAGCGCCGCGAGCAGTTTTTCCTTCAAACCACCGATGGGCATTGCGTTACCGCGCAGCGACACCTCGCCTGTCATGGCAATATCCTTGCGTACAGGGATCTTGGTCAGGACCGAAACGATGGAAGTCACCATTGCCAGACCGGCGGATGGCCCGTCTTTTGGCGTGGCCCCGTCTGGCACGTGCACGTGGATGTCGATCGTGTCGAATACCGGCGGCTTCACCCCGATGCTCGGGCTGATCGAGCGGACGTACGAGCTGGCTGCGTCGATGCTTTCTTTCATCACATCGCCCAGTTTACCCGTGGTCTTCATCCGACCCTTGCCTGGCAGGCGCAGTGCTTCGATGTGCAACAGCTCCCCCCCGACCGAGGTATAGGCCAGACCCGTGACAACGCCGATCTGGTCATCCTTTTCGGCCAAGCCATAGCGGTGCTTTTGCACGCCAAGGAAGTCATCCAGATTGTCGCCCGTAACAGTGATGCTGTCCGCCTCTTTGCGCACGATCTTGGTCAGCGCTTTACGCGCTACCTTTGCGATCTCACGCTCGAGGTTCCGCACGCCCGCTTCGCGGGTGTAATAGCGGATCATGCCAGTCAGGGCGCTGTCCTCCATCTCGAACTCTTTGGCCTTCAGGCCGTGGTTTTTGACCTGCTTGCTCACCAAATGCTGCTTGGCGATCTCCAGCTTTTCGTCTTCGGTATAACCCGACAGCGGGATGATCTCCATCCGGTCCAGCAAGGGGCCGGGCATGTTGTAGCTGTTCGAGGTGGTCAGGAACATCACGTTGCTCAGATCATATTCGACCTCAAGGTAGTGATCCACAAAGGTAGAGTTCTGTTCTGGATCAAGCACTTCGAGCATGGCAGAGGCGGGATCACCACGGAAGTCCTGCCCCATCTTGTCGATTTCATCAAGCAGAATGAGGGGGTTCGTGGTTTTCGCCTTTTTCAATGCCTGAATGATCTTGCCGGGCATGGAGCCAATGTACGTCCGACGGTGGCCGCGGATCTCGGACTCGTCGCGCACACCGCCAAGGGAGATGCGGATGAATTCGCGCCCAGTGGCTTTGGCGACAGATTTGCCAAGGCTGGTTTTACCCACACCGGGAGGGCCAACCAAGCACATGATCGGTCCTTTCAGCTTGCTGCTGCGCTGCTGAACGGCAAGGTATTCGACAATGCGTTCCTTGACCTTTTCCAGCCCGTAGTGATCGGCGTCGAGGATCGCCTCGGCTTTGCCAAGGTCCTTTTTCACGCGCGATTTCACACCCCACGGGATGGACAGCATCCAGTCGAGGTAGTTGCGCACAACCGTCGCCTCGGCAGACATCGGACTCATGTTCTTGAGCTTTTTGATCTCGGCATCGGCCTTTTCACGGGCCTCTTTGCTCAGCTTGGTGGCGGCGACGCGCTCTTCCAGCTCGACAACTTCGTTTTTGCCGTCTTCGCCATCACCCAGCTCGGTCTGAATGGCTTTCATCTGCTCGTTCAGGTAATATTCGCGCTGGGTCTTTTCCATCTGCGTTTTCACGCGGGTTTTGATCTTTTTCTCGACCTGCAAGACAGACATTTCGCCCTGCATCAGGCCATAGACCTTCTCCAGCCGCTCGGACACGCTGAGTGTTTCAAGCAGGTCTTGCTTCTGGTCCACCTCGATGCCCAAGTGCCCCGCCACCAAATCGGCAAGCCGCGCAGGATCAGAGGCTTCGCTGACAGCGGTCAGCGCCTCTTCGGGGACGTTCTTTTTCACTTTGGCATAGCGGGCGAATTCCTCCCCCACGCTGCGCAACAGCGCCTCGGTGGTGGCGGCATCGCCGGGCATCTCGGTCAGGTATTCGGCGCGGGCCTCAAAGAAGCTGTCGTTCTCAAGGTATTCGGTGATGCGCACACGCGCCTGACCCTCGACCAGCACTTTGACCGTGCCATCGGGCAGCTTCAGCAGTTGCAGCACATTGGCCAGCACGCCTGCCTTGAAAATGCCCTCGCTGTCGGGGTCGTCGATACCGGGATCGATCTGGCTGGACAGCAGGATTTGTTTGTCGTCAGCCATCACTTCTTCCAATGCGCGCACGGATTTGTCGCGACCGACAAACAGGGGCACAATCATGTGGGGGAAGACAACGATATCGCGCAACGGCAATACGGGATAGCTAGCGTTAAGTGGCTCTTGCATGCTCTTTTCCTTCGTTTGGCAAAACGAACCGTGTCCCTGCAACGAGGCAACTTCTGGTCCGTCTCCTGTAGGTAAGGGATGTGGGGCCCCTGCCCGCCTGTTTCAATAGTTACCGTGTTTGTACGGCAGTTTTCCTTAACATGGCGCGAACCCCCAGCCTCGGCAACTGCGTTTTGCCATGTGTTTGAAAGAAATTGGGCCGGTGATGCGGCTGTGTGCCGCCTGCCCTTTGGTCAAATTGCCAATGCCCGCAAACTATGGTGTGGTCGCGCTGTCCCCCCCCCCTCTAGCGGAGCCTGCAATGACCCTGATCCACCTCACTTCCCAAGACCTGCACCTTGCCGTGGCCCCGATGGGGGCCGAGATGCAGTATCTGCGCACGGCTGCGGGCGATGATCTGCTGTGGGACGGCGATGCCGCCTTTTGGACGGGGCGTGCGCCTGTGTTGTTTCCCATCGTGGGCCGTGCGGCGGAGGATATGATAGCCGTGGGCGATCACGCGGCGCCCATGCCGCAACACGGATTTGCGCGGCGCAGTGCGTTCGAGGTAGAGGCGCAGACAGCCTCCATGTGCCGCCACATCCTGCGGGCCAATGCGGACACGCGCAAAGTGTATCCTTTTGAATTCGCCCTGCGCATCACCCATGAGTTGGCAGGCGCGACCCTGCGCGTCCGCGCCGAAGTCACCAACGACGACACACAGCCGATGCCCTTTGGTTTCGGCTATCACCCCGCGTTCCGCTGGCCCCTGCCCAACGCCGAAGGGCGCGACCATCACGTGACGCTGGCGCAAGGGGGCACGCCTGATATGCGCGCCCTCGACGATGGGTTGCTGAAGCCCACGCCAATCGCGGGGCCATTCACGGACGGCGATCTGGTCCTGCGCGATGGGTTGTTTGCAAATGGCGCGTTGGTTTTTCCAAATGGCGCAGATGCGCTGCGCTATGGTCCCAAGGGCGGTCCATCGCTGGATTTCGCCTTTCACAACCTGCCCGATCTGGCCCTGTGGCGCCCTGTCGGTGCGCCGTTTTTGTGTATCGAGCCGTGGCACGGCACCGCCTCTTATGTGGGCGACGGGCCGCAAATAGCCGAGCGGCCCAACAGCATCACGCTGGCGGCGGGGCAAAGCGTCTCTTTCGGGTATGACGTGACCTTTACGCCCTAAAGCGGGTCAATATCGCCCTGTGCGCGGCCCGCGTGGAAATCGGCCTGCCACTGGCTGAATGTCCCTGCCGCAATCGCCTCGCGCATTCCCGCCATAATATCCTGATAATACCGCAGGTTATGCCAAGTCAGCAACATAGAGGAGATCATCTCCTGACTGCGGAAGACGTGGTGCAGATAGGCGCGGGAGTAGTTCTGGCACGCAGGGCAGCCACAGTTTTCGTCCAGCGGGCGCGGGTCGTCCGCGTGGCGGGCGTTTTTAATGTTCAGCACGCCGTGACGGGTGAACACCTGCCCCGTGCGGCCAGAGCGGGAGGGCAGCACGCAGTCCATCATATCAATGCCGCGGGCCACGGCGCCCACAATATCGTCAGGCTTGCCCACCCCCATCAGATAGCGCGGCTTGTCTTGGGGCAGTTGTTCGGGCGCGTAATCAAGACAGTCAAACATTGCCTCCTGCCCCTCGCCCACGGCAAGGCCGCCGACGGCATAGCCGTCAAATCCGATCTCGCGCAGCGCCTCGGCGCTTTGCTGGCGCAGGTCCTGTTCCAACCCGCCCTGCTGGATACCGAACAGCGCATGGCCGGGGCGGTCGCCAAACGCCTCGCGCGAACGCGCCGCCCACCGCATCGACAGCTCCATACTGCTTGCAATACGGTCGCGGTCTGCGGGCAGCGCGGGACATTCGTCAAAACACATGACGATGTCAGACCCCAAAAGCGCCTGAATCTCCATCGAGCGTTCTGGCGTGATCTCGTGTTTGCTGCCGTCGATGTGGCTTTTAAAGGTCACGCCACGCTCGGTCAGTTTGCGCAAGGACGCCAGCGACATCACCTGAAACCCGCCTGAATCCGTCAGGATCGGGCGTTCCCAGTTCATGAACTTATGCAACCCGCCCAGCCGCGCAATCCGTTCAGCCGTGGGGCGCAGCATCAGGTGATAGGTATTGCCCAACAGAATATCCGCGCCCGTCTCACGGACCGAGCTGGGCATCATCGCCTTTACCGTCGCCGCCGTGCCGACAGGCATAAACGCAGGCGTGCGGATTTCGCCACGCGGCGTGGTGATCGCGCCCGTGCGCGCCCGCCCGTCTGTTGCGTCAATCTGATACGTAAAACCCGCCATGTCCGCTCCTTTTGCGCCTTGCTGTGCCCGCCTACCCCAGGTGTAGCACGCTTGCAATCATGCTCTTTGACCCCCACATATATAGTATAACAAACAAAAAGGAGGCCAGCGTGCCGCTAGAAGATCTTGTGCTGAACCTTATTCAAAGCAACCTCGGCTGGATCCTGCTGGCCGTGGTGCTGGTGGTTGTCGTGCTCAAGGCGGTCAAGATCGTGCCGCAGTCCGAACAGCACGTGGTTGAACGCTTTGGTCGTCTGCGTGCCGTGCTGGGGCCCGGCATCAACATGATCGTGCCCTTCTTTGACCGTATCGCGCATAAAATCTCGATCCTCGAGCGGCAGTTGCCCACCGCCTCCCAAGACGCGATTACCCGCGACAACGTACTGGTGCAGGTTGACACATCCGTTTTCTACCGCATCACCGAGCCGGAAAAGACCGTCTACCGCATTCGCAACGTGGACAGCGCCATCGCCACCACTGTGGCGGGCATCGTGCGGGCCGAAATCGGTAAGATGGACCTCGACGAGGTGCAGGCCAACCGCTCGGCCTTGATTGCCACGATCAAGGGCTTTGTCGAAGACGCCGTTGATAACTGGGGCATCGAAGTGACCCGCGCCGAGATCCTCGACGTGAACCTTGATGCTGCGACCCGCGCCGCGATGATGCAACAGCTGAACGCCGAACGCGCCCGCCGCGCCGCAGTGACCGAGGCCGAAGGCTCCAAACGCGCCGTGGAACTGGCGGCAGATGCGGAACTTTACGCCTCCGAGCAGACGGCCAAGGCCCGCCGCGTGCTGGCCGACGCCGAAAGCTACGCTACACAAGTGGTTGCCACCGCAATCAACGAAAACGGGCTGGAGGCCGCGCAATACCAGATCGCGCTGAAACAGGTCGAAGCGCTCGGCACCATGAGCAGCGGCCAAGGCAGCAATACCATCGTTGTCCCCTCCGAGGCGCTGGCCGCCTTTGGCGATGCGTTCAAACTGCTCAAGGGGCGCGGCTGATATGGAGAGCCTGCTTCACGTCTGGTGGGTCTGGCTTTGCGCCGCCCTCGCACTGGCCCTGATCGAGCTGATCGCCCCCGCCTCCATCTTCCTTGGCTTCGCCTTGGGCGCATTGGCGATGACGGCGGTGGTCGGCCTTGGGCTGATCACAAACACCTCGGCCTTGATGGCGCTGTTTGCAGGCCTGTCGCTGGTGGCGTGGATCGTGCTGAAACTGGTGTTCAAAAGCCAGTCGAGCGGCGCCCGCATCGTTACCCGCGACATCAACGAGGGCTGACAAAGGCCAAATGCACCGTGAAATGTCTGCCGCCCCCCACTGGACGCGGCAGACCGCAATCCCTATATAAATGCTCAAGAATAGGAATGAGGCGCATATGACCAACACGACCCCCCCGCTCGAAGGCACACCGTTGATTGCCCCGTCCAGCACGGATCATCCGCTGTATGAGCAAGTGGTCGAGGCCTGCCGCTCGGTCTATGACCCTGAAATCCCCGTGAATATCTATGAGCTGGGCCTGATCTATACCATCGACATCGATGAGCAGAACGCGGTCGCGATCAAGATGTCGCTCACAGCGCCGGGCTGTCCTGTCGCGGGTGAAATGCCCGGCTGGGTCGCCGATGCGGTCGAACCCATCGCAGGCGTCAAACAGGTCGACGTCGATCTGGTGTGGGAGCCGCCATGGGGCATGGATATGATGTCAGACGAGGCGCGGCTTGAACTAGGCTTTATGTAATTCTTGAGAATTCGGCCCCGCGTCCCTACCTTGGACGCAGTAAAGGAGACCAGACATGTTCGGCATTCCAGGCAAACAGGCCGTCACCATTACCGATAAAGCGGCGGCACAGATCATCAAACTGATGCAGGCCAAGGGCCACGCGGGACTGCGCATCGGCGTCAAAAAAGGCGGCTGTGCGGGCATGGAATACACCATGGAATACGTCGACGACCCCGATCCCAACGACGAGGTCGTGACCCAGGACGGCGCTTGCGTGATGATCGCCCCCATGGCGCAAATGTTTCTCTTCGGCACCGAGGTCGATTACGAGACTTCGCTGCTCGAAAGCGGGTTCAAGTTCAACAACCCCAACGTCTCCGAGGCCTGCGGCTGCGGCGAATCCATCAAGTTCGACGAAACGCTCTTCGCGAAATGAGCCTTGGCGCGGCCGATATGGCCTTCGCGCTTGAGCTGTTTGACGACATCCCCGACCTGACCACCCGCCGCATGTTCGGCGGCATGGGCTTCTATAGCGGGGGCACCATCTTTGCCCTGCAACTGTCTGACGGGCGCGTCCTGCTCAAAGCGCCCAAAGGGCCATTTGCCGAACGGATGCACGATCTGGGCGGCACCCAATGGCGTTATGCGCGCAAGAACGGCGAAACCGCCGCCATGCCCTACTGGACCCTCCCCGATGCCTCCCTCGACGATCCCGAAAACGCCTGCGCCTTGGCCCGTCAGGCGATGGAGGCGCTGCGCTAGCCCGCCCTGCGCGTTGAAGTGCCGCGCCACGGATGCTAAACACGCCCAACCCATAACATAGGAGCGCCCATGCGACGCAAACTGGCTGCAGGCAACTGGAAAATGAACGGCACAAGCGCCACCTTGACCGAAATCTCGGCCCTGCAAAAGCTGCTGCCTGCAAACGCCCCCGAGGTGTTGATTTGCCCGCCTGCCCCCCTGCTGTTTCGCGCAGCACAGATCGCCGCAAATACAGGCATCCGCATCGGCGCACAGGACTGCCACGCGGAAACCAGCGGCGCCTATACAGGCGATACATCCGCCGCGATGATCGTCGACACGGGTGCGGCCCACGTCATCATCGGCCATTCCGAGCGGCGCACAGCCCACGCTGAACAAGACGCAGACATCGCTGCAAAAGCCCGCACCGCCTGGGCCGCGGGCCTCAACACGATCATCTGCATCGGCGAAGACCTCGAGACCCGCGAAAACGGTACCACCCTCGACCTCATCGCGACGCAGCTCGCAGGTAGCATTCCCGACGCCGCCTCCGCAGAAAACACCATCATCGCATACGAACCGATCTGGGCCATAGGCACCGGCAAAATCCCGACCCTACCCCAAATCATCGAAGTCCACGACTTCATCCGCGCCACCCTCACCACACGCTTCGACGCAGATACAGCCAACGCCATCCCGCTCCTCTACGGCGGCTCCGTCAAACCCGACAACGCAGCGCAAATCTTCACGGCCGAAAACGTGGACGGCGCCCTCGTCGGCGGCGCCTCCCTCAAAGCCAGCGACTTCGCCCCCATCGTCACGGCACTGGCCCAAAGCTGACGCACCACGGCTTCTTCATTTTGCCAATAAACTCAAACCCGTAACCAGCAAAGGGCGCAAGACCATCAAAAGTCCTGCGCCCCTTGCCAAGCAGTGCCATAATGTCGTGCAGGCGCAGCCTGCTCCGTTAGATCACGCTATTTCACAATGATCTCCGGCCCCATCATCAGCGTCGGCAGCCAAGTCGAGATCGCTGGAATATACGTCACCATAATCAGGAAGATGAACAATACCGCCAGAAACGGCAGGGCCGCACGCACGACGTTCATCATCGGCATATTCGCCACGCCAGACGTCACAAAGAGGTTAAGTCCGACAGGCGGCGTGATCATCCCGATCTCCATGTTCACCACCATGATGATGCCCAGGTGAATGGGATCAATGCCCAACTCGATCGCGATGGGGAACACCAAGGGCGCTACAATCACCAACAGGCCCGATGGCTCCATGAACTGGCCACCGATCAGCAAGATCACGTTCACGATAATCAAGAACACCACCGGCCCAAACCCCGCATCCAGCATCGCAGCCGAGATTTGCTGCGGGATCTGCTCATCCGTGAGCACGTGTTTCAGGATCAACGCGTTTGCAATGATGAACATCAACGTCACCGTCAGCTTGCCCGCTTCAAACAGCGTGTCGCGGGTGTCACGGTGGAAGAACACGGTCAGCAGCGCCTGCGGCTTGGCCCAAAGCGCAAGGTTCGCACCCTCGCCCTTCACATGCAGCGGCCCCATATCGCGGTAGACAAAGCTGGAGATCAAGAAGGCATAGATCGCCGCCACAGCCGCAGCTTCGGTCGGGGTAAAGATACCGCCATAGATGCCGCCAAGGATGATCACGATCAGGAAAAGCCCCCAGCCGGCCTCGATGCCGGAGCGGCGCACCTCTCCCCAGCCGCGCCATTCGCCCTTTGGCAAATCACGCACGCGGGCGATAATATAGATCGTCACCATCAGCATTGTGCCCGCCAGCAGACCGGGGATGACACCCGCAAGGAACATCCGCCCTACGGATACATCCGTGGCAGAGGCATAGACCACCATCACTATACTGGGCGGGATCAGGATACCCAACGTGCCTGCCACGGCGATCACACCTGCGGCGAAGTCCTTGGTATAACCGACCTCGCGCATGCCCACGATCACGATGCTACCGATGGCCACAACAGTCGCTGGCGACGAGCCTGACAGGGCGGCAAACAGCATACAGGCAAAGACACCCGCAATCGCCAGACCACCAGGCAAATGCCCGACAAGCGCAATGGAGAAGCGGATGATCCGCCTTGCAACGCCCCCCGTCGACATAAACGACGACGCAAGAATGAAAAACGGAATCGCCAGCAGCGTGTAATGCCCTGCCATCGCTTGGAAAAACGTCTGCGCGATAGAGGCCATCGACGTATCCGACAGCGCCAGCAAAAAGATAATGGACGACAGGCCCAGCGAAATGGCGATCGGCACACCGATCAGCATCAGCCCGACGACCATGGTGAATAGAACAATAACTTCCATGGCTTAGCGCTCCGCGTTCATGTGTTTGACGTCTTCGATGGCGTCTTCGACTTCGTGGCTGACGATCAGCCCAGTCTGACGCCCCTGCACGACCTTGACCAAAGCCTGCACAAACCGCAGCAACAACAGCGCCGCACCAAAAGGCATCATAAAATAGGGGATGAAACGCGGCAGCTTTTCGTATGCCTCGCCCTCGTTCATCAATGGCTCGATAAAGCGCAGCCAGTCGGGGATCGGCGTGTCGATCACCTCGTACCATGCCTGATCGCGCGAGTTCTCGAACCCTGTGGGGAACCAGCGGCCCGTGGTGGCATCCAGCCCCGCAAACGGCGCCCAATAGTCCCACGCGCCCTTCAGCAGCAAGGCGGCGTAGATCACGCAAACAATGCCCGCGATGGTCGCCAGAATCTTGCGCGGCCCCTCGGAAAACAGGTTCACAACCGCATCCACACCCAGATGCGCCGTCACTTTGACAGCATAGGACATGCCGAACAGCACAAGCCATGCAAACAGGAAGGTCACAACCTCGAGCCCCCAGATAAGACCCGTGTTAAAGCCATAGCGCAGCACCACATTGATGAATGTGATCACCGTCATCAGACCGAGTATAACTGCAATCGCAGTCTCTTCGATCTCGCTCACGATCCGCGCAAGCCCGGTTTGTGTCGAAGAATGGCCCGCCATGATGCGACCCTCCTGTCCAGATTCCATGGAAATAAAAACGGCCAGCCCCATCGGGGGCCGGCCGCACACCACAAGGGGTGATTAGTGCTTGGCGTTGATCGCCTGAGCTGCGTCTACGTTTTCTTGGCCAACGTCGCCAATGAACTGTTCCCAAACGGGTTTCATGGTTGCAACCCACTCTTCACGCTGTGCGGCGTCGAGCTGACGAACAACGCCGCCCGCATCGATGATCGCCTGCTTGGCGTCTGCGTTCACTTTTGTGGACTCAGAGTTACGCGCAGCAGTCACTTCGCCGACGATGGTCATCAGCTGGTCACGCACATCTGCCGGCAGGCTGTCGACCCAATCGGTCGAGGTCACCAGCAGATAGTCGATGATGCCGTGGTTTGTCTCTGTGGTGCCGTCTTGCACTTCAAAGAACTTCTTGCCGTAGATGTTGGACCATGTGTTCTCTTGGCCGTCCACAACGCCGGTTTGCAGCGCGCCGTACACTTCGGAGAAGGCCATCGGCTGGGGTGAGCCACCCATCGCCGCCATTTGTGCCTTCAGCACGTCCGAGTTTTGCACGCGGAACTTGAGGCCATTGGCATCGGTGGGTGAGTTCAACGGCACGTTAGCCGACATCTGCTTCATGCCGTTATGCCAGAAAGCCAGACCCAGCAGGCCACGGCGTGTCATGGATTCTTTCATCGCCTGACCGGTTTCAGAGTTCTGGAACTCGTCCACGGCGTCGATGTTTTTGAACATAAAGGGCAGATCGAAGATGCGGAATTGCTTGGTGAACTGCTCGAACTTGGACAGGGATGGCGCCGCCATCTGAACGTCGCCTTGCAGCAACGCCTCAAGCACTTGGTCATCGTTATAAAGTGTGGAGTTCGGGAAGACCTCCATGCAGGCTTTGCCGTTCATCTCGTCGTTGACGCGCTGTTCCAGCAGGGATGCGGCGATGCCTTTGGGGTGCTTGTCCGTGTTGGTCACGTGGGACAGTTTGATGACGATCTCGCCGTCGTCACATGCGGCGGCAACTGCGCCTGCGGACATGGTGATGGCCAGAACGGCCGCTGTTACGAATTTCATGATGTCTCCTCCCAGAGATTTATTTACAGGCGGCGATAAGGCCGCGCTGGCGATACTATTGGGTGTCGCTTGGCTGGCCGCAAGACGCTTGGCGCGCCAAGGGGGACGCGCTTAAAATCAATATGTTACGCGGAGGGAATTTCTGTTATCGCTATCAATGTGCGATAAACCGCACCCGCATCACGCCACTTGTGCGAAATTCCGCACACTTGACGCGGTGCGACTCAGGGGCGGAAATCTTCGGGGCGCAGGCCGTAGCGGGCGCATTTGTCGTAAAAGGTTTTGCGCGGCAGCTTCAGCGCCTGGGCCGCTTGGGTTGCCTGACCTGCCGCACGGCGCAAAGCGCCCTCAATCAGCGATTGCTCAACCTGCGCCAGATGTTCGGACAGGCCAAGGTGTGCGTCCGCGTCCTGCGGCGCAGCGCCGTCGGACAGCGGCATCCCGATGACAAAGCGCATGGCCTCGCTCATCAAAGCGCGGGCGTTGCCGGGCCAGTCCCGTGCCATCAGGGCGGCCTCGATTTGCGGGGTGATTTCGGGGGCCTGCTGCCCCGATTGCTCGGCGGCTTGGGCGACATAGCGGCGGAACAACACGGGGATGTCCTCGGGGCGCTCGGCCAGGGCAGGCACGCGCACGGGCATCACGACCAGACGGTAATACAGATCCGCATTCAGCCGCCCCGCCTCCAGTGCGGCGGCAAGGTCACGGGTCGAGCCTGCAATCAGCCGTGTGGCGGGCCCCGCATCCAGCGCCTCTGACAGGGCAAGCTGGCTTTGCGCGGGCAGCATCGTGATCTCGTCCACAAACAGGCTGCCGCCTTCGGCCTGCGTGATCGCCTCTTGCAGCGCGTTGGCGTCCATGTCCGCCGCCGCCCGTTTTAAAAACGGCCGCTTGGAGCGCGGCGAGCTGAGGTGGATCACCTCTGCCACCTTCGAGATGCCCGAGCCTTGCGCCCCCGAAACCAGCACATCGCCCGTGGCCAGCGCCACGCGGCGGACCTGCGCACGCAACTCTTCGGCCAGCGCCGAGGTGCCGAAGATCATGCGGGCCGCAGGATCGCCGCTTTCTACCAGTTGGCGCAGCTCGCGGTTTTCCAGAACCAGCGCACGGGTTTTCAACGCCCGCTCAACCACGGCCAGAAGGTTCGAGGCGGCACAGGGCTTCTCCAGAAAATCAAACGCCCCCTCGCCCATCGCTTTGACAGCCATGGGGATGTCGCCTTCGCCCGTCAGCAAGATCACAGGCAGGTCGGGGTCAATGCCGCGCACATGCGCCAAAAGGTGAAAGCCGTCCCGCCCCGGCATACGGATGTCCGAGATAACGACCCCGTCAAATGCAGCCGTGATATGATCCGCCGCCACAATGAACGAGCCTGCGGCGATGCAGTCCAGATCGGCCAGCTCGATCGTTTGGGCCAGCGCCTCGCGCACGGCGGCGTCATCATCAACTAACAGTACTTTGCGCATTATGCGGCCTCGGACCTTGTGGCGGGTTGCAGGGTGACGGTAAAACACGCGCCGTTTTTGGTGTTATGTGCGCGGATTTCGCCGCCCAGACTGTGCACAATGGCATAGCTGATCGACAGGCCCAAGCCTACGCCTTTGGCGGCGCCTACGTCTTTGGTGGAATAGAAGGGATCGAACACTTGCTCGGGCGCTTTGATGCCCACCCCTGTGTCGCGCACGCTGGCGCTGATGCCTGCGGTTTGGTCCAGCGTCAGGGTCAGGCGGCGGGTGTCGCGCTGCTCCATCGCGTCCAGCGCGTTGCTGATCAGGTTTACAAACACCTGCCCCAGCCGCACCTCGCCCCCCTTTACCCAGACAGGCGCGGCAGGCGCATCATAGTCCAGCGTCACCCCCATCGCCGCCCGCCGCGTCTGCGTCAACTCAAGCGCCAGCGCCAGCACAGCGGCCAGATCAACCTCGACCTGCTGCACAGGCTCCTGTTTCGAGAACGCCCGCAAATTCTTGATGATCCGCCCCATGCGGCCCGCCATATCCGCAATCCGTGACAGGTTTTCGGACGCACGCTCGGGGCGGCCCCGCTCGATGAACGCGACGCCGTTTTCGGCAAAGGATTGCACCGCCATCAGCGGTTGGTTCAGCTCGTGACTGATGCCTGCGCTCAACTGGCCCAAAGCGCTGAGCTTGCTGGCCTGCACCAGATCGTCTTGCGCACGGGCCAGCGCCATTTGGGCTTCCTCGCGGATTTGCGCCTCGCGGCGCAGCTCGTCATTGGTGTCACGCAGGGCTTGGGTGCGGGCGCGGACGCGGGCCTCCAACTGGGCATTGGCGCGGGCCAGCGTGCGCCGCCGCTCGGTCGCGAGGAACAACAGCGCCCCAAACGCCAGACAAAGCGCGGCTACAGCAAAGGCCTGCGCCGCCGCCAGACTGCGCACAGGGGCCACATCCACCAGCACCTCGCCCGTCATGCCGATCACGGGCAGATCCTGCGCCAGATGCAGCGCCTCGCGCGGCAGGTAGCGGCCCCAACCCAGCCGCCAAATCTCGTGCCCGCCGCTGTAGGAGACGTCGAAGTCGGGCAAATCACCCTGCGGCGGGCGCAACCCTGCCGCCCCTTGCGGGCGTTGCCAAAAGATCAGCTCGGACCGGTTGGAAACCTGCACCTGCCCGCTGCCGTCGGTGAAAAACACCGCTGGCGTGTCACCGCGCCACGCATAATCCACCGATGCCAGATCCGTCGACACCACCAACGCGCCCAAGACACGCCCCCCCGCGCCAAACACAGGTGCGGCATAGAAATAGGCACGCCCCGCAGCCGCATCAGGCCCGTACCCGCGCCCCAAAGCGCCGTTGAGCGCACGGCCCACAAAGGCCGCCGCACTTGCACTGCCCGCCCCGCTGTCGGCGGCCACCAACAGCGCACCTGCGCGGTCGACCACCATCACATCTGACGCCGCCGCACGGTCCGCCACATTGCGCAACAAGGCGCGGTCATCAGGCGTTGCCCCCTCGGCCAGCGCCCTGACAACCTGCGGATGATCCGCCATCACCACGGCCAGATCGCGGTAGCGTTGCAACTGCCCCTCCAACCGGTCACTGGCCAGCGCCAGATCGGCAGCACCGCGCGCCGATAGCTGGTCCAGCCCCTGATGCGTGGCATAGCGCCAGACCCCCGTCGACAAAAGCGCCACGCAGGTCAGAAACACAAAACTGTTAAGCCCCCGCCTGAGGTAGCGATACGTCATAGCAGCTGTTTTACGGCCCCGCCCCTGCATTGGCCAGCACTGTCGCGCCTTTCGCCCGACCATACCCCGCCCGCGATCGTGGCTCAGGCCCGCGTCACGCGCCAAATATGTCGTGCGCGGCAGCGCGCTGTGCGGTCACGTGGCTAAAGCGGCAGCATCGTCGTGGATTTGATTTGCTCCATCGACAACAGCGCCGTCACGTTATGCACCCGCACTTCGGATATGAGCGCCTGATAAAAGCTGTCATAGGCCCGCGCATTTTCCACCCGCACCTTCAGGATATAGTCGATGTCGCCCGCCAGACGGTGTGCTTCTTGCACCTCTGGCCTGTCTTGCAGCGCTTTCAGGAACCGCCCCTGCCAGTCGGCCTCGTGCTCGGATGTGCGGATCAACACAAAGAAACACGCCTCGAATCCCAGCGCCTCGGCGTCCAGCACAACAGTCTGCTGCCCGATCACCCCCGCCTCGCGCATTTTACGAATCCGGTTCCACACCGGCGTCTTGGAAGAGCCTACTTCGCGGGCGATATCATCCAGCGACTGGCTGGCATCCCGCTGCAAGGCCGCAAGAATTTTCCTGTCTGTGTCGTCTATCCGAACGCTCATTCTGTATTTCCTTCTTTTTGAAACCCGCTGTTCCGCAGCACCACCAATACAGAACAATCTTCCTTATGTAAGCCGCCATATGGCGCAATATTGGAATAAAGTTCTATATTGAACCTCAAGCAACAAGGACACTGGCATGGATCACTTCCCCATCTTCCTCAGCACAGACACGGCGCGGATCATCGTATCGGGCGGCGGCGACGCAGCATTGGCCAAACTACGCTTGCTGATGAAATCGCGGGCCAAGATCACCGTCTTTGCCGCAGAGGCCGCGCCCGAGATTGCCCAGTGGCACGAAGCGGGCCGCCTTACGCTGGTCTCGCGGGCGATGGATTATGGCGATGCTGTCTGCGCCAAGCTGTTTTACGGCGCAAACGAAGATGCCGCCGAAGACGCCCGCACCGCCCATCTGGCGCGCAGCTGCGGCGCATTGATCAACATTGTCGACAACCTTGAGGACAGCCAGTTTATCACGCCCGCCATCGTCGACCGTGATCCCGTCACCATCGCCATCGGCACCGAAGGGGCGGCCCCCGTGCTGGCCCGTGCGATCAAGGCCGATCTGGAGGAGCGCCTACCCCAATCGCTTGGCACGCTGGCGCGTATCGGCAAGACGTTCCGCAAGGCATCTTATGCGCTGCCCTTCGGCCGTCCCCGTCGCGACTTCTGGCGCGCCTTTTACTTTAACGCAGGCCCCAAAGCCGTGGCCGAGGGCGAAGAGCGCGTGCTGCCCGCATTGAAGGATCTGCTCGATACACATCTGAACACCCAAGCCCGCGAGGGCCATGTGGCCTTTGTCGGCGGTGGCCCCGGTGATCCTGAACTCCTGACGCTGAAAGCCCGCCGCGCCTTGGACGAGGCTGACGTGGTGATCTATGACCGCCTCATCACGCCCGAGATCCTCGAGCTCGCCCGCCGCGAGGCCACAATGATCGACGTGGGCAAGGAAGGCTTTGGCCCCCACACCCCCCAAGAGCACATTAACGCTTTGCTGGTCGAACATGCCCAAACAGGCGCACAGGTTGTGCGGCTGAAATCGGGTGATGCCACCGTCTTTGGCCGTCTCGACGAAGAGATCGACGCCGTGGATGCGCATAACATCGGCTGGCACATTGTGCCGGGGATTACCTCGGCCTCGGCGGCGGTGGCCTCGATCGGGCAAAGCCTGACGCGGCGCGGGCGCAATGCCTCGGTGCGGTTCCTGACAGGACATGACACCCGCGGCTTTGCCGACCATGACTGGAAAACGCTGGCGCAGGAAAACGAAGTCGCCGCGATCTACATGGGCAAAAAGTCGGCGCGGTTTATCCAGGGCCGCCTGCTGATGCACGGCGCGGACCGCCACACGCCTGTCACCCTGATCGAGAACGCCTCGCGCCCCGATCAGCGCATTATCTGCACCACGCTGGATGCCTTGCCCGCCGCGCTGGAAGCGGCCGACATGTCCGGCCCTGCCCTCACTTTCCTTGGCCTCGCGCCCCGTGCGGCCGCCGCCGCCGCCGCCCCCCTGCATCAGGAGCTTGCAAATGCCCAAAGCGTTTAAACCATCCGTTATCACCGCCAACGCGCTGCTGCTGGGCGATGTTGTCTATCTGCGCGGCACCACATGGGTGCGCGATCTGGCCGAGGCAGAAGTTCTGCACGACGAGGCACAGGCAAACGCCCGCCTTGAAGGTGCTGCCACACTGGCGGGTGAGCAGGTCGTCGGCGTCTATCTGATGCCCGTGTCCGAAGACAGCGGCACCCCCACGCCCGCACATTTCCGCGAAGCTTTTCGCGCGCGCGGCCCGTCCAACTATGCCCACGGCAAACAGGAGACCCAGTAATGTACCATTATTCCGATTTTGACCGCGACTTTCTGGCGGAACGCAACGCGCAGTTCCGCGCTCAGGTCGAGCGCCGCATCGACGGCTCGCTGACCGAGGATGAATTCAAGCCGCTGCGCCTGATGAACGGGCTTTATCTGCAATTGCACGCCTATATGCTGCGCGTGGCGATCCCGTATGGCACGCTCAACAGCGCACAGATGCGCGTACTGGCGGACATCTCCACCAAGTGGGACAAGGGCTATGGCCATTTCACCACGCGTCAGAACATCCAGTACAACTGGCCCGAGCTGCGCGATGTGCCTGACATGCTGGATGCGCTGGGGACCGTCAACATGCACGCCATCCAGACATCGGGCAACACCATCCGCAACGTGACCGCCGACCACTTCGCAGGTGCCGCCGCGGACGAGATCGCGGACCCGCGCCCCATCGCCGAACTGATCCGCCAGTGGTCGACGGACCACCCCGAGTTCCAGTTCCTGCCGCGTAAATTCAAGGTCGCCGTATCAGGTGCCGCCCATGACCGCGCCGTGGTGCGTGCCCATGACATCGGCCTGCGCATTGTTGAACGCGACGGCAAGCGCGGGTTTGAGGTAATCATCGGCGGTGGCCTTGGCCGCACTCCTATGATCGGCAAGGTCCTGTACGACTTTGTCGAGGCCGCCGATCTGCTGCCCACGCTGGAGGCCGTCGTGTCGGTCTATAACCTGCTGGGACGGCGCGATAATAAATACAAGGCCCGCATCAAGATCACCGTGCACGAGAACGGGATCGAGGACATCCGCGCCCGCGTGGACGCCGCCTATGCCCGTATCCGCCCGCAATTCACTGGCGTCGACCAGCAACTGCTGGCGCGGATCGAGGCGGATTTCGCAGCGCCGAAATTCAAAACCGCCGACACGCGCAGCTTTGACGAGGCGTATGCAAACGACCCGCTGTTCCGCTCTTGGGCCGATACGAACCTGAGCGCGCATAAGGCGGATGGCTATGCCATTGTGTCGATCAGCCTTAAGGCGCATGGCAAAACGCCGGGCGATGCCTCTGCCGCGCAGATGAAGCTGATCGCGGGTCTGGCCGAGCGCTATGGACACGACGATATCCGCATCAGCCACGAGCAGAACGTGATCCTGCCGCATGTGCATAAATCCGATCTGCCCTCGGTCTATGCCGCGTTGCGGGCACAGGGGTTGGGGACAGCGAACATCGGCCTGATCTCGGACATCATCGCCTGCCCCGGTATGGACTATTGCGCGCTGGCCACGGCGCGGTCCATTCCTGTCGCGCAAGAGATTGCGATGCATTTCGACGCGCTCAAGCTTGAGCATGATGTGGGGCCTTTGCAGCTCAAGATCTCGGGGTGCATCAATGCCTGCGGGCACCACCACGTGGGCCATATCGGCATCCTTGGGCTGGACCGTGCGGGCGTCGAGAATTACCAGATCACGCTGGGCGGTGACGCCACCGACACTGCGCGGATCGGTGAACGCGCAGGGCCCGGCTTTGGCGCTGATGAAATTGTAGGCGCTGTCGAGCGTTTGGTGCTGGCATATCTTGACTTGCGTACCGAGCCTGCCGAGACTTTCCTACAGACCTACAACCGTCTCGGAGCCGCACCGTTCAAGGCTGCCCTTTATCCGGAGAAACAATCAGATGCCGCTTGATACCTCCCCCCTGCAACCCTTCTGGCTGACTGACGAGCAACGCAATGCCGCCAACGCGGCGTTGCATGCGCGGGCACAGGCGCTGAATGCGCAGACCGACCACAGCCTTGCCCGCGACATCATCGCGGCGGGATTCGAGACAGTGCCGAACATCACCCTGGTGTCCAGCTTTGGCGCGGATTCGGTGGTGCTGTTGCACCTTGCCGCCTCGGTCAGCGTGGATATTCCGGTCCTGTTTATCGATACCGAGTTGTTGTTTCCGGAAACGCTGACCTATCAACGCGATCTGGCGCGGCATCTGGGTCTGACCAATGTGACCGTCATGCGCAGCGGCAACATCGCCCGCGAAGACCCTGACAACACGCTGCACAAACGTGACCCCGATGCCTGCTGCGCGCTGCGCAAAACGCAGCCCCTGACCACCGCGCTCAGCGGTGTGGACGGGTGGATTTCGGGCCGCAAACGCTTTCAATCGGGGCGCCGCGCCGAGCTGTCGCCCTTTGAGGTCGAGGAACGCGAAGGCCGCACACCGCACCTCAAGATCAACCCGATGGCGCGGTGGGACGCCCGCGATGTGGCCAATTACATGGCCGATCACCTCCTGCCCCGCCACCCGATGGTGGCCCGCGGATATCCCTCGATCGGCTGTGCGCCCTGCACCACCCCCGTCGCCGAAGGCGAAGACCCAAGGTCGGGCCGCTGGCGTGATCAGGACAAAGACGAATGCGGCATTCATTTTGTGGACGGCAAGATGGTCCGCACAGGAGCAACGACATGAGCGTGATTGTAACCGACACAGGCTTTTCCGAAGACGACTGGACCGCAGGCTATTGCGGGATCGGAGCGGCGAATGATTGCGTGGCGCTGGATGTGCCCTCGGACACGCAGCCGCAGGACATCCCCCTGCCGGAGGGTCTGCAAATGATCCGCATCGACTTCCCCTCCAGCGCGGACGGGCGCGGCTTTGGCATTGCGCGGGCCTTGCGCTTGCGCGGCTATACGGGTCGCCTGCGGGCGCGGGGCCATGTTCTGGCCGATCAATACGCCATGGCGCGCAGATCCGGCTTTGACGAGGTCGAGATCGACGCCCAGCTTGCCGCCCGCCAGCCGCAGGACCAATGGCTGTTCCGCGCCGACTGGCGGGCGCATGACTATCAGGCCCGCCTACGCGGATAACCCCGCCCACAGCTTTGCCAACGGGGGGTGCATTGCGCGCCCCCTTCCCCTTGTCTAATAAAAGGACTGCGGAGCCTGCGCTCTGCGGAGAAACCATGACCGAGCATTCACCCGTGACCACCCAGACCGCAAAACCCGTGCCCACCCTGCCCGATGCCCAGACGGTGACCGCCGTGACCCATTGGACGGACCGTCTGTTTTCATTCCGCGTGACGCGGCCTGCGTCCTTGCGCTTTCGCTCGGGCGAATTTGTGATGATCGGCCTGATGGGCGACCCGCATCCCGAGACAGGCAAGGTCAAACCCCTGCTGCGCGCCTATTCCATCGCGTCGCCTGCGTGGGACGACGAGTTGGAGTTCTATTCGATCAAGGTGCAGGACGGCCCGCTGACCTCAAAGCTGCAACACATCAAAGTCGGCGACGAGATCATCTTGCGGCCCAAGCCCGTGGGCACGCTGGTCCATGACGCACTGCTGCCCGGCAAACGGGTGTGGTTTTTCGCCACCGGCACCGGCTTTGCGCCTTTCGCCAGCCTGCTGCGCGAGCCGGAGACATACGAGAAATTCGACGAGGTCGTGATCACCCATACCTGCCGCGATGTGGCCGAGCTGGAGTATTCACGCAAGCTGATCGAAGACCTGCAAGCAGACGAGATGATGCAGGAGCTGATCGGTGTCGAGAACCTCGCCAAAATCCGCTACTACCCCACCACCACGCGAGAGCAATCGCCCAAGATGGGCCGCATCACCACGCTGCTGGAGAATGGCACGGTGTTCAAAGATCTTGGCATTGACGGCATCAACGTCGAGACGGACCGTGCGATGGTCTGCGGGTCAATGGGCCTGAACACCGATATCAAAGCGGTGCTGGAAGGTTTCGGCCTTGAGGAAGGGGCCAACTCCGACCCCAAGCACTACGTCGTCGAAAAAGCCTTTGTCGGCTAAAACGCGCCACGTGAATTGACATCGCCCGCCCGCTCAGGCGTGATCGGGCGATGACATATCTTAGATCCCATTGGCAACTGCTGGCGCTTATGCTGGCTGTGATTGCCCTTTGGCAGACGCCTGTGGTGCTGCCGCTCAAAATCCTTGTGGTGTTCCTGCACGAGCTATCCCATGCGCTGGCTGCGTGGCTCACGGGCGGCTCGGTTGAGCAAATCTCGATCTCGGCGCAGCAAGGCGGGTTTGCGGTGACACGGGGCGGCAACCTGTTTGCGATCCTGTCGGCGGGCTATCTGGGGTCGTTGCTGTTGGGGGTGGCGCTGCTGATGATCGCCCTGCGCAGCGAGGCCGACCGCATGGTCGTAGCCCTGCTGGGCGCGGTGATGCTGGCGGTTGTGGTCTTTTACGTGCGCGATGTCTTTGCCGCGATCTTTTGCAGCGTGACGGGCGCCGTATTGCTGGGCTGTGCGCGGTTTCTGGGGCACAGCGTCAACGACATGGTGCTGCGCGTCATCGGGCTCAGCAGTTTGATCTATGTTCCCTATGACATCTACGACGACACGATTGCGCGGCGCGGCGTACAGTCCGATGCGCATATGCTGGCCGACGCTTTCGGCGGCACGGCACAGGTCTGGGGCTTTGTCTGGCTGGTTCTCAGCATCGGCGTTATCCTTTGGTGCGCCATGCGGGTCGTTGGCACGTCCAGCAACATCGACTGGACGCATTTGCGCCAATGATAAAGGCCGCCCCCGATCTCTCGGAAGCGGCCCTGTCGGCGTCACAAAGCGACAGGCTTACATGCCCATAGCTTCGCGGATTTTATCAAGCGCGGTTTTCAGCAGCTCGGGGTTGTCCTGAGCGGCCTCAAGACCTTTGGAAAGAACAGTTTTCTGCAAGGCACCCAGATCTGATTCTTCCAGCATTGTGGACACTTTTTCGAGGTTAAAGCCGTCAACGGTGAGCAGCTCGGACATCATGGAGCCTTCCGCTGCGGCTTCGGAAACCGCTTCGGTGCCTTCGACAACTGCTTCGGTTGTCTCGGTTGTTGCTGCGTCCGCTGCTTCGGTGGCGGCGTCTGCGGCATCCGTTGCTGTCTCTGTCGCTGCGTTGGCTGCGTCAGTCGCGGCCTCGGTTGTCGCGTCTGCGGCTTCCGTTGCTGTCTCTGTCGCTGCGTTTGCTGCGTCAGTCGCGGCTTCGGTTGTCGCGTCTGCGGCTTCCGTTGCTGTCTCTGTCGCTGCGTTGGCTGCGTCAGTCGCGGCTTCGGTTGTCGCGTCTGCGGCTTCCGTTGCTGTCTCTGTCGCTGCGTTTGCTGCGTCAGTCGCGGCTTCGGTTGTCGCGTCTGCGGCTTCCGTTGCTGTTTCTGTCGCTACGTTGGCTGCATCAGTTGCGGCTTCGGTTGTCGCGTCTGCGGCTTCCGTTGCTGTCTCTGTCGCTGCGTTTGCTGCGTCAGTCGCGGCCTCGGTTGTCGCGTCTGCTGCTTCGGTTGCTGTCTCTGTCGCTGCGTTGGCTGCGTCAGTCGCGGCCTTGGTTGTCGCGTCTGCGGCTTCCGTTGCATTCTCTGTCGCTGCATCTACTGCATCGGTTGTCGCGTCTGCGGCATCCGCTGCTGCGTCTGTAACTGCATCAACCGCGTCAGACGCTGCTTCAGCCGTCGCATCAACCGCGTCCGAGGCTGCATCTGCTGCCGCACCGGCTGTATCTGCCACCGCGTCCGCTGCGTCAGTCGCCGCATCGGTCACTGCCGCTGCCGCATCCGTAGCCGCCTCTGCTGCCGCATCCGCCGCATCGGTCGCTGTTTCAGCAACATCCGCAGCCGCATCCGAGGCCGCATCAACGGCCCCTGCGGCCGCGTCCGTCGTCGCCTCAACCGCAGCAGTCGCCGTATCGCTGACGCTGGTTGTGATGTCTTGCACGCTGCGACCAGAATACAGCATATAACCGCCGCCCGCGATGATTGCGGCCAATGCGATCCATACCAAATTTTTCATTTATTCTTCCCCTTCATTTATGACACGGAGCATAAATGCACGCCCGTGTTGAACATTGGCGCTGAAATGCGCCCCGTCGGCCAAAGGTTCAAGGGGAAAACGTACCAGAATGCCCAAAGGTTCTTTGATTTATACCTTGAAGGGCACGGCTTGCGCGTCTACTTTGCAAACTCCTAGCTTAATCATCAAAGGACGACCATCATCGCTCGCAGACCACATAACGCGCCCCCGCAACGAGACACCGGCCCGCGCGTCAATGAAAACATCCGTTCCCCCGAGATCCGCCTCATCGGCGCAGAGGGCGAGAACGTAGGCCTCGTCACCCCCGCCCGCGCCATGGACATGGCCGAGGAAGCAGGGCTCGACCTGGTAGAGATTTCCCCGAACGCCAACCCGCCCGTGTGCAAGATCATGGATTTCGGCAAGTTCAAATACGAGACGCAAAAGCGCGAAGCCGAAGCACGGCGCAAGCAGAAGATCATCGAGATCAAAGAGGTCAAGTTCCGCCCGAACACCGACAGCGGCGACTATGACATCAAGATGCGCAACGTGTACAAGTTTCTGGCAAACGGCGACAAAGTGAAAATCACACTGCGCTTTCGCGGCCGCGAAATGGCCCACCAGAACCTTGGCCGCGAACTTCTGGAACGCGTCGCAGCAGATGTGACCGATCACGGCAAGGTCGAAAACTTCCCGAAAATGGAAGGCCGCCAGATGGTCATGCTGATCGGCCCTCTGCCCAGCAAGTAAGATTGCTCAGAACAGATAGCACAAGCGCCCTGTCCCCCAACGGACGGGGCGTTTTTCGTTGCCCCACCGACAATAGACAGCAGCCGCGCGATTGCCCGCGCGGCTGTTTGAGTGTGTTAGCCCGTGATCGCGGCCACAGCCCGCTTTGTCATTACGCCGACCAGATGCGCACGGTAGGCACCAGTGCCATGCAAATCGCTGATCATCTCTGACCCGTCCGCCTTCAAACCTGCCACTGCATCGGCGCTAAAATTACCGCTCAGCGCCGCCTCGGCCTCGCTCCAACGGAACACACCGTTTTCCGAAGCGCCTGTCACAGCCACACGCACACCATCGGCGAACTTTGCGACGAAGACAGCAACCAGCGGGAAACGTGACGCGGGCTGAATGTGCTTCTCATAATGCGCGGCCTCGGGAATCGGGAACTTCACTTCCGTAACAATCTCGCCCTCTTCCAACGCTGTATCGAACATGCCTTGGAAATAGTCATCCGCCGCGATCTCGCGCTTGTTGGTCACAACAGTTGCGCCAGACGCCAGCACACCCGCAGGGTAGCAGGCCGACGGGTCGTTATTGGCAACCGATCCCCCAATCGTCCCGCGGTTGCGCACCGCAGGATCACCAATACGCGCCGCCAAAGACGCCAGCGCAGGGTAATCGCCCGCAGCCTCGGCTGCCACAGTCGCGTGGGTGGTCGCGCCACCAACACACAGCTGGCCCGCCTCGTCTTTGCGCACGCCCTTCATCTCGGCGATGCCATGCAGGGACACCAGAACCGACGGTGCCGCCAACCGCGCCTTCAGCGTGGGGATCAATGTCTGCCCCCCACTCATCGGCTGCGCCTCGTCACGCGACAAGGCACTCACCGCGTCCGCCACAGTCGTCGGCATCTCAACATCAAAGTTATACATCTTCTCTTCCTCTCCACTGGGCGGCCCTTGCATCTAATCTGCGCAACCCCCGGCTTCATTTTGCCTCTAAACTCACGGGCGCACCGCGCCCATCAACATCTCTGCGCAAAGCAACGTCGCGGGGGCGCATCACGCCCCCGCAATCCACTTAGCTATTCATCGCTTCCCAAACACGGTTGGGCGAGACAGGCATATCAATATGACCCACATCTTTCCCACCCGACCGCATTGCATCCAGAACCGCGTTCACCACGGCAGGCGGCGATCCGATCGCCCCCGCTTCGCCGCAACCCTTCACCCCAAGCGGGTTATGGGTGCACGGCGTCTGGCATGAATGATCCACGTCATAGAACGGCAGATCCGACGCACGCGGCATGGCGTAATCCATGTAGGACGCGCTCAAAAGCTGGCCGTCGCTGTCATAGGCACAATTCTCGAGCAGTGCCTGCCCGATCCCTTGTGCCAGACCGCCATGGACCTGACCCGTCACAATCATCGGGTTCACGATGTTGCCAAAGTCATCCGCCGCCGAGAACCGCTCGATCGTGACCTGACCCGTTTCGGGGTCCAGCTCGACCTCGCAGGCATAGGCGCCTGAGGGGTAGGTAAAGTTCGACGGGTCGTAAAACGCCGTCTCTTCCAGACCGGGCTCGATCTCTTCCAGTGGGTAGTTGTGCGGCACATAAGCTGCCAGCGTCACATCACCCCAAGCAACGGATTTATCCGTACCTGCGACGGTGAACGCCCCGTCCTTCAACTCTACATCCGCTTCTGATGCTTCCAGCAAATGGCTGGCGATCTTCGTAGCTTTGGCGATGATCTTTTCTGTCGCCCGTACCATGGCAGAGCCGCCAACGGCGAGGGATCGAGAGCCATAAGTCCCCATGCCCATCGGCGTGTTGGCGGTGTCGCCATGCACGATCTCGACCATGCCTTCGTCGATGCCGATCATCTCGGCCACGACCTGAGCGAAGGACGTCTCATGCCCCTGCCCGTGGCTGTGGGAGCCTGTCATCACAACCAGACCGCCGGTGGCGTTCACACGAACGGTGCACGACTCAAACAGGCCCGCACGCGCCCCCAGCTGCCCGACGAGGTTCGACGGCGCGATGCCGCAGGCCTCGATATAGCAGTTCACGCCAAAGCCGCGCAGTTTGCCCGCAGCCTCGGACGCTTCGCGCCGCTTTTTAAAGCCCGCGATGTCGGCCATCTCCTCGAGCTTGTCCATCGTCGCGATGTAATCGCCCGTGTCGTATTCCACGGCTACCGGCGTGGCATAGGGGAACTCGGTGATAAAGTTCTGGCGGCGCAGTTTGATGGGGTCTACGCCCAGCTCGTGGGCTGCTTTATCCACCAGACGCTCAAGCTGATAGGTCGCCTCGGGGCGCCCAGCGCCGCGGTACGCATCAACCGGAACGGTGTTGGTAAAGACGGCCTTCACGTTCACATAGATCAGCGGTGTTTTATAGTTCCCCGCCATCAGCGTGCCGTGCAGCCATGTCGGAACCGAGGGCGCAAAGGTGCTCAGATAGGCACCCATGTTGGCGTAGGTATCCGTGCGCAACGCGGTAAAGTTGTTCTGCGCGTCCAGTGCCAGTTCAATCTTGGTGACGTGGTCACGGCCGTGCGCGTCCGACATGAACGCCTCCGAGCGTGACGAGGTCCATTTAACCGCGCGGTTACAGGCTTTGGCCGCAAAGGTGACAAATGCCTCTTCCTGATAGTGGAAGATTTTGGTGCCGAACCCGCCGCCCACATCGGGGGCCACAACGCGCAGCTTGTGTTCGGGAATGCCCAGCACGAATGCGCCCATCAGCAGGCGGATGACGTGAGGGTTCTGGCTGGTGGTATAGAGCGTATGATCGCCCGTGCCGCGGGCATAATCACCCACCGCCACGCGTGGCTCCATCGGGTTGGCGACCAGACGGTTATTGGTCAGCTCCAGCGTGGTGACATGCGCCGCCTCTTCAAAGGCCGCATCCACAGCGCCCTTGTTCTCTTCTACAAAGCCCCAGTCATAACACAGGTTCGAGGTCAGATCGTCGTGGACCTTGGTGGCCCCCGCTTTGACGGCCTCTTTCATGTCCACAACGGCGGGCAGCTCTTCAATGTCGACGACAATCGCCTCGGCGGCGTCGCGGGCTTGCTCCAGCGTTTCGGCAACCACGGCGGCGATCGGCTCACCTACGTGGCGGACCTTGCCGTGGGCCAGCACGGGGTGGCGCGGCTCTTGCATCGGCTCGCCGTGTTTGTCGGTGACTTGCCAGCCACACGGGACCGAGCCTACGGCCTCGAAATCCGCGCCGGTAAAGATCTTGACCACGCCCTCCATGCCGTCAGCGGCAGAGGTGTCCACGCTGGTCAGCGTGCCATGTGCGATGTCAGAGCGCAGGAAGTACACATGCGCCTGCCCGTTTACGTTGATGTCGTCGGTGTAATTGCCTTCGCCGGTCAAAAACCGGACGTCCTCGCGCCGTTTGCTGCTGGCGCCGATACCACTATCCTTTGGCATTGTTATTCCTCCCTAAAGCGTGGGTTTCACCCACCCTACGTTCCTCCCTGTAGGGTGGGCGTGACCCACAATATGTGTGAATTATTCGGCGGCGATAGCGCCTACGTCCTGACCGGATGCGGCCATGATTGCCTTGACGATGTTGTGATAGCCCGTGCAGCGGCAGATGTTGCCATCAAGGTAGTGGCGCACGTCAGCCTCGGTCGGCTTGGGGTTCTCTTTGAGCAATGCCGCCGCAGACATCACCATACCCGGTGTGCAGAACCCGCATTGCAGGCCGTGGTGGTCCTGAAACGCTTGCTGGATGGTGTTGAGCGTGCCGTCTGGTGCGGCTTGGCCCTCGATAGTGGCGACTTCGGCGCCTTGGGCCTCAACCGCCAGCATGGTGCAGGATTTGACCGCTTCGCCGTTCACATGCACCACACAAGCGCCGCACTGGCTGGTGTCACAGCCGACGTGCGTACCGGTCAGCCCCATGTTCTCGCGCAAAAACTGCACCAGCAGGGTACGGCCCTCCACCTCGCCTTTGGCGGCTTTGCCATTCACGGTCATGTTCACTTGGGTCATTGGTGTCCTCCCAGACGGTGTCTTATTTTCATGTGATTGGATTTAGTTAAGCATGGCATCGCGATGTTGAGAACCAAAAAGTTTACTTGACGCAGGTTTACGGTTTTGCACGCCGTGGTTGCGGGCGGGTCGGGATCTCTTTGAGCAAGCCGCCAACCCCCATCGCCGCGATATCACCCGCAGTCACATCCACACCGCAAACAACCCGCGCCAGCACCCAATCCGCCCCGTTCAGCGCGGGCGAGCGCGCGCACCCCGGCAGGCCGATAACCTGCTGGGGTCCCCCTGCCCCATGACGCTGTCCAAGAAACAACAGGTTACCGGGATCGACGGGCATCCCAAATCGGGTGACCTCTCCCCCCGCTTGCACCAGAGCGGCGGGGGCGACATCGTGAATGTCGGACGTGGCAGAGCCGGTGAGGATCAACACAAGCGGCGCGGATGCTTGCCCGATGGCCTGCGCGATGGCGTCCTGGGTATGGGGCACCACGATGACCTGCGCCAGCGTGACGCCCAGCGCGGTCAGGCGGTCCTCGATGGCGCTGCGCCCCTTGTCCCCCGCGCCCCCTGCAATCTCCGAGATGATGAGCGTGGCCGTTTGCAAGGTTGCGGGGGCGACGCTGACCGCGCCGCGGGCCGCGTTAACGGCGGTGGCTATGGCCCCCTCTGGCACAGCGTAAGAGATGATCTTGATCGTGGCGACCATATCGCCTTTGCGCAGCTGGTGGTGCGCGGGCACGGTGGCTACGGTAATCATCGGGTCGCAGGCGTTGACGGCATGCAGCGCAGGCACATCCAGCACAGCCACGCCCGCAGCCTGCGCAATCAGGTTCACCCGTCCTGTAAACGGGGCCGAGCGGCTTTGTGCTGTGCTGCCCTGCATCAGGGATACCGCCAACCGCTCGGCGGCGGTGTTCTCGTCTACGTCCCCCCGCTCCAGCCGCGCCACGGTGACATGGGTCACGCCAAAGGCGTCGAGGTGATCTATATCCGCTTGGCCCAACACCACCCCCTTGCGCAGCCGCCCCTTGGCGATGGCAACAGAATGGGCCAGCACACAGCCCAGCGCCTGTGAAACGGGAACTGCGCCGAACTTCATGGGGTGCGCAACGCCTCGATCATCTGAGCAAGGATCGACACGGCGATCTCTGCCGGACCCGATGCCCCGATATCAAGGCCCACTGGCCCGCGAATGCGCGCAATCTGGTGCGGGTCGAACCCCGCCTCGGTCAGCCGTGCCACCCGTGCCGCGTGGGTGCGGGTGGATCCAAGCGCACCGATATAGAACCCCTCGGCCCGCAGCCCCACATGCAGCGCAGGGTCATCGAGTTTGGGATCATGGGTCAGCAGCACCAGCGCTGTACGGCTGTCTACGCCCACTTGCGCCAGCGCCGCGTCGGGCCAGTCGTTAATCACCCGCGCATCCGGGAACCGCGCGGCAGAGCCGAACGCCTCGCGCGGGTCAATCACCACGGGGTCAAACCCCGCGATCCGCGCCATGGGCACCAGCGCTTGGGCGATGTGCACCGCCCCCACCACCACCAGCCGCAAGGGCGGGTTGTGGATGGCGACGAATGTCTTGCCGTCTTCCTCTATGCCGGAGCGGTCCTTGCGAAAGCGGTCTGCGTGGCCTGTTGTGTCCAACTTGCGGGCACCACCGTCCAGCGCCGTGACATAGGCCACGGGGGTTCGCGCCGCACGGGCCGCTACCAGCGCCTCCAACATCTCTTGGGGGATGCCGCCTGCCCCTATGGGTTCCACCAGCACACGGATCGTCCCACCACAGGCCAGCCCCACGGCAAAGGCATCGCCATCGCTCACCCCGTATTCCAGCAACTTGACCGCACCGTCCTCCAGCGCCTCCAGCGCTTCCACCACCACAGCGCCCTCGACACAGCCGCCCGAGACAGAGCCCTCCATCTCGGCCTCGGAAGAGACAACCATCTGTGCGCCCACACGGCGCGGGGCCGAGCCCCAAGTCTCGATCACAGTCGCAAGAGCCGCGCCTTTGCCGCTGCGTATCCATGCAAGTGCCTGTTCGGGGGCGCCGGTGAGGGTTTGCATCACGGAGGGTATCCTTTTGAGATGGGGGAAACATCGGGGGATCAGCGTCCGACAATCCGCGCCCATGTGCAAGACACGATTGCAAGACACGATTGCGCTGTCTCTTGCACGCAGGGCCGCCGCCTACTACATCTGTCCCAACACCCAAAGTCGGAGACACCCCATGCCCATGACAGCCCACGAAATCGAAGACCTTCTGCGAGAAACATTCCCCGACGCGCAGATCGTGGTCGAGGGCAATGACGGCGTGCATATGGCCGCCATGGTCACGGACGAAAGCTTTCGCGGGAAGAACCGTGTGCAACAACAACGCGCCGTCTATGCCGCGCTCAAAGGCAAGATGGACGGATCGGCGGGCGAATTGCACGCGCTGGCGCTGACCACCAAAGTGCCAGAGTAACGCGCAATGGTCGAAGCGATCATCGGCCTCGCTGTCTTTGCCTTTTGCATGGTCGTGATCTTGCAACACCGCAGGGCAAGCAGAACCTACCGCCCCCTGTCGCAGCGCCAACCGCAAATGGAACGCGACCCCAAGCCTGAATTGGGGATGGAAGCCATCGACATGACCGAGATCAACCGCACAACCGCCCGCAACGAGAGCCTTGAGCGGACCAGCAATGCCTTTAGCCGCGGGCGTGACAACCCCTCCGCCGCGAATATGGCCATCCAGCCGATGGCCGATAATGAAACCTATGCGCGGCGCTTTTACGCTGCGTTTATGAAAAACAAGGACAAGTCCCATGACTGACGCAAACACCAAGATCAAATCAACCGTGACCGACAATGACGTGGTCCTGTTCATGAAGGGCACCAAGGAAATGCCACAATGCGGGTTCTCCAGCCGCGTCGCGGGTGTGCTGAACTACATGCAGATCGACTATGCCGATGTGAACGTACTGGCAGACGAAGAATTGCGCCAAGGCATCAAGGACTACTCCGACTGGCCCACCATCCCGCAGCTTTATGTCAAAGGCGAATTCGTCGGCGGTTGCGACATCATCACCGAAATGACGCTGTCGGGTGAGTTGGACACACTGTTCGCCGAAAACGGCGTGGCCTTCGACAAAGAGGCCGCAGACAAGATCCGCGAAGCCAACGGCTAACGCGTTTCCGGATTGCCGAGAGAAAATGCGCGTCTCCGCAGGGAGGCGCGTTTTTTTGGCGTAGAGTTTCGAGGATGGGAACCGGCAGCGGCAAGACAAGGCTATGGACTGTTGGATGCGAACAGCTAGTAACCAAGACAGGAGTGTTGACTAGGGTTCCGCCGCCCACCCGGTTTGCGAGCAAAAACAGAGCCTGCCCCGATTGCATCCTATAACGGCTCCCAGCCCAAAGCGGGCATGCTCGTTTGGCACATCTGGCGGAATCCAGACCTTCGCTGCTCCCCGCACGAACGGCAGCTCCGCGCAGGAAACGGGCTTTGCAAAGTCAACTGGGTAATTGGAGAAGCGTTGTGGTCCAAAATCTTCGGCGCCGTGGCCTCAGCGTGCGACACATCAGTATTCGATCACCGTGTTGGACAACTCGCTATCAATATCAAGTATGATCGCTTGCAGCCTTTGTAGCCAATTCCTGAATTGGAATTCTCCGACGACCAGCACAAATATTGGGACTTCAGAGTTTTTGAACATTGGCTCGACCCACGCGCGAAAACCGTCATCTCTGTCTATTTTTATGGCTAGTTTTTCTTCGTCACCAATCCCGCCAAAGTGTATTAACTTGTTCCGCAGTTTCCTTAGTCGGTGCAAACTGGACCAGACGTTATCCCAATCGTTAGCTTTGCACACGCCAGCTACATTCTGAAGCTGGTACTGTGCGATGTGTAGCTGAGAAGGTTTTTCGCCTTCAGGAAGGCTTAGAGCCTGCTCAATGATAGGGTTCAACTCACGAGACTTTTTCGTAACCTTAGGGGCGAGACCGATGATTGCTGCCTCAGCTATTGAGTAGGCTGAACTAAGTAGCGCGGAGCGCAATTGTCGGCTCAGCAGCTCGTTTTCCTGCTCTAAGCGACGGCGGTCGTGATGGTCTTGAGGTTTGCGCTCCGAATCCTGCGCGGCTTCAAACGCAACTCGATTGACGTCTTCGATCCTCCTCAGGGAGACCATTAACGCCTGAAACTCGGCTCCACTACGAAAGTCAGTCATTGCCATCATGCCCAATCATTTTATCTCCCAACCCTTCATCCTTTTGAAGACGTCTTTGATACGGTCGGTGGCTTCGGACTTAGCGGCTTCCATAGCCTTCGCCTTAATCTCTCCATACCGCCCAAACTCGAAACCACACGATTTACACTTGGCTGTATCGTCATCGGTATGGTTGTCGGGCAATTCCAGCGTGGCTGGGCTAGAACCACAAACCTTGCATTCAAAAGTAACAGTGATCTGATCTGACATGCCAACATCTCCTAAGAGTAGAACCCGAGCGTCCCAGTAAGCTCTAAGTTAGTCAAATACATAATTGCCTAAAGCATGCGATCGACCACACGCAAAAAATCTGCACTGATCGTTCCCGCACCATGTCCGCTTTGGGCTGGGAACAGCCATTAGACGCGTTTCGCACCGAAGTCTGCTGTGAGCCGCTCACGCAACTTTGCAAAGTTCACATCCTGCGCATTGCCGCCGTTCGCACACGACATAGCATTCGGCACAAATGGCTCAAACCAGACATCGCCCTAGCCTGACCGCACTACACCGTATCTCACGACATCCAACAATCGCAGTCCACTCAGAGGCTGAAAAACAAAAAAGGGGGACAGGTCACCCTGTCCTCCCCCTATGCACATTAAAGAGCGGTGCCTACCCGCCTGCTTTTTCATCCACCGCTGCCGCCAATGCTTCGGCGCGTGCGGCGAGTTCTTGCAGCGTGTCCGTGACCGACTGCGGCACCACGGGCACCTCGATGCGCTCGGGCTCTACCTTGAGGTTGCGCAGGCCTTCGAGTTCGGCCTCGCGCTCGGCCAGCTCTGCGCGGACTTCGGCGATTTTGTCTTCGACGCTCGCGGTCTTGTCGGCCAGCATCAGGCCCGCCATCAGCAGCATCCGCGCCTCGGGCATGCGGCCCACGGCATCGGCCAGCACCTGCGCCTCGTCATCCAGCATCTTGGCGGCGGCATGGAGATAGCTTTCCTCCCCCTCCTGACAGGCCACATCGAATTCGCGTCCGCCGATGGAAATCTTGATCTCTGGCATCATGCGTCTCCTTCGGGTGTGTCGGATTTTGTTTGCGCAGCCTCTACCAGCGGCTGCAGACTGGCGAGGATCACCGAAGCCTCGGCCACGTCAGCGGCGCGGGCGGCGCGCAGGGCCTCCAACTCGGCCAGCATGGCCTTGTTGATCAAATGCGGCTCGCCCACCCCTTCGGAGTTGGCATCGCGCAGGGCCGCGCAGGCATCGCTGAGTTGCGCATTGGCGCGGCGCACGCGCTGCAGCTCGATATCCAGTTGCGCCATGCGGGCATCGCCTTCGTCCACCTGGGCACGCAAAGCGGCCAGTTCGGCGTCCGACTTGCTGCGCAGGCTGCGCACGCGTTCTTGCAGCTGTGCGTTCGCGGTCCGCTCGTCCTCGAGCTGTTGCAGGGTTTCGGGGTCAGGGCCTGCCGTGGCGGGGCCCATTTTATCCAGACCGAATGCGACCTGATCCATCGCGGCAGTGATCCGCCGCTGCAGTTCTTCGATATCGCTCATATGCCTCTCTCACTCACTCGTATGCGTCGCCGACCCTGCCACGGGGGCGAATCGGTTAACAGCCAATATTTCCGTAATCCTACCCAAAGCCGCCGCGAATTACTGCCCCCCTTTCAGAACAGCACCTTGGAGAGCAAACTTCACCCGCCGCTTGAAGATGCCCCCCCTTGGCGGTGCATGGAAACCCCGTGCCAAGCGCCGCCATGCTTGAACTTTTGCGCTGCGGTGGTATGGAGCCTGCAACAGCACTTCCCTCTTATAAGGAACCGCATCCCGTGGATCTCAAAGCCCTCCAATCCGCCAATCCCGACCACTGGTCAAAAGCAACCGCCATCCGCGCTTTGGCGCTGGATGCTGTGGCACATGCCAACTCCGGCCACTCCGGTGCCCCGATCGGGATGGCCGATATGGCCACTGTCCTGTTCGGCAACCACCTGAAGTTCGACGCCGCCGATCCCAACTGGCCTGACCGTGACCGGTTTATCCTGTCTGCGGGCCACGGCTCTATGCTGGTTTATGCGCTGCTGCACCTTGTGGGCGATGCGCAATTCCCGATCGAACAGATCAAAGGCTTCCGCCAGATGGGCATGCGCACCGCTGGCCACCCCGAGAACTTCCTTGCCGATGCGATTGAGACGACGACCGGCCCCTTGGGTCAGGGCATCGCCAACTCCGTAGGTTTTGCCATGGCCGAGGAAATCCAGCGCGCCACTTACGGCGCCAAGGTTGTGGACCACTATACGTATGTCATGGCGGGCGACGGCTGCCTGATGGAAGGCGTGAGCCAAGAGGCCATCACCATCGCGGGCCGCCACAAGCTGAGCAAGCTGATCGTGATGTGGGACAACAACAACATCACCATCGACGGGCCCGTCAGCCTGTCCGACACCACGGATCAGGTCGCGCGCTTCCGCGCCGCAGGCTGGGACGTGCAGGAAATCGACGGCCACAACCCGTCCGAGATTGACGCAGCCCTGACAGCCGCCAAAAAGACCGACACGCCCAGCATGATCGCTTGCAAAACGCACATCGCACTGGGCCACGCAGCGCAAGACACCTCCAAGGGGCACGGCGCATTGACCGATCCGGCGCAGGCGGAAGCGGCGAAAGAGGCATGGGGCTGGACCGCAGCCCCCTTTGACATCCCCAAAGACATCAAATCCGCATGGGAAGCGATTGGCAGCCGTGGCGCCACCGAGCGCGCCGCATGGGAGGAGCGTTTCGACAAGATGCCCCGCGCCAAGCGCGAGACATTCAACCGCGCATTGGCGGGCGAGGCGCCCAAGAAACTGAGCGCGACGATCAAAGCGTTCAAAAAGCAAGCCTCCGAAGCGGCGACCAAAGCGGCAACGCGGTCTTCGTCTGAAAAGGTGCTGGAAGTGATCAACCCGATCATGCCAGAAACCGTGGGCGGCTCTGCTGACCTTACCGGTTCCAACAACACCAAGACCTCCGATCTGGGTGTGTTCGATCTGGACAGCCGCGATGGGCGCTATGTCTATTGGGGTATTCGTGAACACGGCATGGCCTCTGCCATGAACGGCATGGCGCTGCACGGCGGTGTGCGCCCCTACTCCGGCACGTTTATGTGTTTCACCGATTACGCCCGCCCCGCCATGCGCCTGAGCGCGCTGATGCAGGTGCCTGTGGTCTATGTGATGACCCACGACAGCATCGGCCTTGGCGAAGACGGCCCGACGCACCAACCGGTCGAGCATCTGGCGATCTCGCGCAGCACGCCCAACACGCTGGTCTTCCGCCCCGCCGACACGGTCGAGACGGCAGAAGTGTGGGAGCTGGCGCTGACCCAAGAGAGCACACCAAGCGTTCTGTCCCTGACGCGTCAGGGCCTGCCCACCGTGCGGACCGAGCATAAGACCAAAAACCTGTCGGCACAGGGCGCCTATACGCTGGTCGATGCCGAGGGCAAGCGTCAGGTCATCCTGATCGCCAGCGGCTCCGAGGTCAGTGTCGCAATCGAAGCGCGTGACATCTTGCAAGCCGAAGGCATCGGCACCCGCGTTGTCTCCATGCCGTGCATGGAGCTGTTTGCGCAGCAGGATGAAGCCTACCGCAAGCGCGTGCTGCCCGGTGGTGCCGTGCGTGTCGGTATCGAAGCAGGTGTGCGTCAGGGCTGGGACCAGTGGTTGCTGGGCGAGCGTGGCAAATGGGGCAAAGCCGATTTTGTCGGCATGGACCGATTTGGGGCATCCGCCCCCGCGGACGAGCTGTTTGTGAAGTTCGGCATTACCGCGCAAAACGTGGCTGAAAAGGCCAAAGCACTGCTTTAACACTCTCGAACAAAACAATTTAAAGGCGAGTCCCGAAAACGGGGCTCGCCTTTTGCGTTTCTAACATGGAAACCGATTGATGCCTGTCATGGCCTAATTTGTGCCAGTTCTGCCACATTTCGGGCGATGTTCGGCCACATCCGGCCCCTAAACAGTACGTGTCTTGATTAAACATCATTCCCGTTTAACGATTAGGACGTAATGTGGACCCTACGGTTTTTGGAGAATTGAAATGGCCTATTTGCTGACAGCGATCATGACAGGCGGCGTTGCTGCAATCTTGTCCCTTTTCGCGGGTGGCACATGGGGCGAAATTTTCATGAACTACGTCATCTACGGGCACCTTGGCATGGCGACGCTTGCCTTGGCCACATTGGCAAGTGCGGCAGTTGACCGCCGCCAGAGCTCGGACACCTAAGCCCGAGACGGGCACAGGACCAGACGATCCAGAACACAGGGCGCCGATACCTGCCCTGCCCCGACCAATCGTTACTTTGAAAAGATGCGCCGCCAGATCGGTGTGACGATCTTTTCCCCCAGCGGGATCAACAGCAATCCCAGCGCCAAACCCAGCACACCGTCAATTGCCGCTTTCACCACCCACTCGGTAAACCCTGTCCAAGCCGCTGGCACCGCATGGCCCACGGCATAGGCCGCATCGTGGATCACATGGGCCGGCGCGGCAAAGCCTATCTCCTCCAACCCGTGCACAATGATCGATCCGCCGACCCAGAGCATCGCCGCCGTCCCCACCACCGTGAGGGCGCGCAAAAAGCTGGGCATACCGCGCACCAATCCGCGCCCGATGGCCCGCGTGGGCGACAGACGGCCCTTGTTGGCCATGGCCAGCCCCACATCATCCATCTTCACAATCAACGCCACCGATCCGTACACCGCCACCGTGATCATCACCGCTACAGCGGCCAGCGTTGCCGCCTCCATCCAAAAACTGCTTGCGGGGATCGCGGCCAGCGAGATGGTCATAATCTCGGCCGAGAGGATGAAATCGGTCTTGATCGCCCCTTGGGCCTTTTCCTCTTCCAGCGCGGCGGGGTCGGAAATGGTTGTCTCTTTATGCGGGTGATCCTCGTGCCCCTCGCTCCACCCCATTACATGAGCGACCTTTTCAGCCCCCTCAAAGCACAGATAGGCACCGCCCAGCATCAACAAGGGCGCAATCGCCCAAGGCGCGAAAGCCGACAGCGCAAGGCCTGCAGGCAGCAGATACAGCAGTTTGTTTTTCAGACTGCCCTTGGTAATGCGCCAGATGATCGGCAGCTCGCGCTCGGCCTTGAAGCCCGAAACATATTTCGGCGTCACCGCAGCATCGTCAATCACAGCCCCCGCCGCCTTGGCCGAGGCTTTGGTCGCCTGCCCGATCACGTCATCCACCGAGGATGCAGCAACTTTTGCTATCGCTGCGACATCGTCAAAAAGGGCAATCAATCCACTCATTCCAAAGCTCCGTTCGGGTGTTTCATCACAGGGTAGTGCAGCAAGGCGCGATTGCAACCATCTGTGGCCGTCTGCTGTTACCGCTAACCCAAAACTTTAACGCTAACATCCGATTCTCAGGCGGTTTTCGCTCTGGCCCCTGAAGGCGGGCGGGGTCTATAGCACTGGTAACCCGATCACCTACAGGAGCGTCCCCCATGACCATCAAAGTCGGCATCAACGGTTTCGGCCGCATCGGCCGTTGCACCCTTTCGCACATCGCCCAAACCGCGCGCGAGGACATCGAGGTCATCAAGCTAAACGCCACAGGCCCGATCGAGACGGCAGCGCATATGCTGAAATACGACTCCGTGCATGGCCGCTTCCCGAACGAGATCAGCATCGACGACGGATATCTGAACCTCGGGCAGAACGACATCGAGGTTATGTCGACCTACAACATGGAAGAGCTTGACTGGTCGGGGTGTGACGTGGTGCTGGAATGCACGGGTCAGTTCAACGATGGCAACAAGGCACGCACGCACATCGAACAAGGTGCGAAAAAGGTGCTGCTGTCGGCGCCGGGTAAGAACGTGGACCGCACGATTGTGTTTGGTGTCAACGATGGCGATTTGCTGGCCAGCGACACGATGATCTCGAACGGGTCATGCACCACCAACTGTCTGGCCCCGCTGGCCAAAGTGATGCACGAATCTGTCGGCATCGAAAGCGGCCTGATGACCACGATCCACAGCTACACAGGCGACCAGCCCACGCTGGATCGCCGCCACAAAGACCTCTACCGCGCCCGTGCGGCGGCCATGGCGATCATCCCCACCTCGACCGGTGCGGCCAAAGCGTTGGGCGAAGTGATGCCACAGCTGAAGGGCCGTCTGGACGGTACCGCCATGCGCGTGCCCACCCCGAACGTCAGCGCGGTCGACCTCACCTTTACCGCATCGCGTGATGTCACCGTCGAGGAAATCAATCTGGCCGCCAAAACCGCAGCCGAAGGCGCCATGGGCCGTGTGTTTGCCTATGACCCCGATCAAAAAGTCTCGATCGACTTTAACCATACCGAGCACAGCAGCATCTTTGCCCCCGACCAGACCATCGTCGTGGCGGGCCGCACTGTGCGCGTATTGTCGTGGTACGATAACGAATGGGCTTTCTCCGTGCGTATGGCGGATGTCGCTGTGGCAATGGGCAACCTGGGCTAAGGCTTGATGCGGCCTTTGCCCTGCCCTAGAAGGGGCGCACAAGGGATAAGGGCCGCGTCATGACCAACAAGATTGCATTTGTACTGGCGCTGATCATCATCGGGGCCATCGCTGTCGACTATGTCTATTACGGCACTGAACACGTTGTGTTCCTCGCGAAAAAGATGACCGAGCTGATCGAATGGCTGGCCTTTTGGCGCTAGGCGATCCCGCATTCCCAAGCTGACGAAACAGGACCCCAGCTTTAGGTTGCGAAATCTGGCCTGCGGCACTATATCTGGCGCGAACACGCATGTTAGCGCAAACAAACTGGAAATAGGTGCGATATGACAATCAAGGTTGGAATTAACGGATTTGGCCGGATCGGGCGCAACGTGCTGCGCGCTCTTGTGGAAACGGGCCGCGACGATATCGAAGTGGTTGCGATCAACGATCTGACCGCCCCCGCCACCAGCGCGCATTTGTTCGAATTCGACAGCGTGCATGGCCGTTTTGGCCGCGATGTTGCTTTCTCGGACGGTGTGATGAACGTGGGCCGCGGCCCCATTCGCCTGACCGCCGAACGCGACCCCACGAAGCTCGATTGGGGCGATGTGGACATCGCGATGGAATGCACGGGCTTTTTCCGCAGCGCCGAAGACGTCAGCCTGCATTTGCAAAACGGCTCTGACAAGGTACTGCTGTCCGCCCCCGCCAAGGGCGAGATGAAGACAGTGGTCTACGGTGTGAACGACGATATCATCACGGCGGATGACACGATCATCTCCAACGCCTCTTGCACCACCAACTGCCTTGCCCCGCTGGCGCTGTCCTTGCACGAGGCCTTCGGCATCAAACGCGGCTACATGACCACTGTACACAGCTACACAGGCGACCAGCCGGTGCATGACACGGCCCACAGCGATCTCTACCGTGCGCGTGCGGCGGCGATGTCGATGATCCCGACCACCACCGGCGCGGCCAAGGCCGTGGGTCTGGTGCTGCCGCAACTTGACGGCAAAATCGCCGGCACCGCCATTCGCGTGCCGACGCCCAATGTCTCTTGTGTGGATCTGGTGGTCGAGCTTGACCGCGACACAACCGAGGCCGAGGTCAACGCCGCCCTGACCCAAGCCGCCACAGGCATGAACGGCGTCATGGCCGTGACAGAGCGGGAGCTTGTCTCGATCGACTTCAACCACGACCCGCACAGCACGATCGTAGCCCTAGATCAGACCGCGATCCAGCAAGGCAATATGCTGCGCGTGCTGGCGTGGTACGACAACGAGTGGGGCTTTTCCAACCGTATGCTGGACACGGCCACCGTGATGGCCCGCGCCTAAACGCTATTTGGCGAAACGGGCCAACAGGGCTTCATTGATGCGGGGTGTCACGAATTTGCTGACATCCCCGTCAAGCCGCGCAATCTCTTTCACCAGCTTGCTGGCAATCGCCTGATGCTGCGCCTCGGCCATCAGAAAGACAGTCTCGATGCTGTTGTCTAGCTGGCGGTTCATGCCAACCATCTGATATTCATATTCAAAATCTGCCACAGCCCGCAGGCCGCGCACGATCAGGCTGGCGCCGACGTCTTTGGCGCAATGGATCAGCAGGTTCTCGAACGCATGTACGACAATCTCGATCCCTGTGGTCTCTGCCAAGACGGCACATTCGGCCTCAACCATCGCGACCCGCTCTTCGAGCGTGAACATCGGCCCCTTGTCGCGGTTGATCGCGACCCCGATGACGAGCTTGTCCACCATCGATGCAGCGCGGGTGATGATGTCTATATGTCCCAATGTGATGGGATCGAATGTGCCGGGGTAGAGGCCAACGCGCATGTGCCGCGCTCCTTTAGGTAGGTGTAATTTTCACCCCAAGCAAACATGCACAGCCCTAAGATGCAAGAGCCGCTAATGCCCGCGGATCATCCCCTCCAACGCGTCCTTTTCCATCGCAAGCTCGGTCAGCCGCGCCTTGACCACATCCCCAAGAGAGATCAGCCCGACCAACGCGCCCTCCTCGACCACAGGCATGTGGCGAAAGCGACCCTCGGTCATTTTTTCAAGAACCACGTCAGCACGCATTTCACGCGTGCAGGTGACCAGTTTGGTGGTCATGATCTTGCTCACAGGTTCTGCCAGACAGGCGGCACCGGCCAGACCGATTTGCCGCACGATGTCACGCTCGGACACAATACCATCTGCGGCTACGCCATCGCGTGAAACCAGCAATGTACCGATGCGCCGCTCCGAGAGCATCTGTGCCGCCGCTCCGATGGTGACAGATGGCAGGGCCGTGACGACTTGATCATCGGCTTTGGATTTCAGGATTTGGGACACTAACATTGATCATCCTCCCATGGCGCAAGCTGCAGTGTCCATCAACCTTCGCGTGCAAAGGTATCCCCTGTCAAGCCACAGGTGCTGCTTTCGCCAATTGCTCCAGCCGCGCCACCTCGGCCCGCAGGCCCGCAACGATGCGGTCCGCAAATCGCGCAAGCCTTTGATTGCGGGCGTCATCCGCGTGGCGGATCAGGTAGAACGCCCGCGTCAAACTAACTGCATCGGTCAATATCCGCCGCACGTCTGGTGCAAACGGCAGGCTGAAATCATGCACCACGCCCACACCCGCCCCTTCACGCACCATGTTCACCTGAACCGAGACAGAGTTCGACGCTAGCGCCACCCGCCCTGCCCCCAGATCCGCCAGATAATCCAGCTCGCGGTCAAAAATCATGTCGGGGATATATCCGACCATCTTATGCGCGCCCAACTGCTCCAGTCGCTCGATCGGGCCATGTTCCGCCAGATAGCCCTCCGAGGCAGCAAGATGCAGCTTGTATTGCGTTATCTGCCGCACAACCAACCGCCCCGCGGTGGGCGCACTCACCCCGATGGCCATATCCGCCTCACGCCGCGTCAGGTTGAACACCCGCGGCAAAGCGACAATCTGGATGTCCAACCCGGGATTCTCCCGCCCGATTTCCGCACAGACCCGCGGCAAAAGAAAGTTCGCACAGCCATCAGGCGCACCAAGACGGATTTGCCCGCTCAACGTCTCGCTCTGCGCCACATCCCCGAGCGAGGCCCCCCGCACCGCCTGCTCCACAGCCCCTGCACGCTCCAACAGCGCCGCACCTGCCTGCGTCAACGCATAGCCCTGCGGCGACTTCACAAATAACGCCACCTGCAACTGCTTTTCCAACCGCGCCATCCGCCGCCCCAATGTCGCAGGGTCCAACCGCACCATACGCCCGCCCGCAGACAGGCTCTGCTCCCGCGCCACCGCCAGAAACAAACGCAGGTCATCCCAATTCTGCACGAGCGTCCCCTTTCTTTATTTTGCCCTTAAACTCAATCCCGCAGCCTCGTCCCGCGCATACAGACAAAAATGCAAAGCGATTTTGAATTCTTGCCCCTATCCTCCGCCTTTTTGCAAGACTAGACTGCGCTCAAACACAAACACAGGAGAGACCCCATGCAAGAGCTCACCCACTATATCAACGGCGCCCATGTCAAAGGCACGTCCGGCCGCTTTGCCGATGTGATGAACCCCGCAACGGGCGAAGTGCAGGCAAAATGCCCGCTGGCCAACAAGGAGGAGATGGCCCAAGCCGTGGCCTATGCCGCCGCCGCCCAGCCTGCATGGGCCGCCACCAACCCGCAGCGCCGCGCGCGGGTGATGATGAAATTCGTAGGTCTGCTCAACGACAACATGGACAAACTGGCCGAGGCTCTCTCCCGCGAGCACGGCAAAACCCTGCCCGATGCCGCAGGTGACGTTCAGCGCGGGCTGGAAGTTGTGGAATACTGCATCGGCGCGCCCGAATTGCTCAAAGGCGACTACACCGATTCAGCGGGCCCCGGCATTGATATGTACTCCATGCGCCAGCCGTTGGGTGTAACCGCCGGCATCACGCCCTTCAACTTTCCCGCCATGATCCCAATGTGGATGTTCGCCCCTGCGATCGCCTGTGGCAACGCGTTCATCCTCAAACCGTCCGAGCGTGACCCTTCTGTGCCCCTGATGCTGGCCGAGCTGTTGGAAGAGGCAGGCCTGCCCAAAGGCATCATTCAGGTGGTGAACGGCGATAAGGAAGCCGTCGACGCGATCCTCTATGACGACGTGATCCAGTCAGTCGGCTTTGTCGGCTCGACCCCGATTGCGGAATACATTTACGGCACAGGCTGTGCGCAGGGCAAACGCGTCCAGTGCTTTGGCGGCGCGAAAAACCACATGATCATCATGCCCGACGCCGATATGGCGCAGGCGGCTGACGCGCTGATTGGTGCGGGCTATGGTGCCGCGGGGGAACGCTGCATGGCGATTTCCGTGGCCGTGCCCGTGGGCGAGGAAACCGCCGACCGTTTGATCGCCGAATTGGTCCCGCGCATCGAAAGCCTTAAAGTCGGCCCCTACACCTCTGGCAACGACGTAGACTATGGCCCCGTTGTGACAGCAGCGGCCAAGGCCAATATCGAACGTCTGGTGCAGACAGGCATCGACCAAGGTGCCGAGCTGGTTGTCGACGGGCGTGACTTCAAATTGCAGGGCTATGAGGACGGGTTCTTTGTCGGTCCCCACCTCTTTGACCGCGCAACCAAAGATATGGACATCTACAAGCACGAGATTTTCGGCCCCGTGCTGACCTGCGTGCGGGCGCAATCCTACGAGGAGGCGATTGGCCTTGCGATGGACCATGAATACGGCAACGGCACCGCGATTTTCACCCGTGACGGTGATGCAGCGCGTGACTTTGCCAACCGGATCAATGTGGGCATGGTGGGCATCAACGTGCCGATCCCTGTGCCGCTGGCCTACCACACCTTTGGCGGCTGGAAGAAGTCTGTCTTTGGCGATCTGAACCAGCACGGGCCCGATGCGTTCAAGTTTTACACACGCACCAAGACCGTGACAGCGCGCTGGCCTTCGGGGATCAAAGAGGGCGGTGAGTTCTCTATTCCTGTGATGGAGTGATCCGTGTTCTCCCTCGCGACTTATAGCGCGGGTTGAGAGTACGGGATTGAGTTTAAAGGCAAAATAAAGAGGGGGCGGCGTGGATGATCTGCTGCCCCTCTTTGGTATCGGGGTTGAAAAACTGGTGTAAGGATTGCGCCGTAGGGTTGGCCCGCAACATTTGGGAGGATGATATGGATTTTGCGCTGAGCGAAGAACAGACGGCGATTTTTGATATGGCCTATGCCTTTGGGCAGGAGCATATCGCGCCCCATGCGCAGGCATGGGAGAAGGCGGAGACGATCCCGAAAGAGCTGTGGCCGAAAATTGCCGAACTGGGGTTTGGTGGCCTTTATGTATCCGAGGACGCAGGCGGATCGGGCCTGTCGCGGCTGGACGCGACTTTGGTTTTCGAAGCCTTGTCGATGGCCTGCCCTTCTGTGGCGGCGTTTTTGTCGATCCATAATATGTGCGCAAAGATGCTGGACAGCTTTGCCGCGGATGAGTTGAAGGCGCGGATCATGGATGATGTTTTGTCCATGAAGACCGTGCTGAGTTATTGTTTGACCGAGCCGGGGTCAGGCTCCGATGCGGCGGCGCTGAAGACCCGTGCAGAGCGGACGAACGAGGGCTATAGCCTGAACGGCACCAAGGCGTTTATCTCGGGCGGGGGGTATTCGGATGCCTATGTCTGCATGGTGCGCACGGGCGATGCGGGGGCTGGCGGTGTCTCGACTGTCTATGTGGAGAACGGGACAGAGGGCCTCAGCTTTGGCGGATTAGAGGATAAAATGGGTTGGCGCAGCCAGCCAACGGCGCAGGTGCAATTTGACAATTGCAACATTCCAGCAGGAAATCTGGTGGGCGACGAGGGTCACGGTTTCAAATATGCGATGAAAGGGCTGGATGGCGGGCGATTGAACATTGCCGCCTGTTCGCTGGGTGCAGCGCAGACTGCTTTGACCAAAACGCTGGACTATATGGGCGAGCGCAAAGCTTTCGGCCAGTCGATTGACCAGTTTCAGGGCCTGCAATTCCGACTGGCGGATATGGAGATCGAGCTGTCGGCGGCGCGTGTCATGCTGCGGCAGGCGGCGTGGAAGCTGGACACGGGTGCGGCGGATGCGACCAAGCATTGCGCCATGGCCAAGAAATTCGTGACCGAAGCGGGCAGCCGCGTGGTGGACCAGTGTTTGCAGCTGCATGGCGGCTATGGCTACCTTGCCGATTACGGCATCGAAAAGCTGGTGCGGGATTTGCGCGTGCATCAAATCCTTGAGGGTACGAACGAGATTATGCGGGTCATTGTCGCCCGCGACATGCTGAAAAACCGTTAAGGAACAAAGTGATGAGTGACATCGATATCCGTGTGACAGGCCACGCCGGGCGCATCACGCTGAAACGGCCAAACGCGCTCAACGCGATGACGTACGAGATGTGTATGGCCATCGATGCCGCGATGCTGCGCTGGCACGATGATGACGCGGTAGCACTGGTGGTGATCGATGCCGAGGGGGATCGCGCCTTTTGCTCGGGGGGAGATATTGCCGATTTGTACGCCACTGGCACGCAAGGCGATTTTGCCTACGGGCAGAAGTTCTGGGCGGATGAGTATCGGTTGAACAACTTGATCTTCAACTACCCCAAACCCGTCGTCTCCTTCCTGCAAGGCTTTACCATGGGGGGCGGTGTCGGCATCGGCTGTCACGGGTCACACCGGATTGTGGGCGAGAGCAGCCAGATTGCCATGCCCGAATGCGGCATTGGTCTGGTCCCTGATGTAGGCGGGTCCTTGATGCTGGCGCTGGCCCCTGGAAGGTTGGGAGAGTACCTGGGGATAACTGCGGCACGCATGGGGGCCGATGACGCGATTTATGCGGGCTTTGCAGACACCTACATACCACAACTCATGTGGACAGATTTGATTTCTCAACTGGAAACCTCAGGGGATGTGGCTTGTTTGCAGGGTGCTGCGCAGACGGCGCCCGCAGGCAAGTTGCGCGGCCAGCAGGAGCAGATTGATGCGCTCTTTGCGGGTGAGGCGCTCAATGACATCACCCAGCTGTTGCGGCTTGATCCCTCGCCCTTTGCGGCGGAGTGTTTGAAGCTGATGGGCCGTAATGCGCCTTTGTCGATGGCCTGCACCGTCGAGATCATCCACCGTTTGCGCGGCCCGTCCCTCACGATGGAGCGGACGCTGGATCTGGAATACCGCTTTACCGCCCGCGCGATGGAGCATGGTGATTTTCTGGAGGGCATCCGCGCCGCGATCATCGACAAGGACCGCAAGCCGCAATGGCAATACGCGGATACGGATGTGCCCCCCGTCGCGGTGTCAAAGATGCTTGCGCCTTTGGGGCAAAATGCACTGAAACTTGAGCGGGAGACAGCTATGACCACCTATACAATCGGCTTTATAGGCCTTGGCAACATGGGCGCGCCGATGGCGCAGAATCTGGCCGAGGCAGGCCACACCGTGAAGGGATTTGACACGGCAGGGACCACGGCGCAGGGCGTATCCGTTGCCGCCACGGCGCAAGCGGCCTGCGAAGGGGCGGATTTCGTGATTACCATGCTGCCCAACGGTGCGATCTTGCGCGCGGTTGCGGCGCAAATTTTGCCTGCGATGGCGTCGGGGGCGACGTTGATCGACTGCTCGACCGTGGATGTGGAAAGCGCCCGCGATGTGGGTGCGCAGGCGGCTGCGGCGGGGATTGGATTTGTGGATGCGCCTGTGTCGGGCGGCGTAGGCGGAGCGGCGGGCGGCACGCTGACCTTTATGGCGGGCGGCACCGATACGTCCTTTGCCGCGGCCAGCCCCCTGTTTGACGTTATGGGCCAAAAGGCCGTGCATTGTGGAGAGGCAGGCGCGGGCCAAGCGGCGAAAATCTGCAACAACATGATCCTTGGCGCGACGATGATCGCCACCTGCGAAGCCTTTGCTTTGGCTGACAAACTGGGGCTGGAGCGGCAAAAGATGTTTGACGTGGTCAGTACGTCTTCGGGCTATAGCTGGTCGATGAACGCTTACTGCCCTGCACCGGGTGTGGGACCGCAATCGCCCTCGGACAATGACTATGCCCCCGGTTTCGCGGCCGAGCTGATGCTCAAGGATTTGGGGTTGAGCCAGCAAGCGGCTGAAGCGGTGGACGCCGACACGCCGATGGGTGCGCTGGCCCGTGCGCTGTATGCGCAATTTGTCGAGGATGAGGGCGGTCTGGGCAAGGATTTCTCGGCCATGTTACCGCGTTTCGCCGCCCGCGGGCGCGATGCGTAAAACGCGACGAGGTCGTAATCGGGCGATCACAGGGACGATCCACGGCTAGGCTGATCATGCCACAGCCAAGGATCGCCCGATGCCCCAGCCCTTTGACCAATTCGCCGCCACGCTGACCTATGACGACCTGCCCGATGACGTGCTGTGGACGCTGCGACGCTCGTTCACCGATACGGTGGGCACGGCGGCGGTGGGGACAACCACGCAGATGGCCGATATCGCGCGGCGCGGGGCGCGGGCACTGTTTGGCGTCGGCGGTGCGGGGGCTGCGCGGATCATGCTGGACGGCACTGCCGTGAGCCCTGCGGGGGCGGCAATGGCGGGTGCCTTTACCGTGGATGCGATTGACGCCCATGACACAACCTCACCCGCGCAGGGCCATGCGGGGTCTGCGGTCTTCCCTGCCCTTTTGGCCTTCGCCGATGCCTCTGCGGTGCCTGTCACAGGCCGCGACTTCATGCTCTGGCTCGCCATCGCTTACGAGGTAAGCTATCGTGCAGGTCTGGCGCAACATGCCACCTGCGCGGACTATCACACATCGGGGGCGTGGACCTCGACGGGGATCGCAGTGGCCGTGGCGCGGGCCATGGGGCTGAACCGCGCGCAAATCCGACACGCCGCAGGCATTGGCGAATTCCACGGGCCGCGCAGCCAGATGATGCGCTGTATCGACCACCCTACCATGCTGCGGGACGGTGTCGGCTGGGGGGCCCCTTCGGGGCTAAGCGCAGCCTATCTGGCGCGTGAAGAGTTCACGGGCGCCCCAGCGCTCACCTGTGAAGACGCACCCGAGTTCTGGCGCGATCTTGGCACGGTTTGGCGCACGGTCACCGATACCGCGTACAAGCCCTATCCCTGCTGCCGCTGGGCGCATCCCGCGATTGATGCGGCGGCTGGGCTGATGACACAGCACGGCGTAACCCACCAAGACATTACACGGGTCAAGGTGCGGACTTTTCACAAGGCCACGCGGCTTGCGGGCCACACCCCTAAATCATTGGATGAGTTCACCTATTCCATCGCCTTTCCATTGGCCTGCATGATTGTGCGCGGCCAGATCGGGCTGGAAGAGTTGCAGCCCGAGACGCTGCAAGACGCCGACATCCTGCGCATCAGCACCGCGACCGAGCTGATCGACGATCCGCATTACACCAGGATTTCGGTGGGGACCCGCTGGGCCGAGGTGGCGTTGCATCTGAACGATGGCCGCACCCTCACCAGCGCACCCCATTCACCGCGTGGCGACCGCGACAGACCGCTGAGTGACGCGCAGATCGCGCAGAAATTCCATCTGTTCAGCGATCCCGTGTTGGGACGGGCGCGGGCGGAGGAAATCTACGACCTTACGGGCCGCTTCGACAGCCTCGATGCGACAGGCTTTGCCCGCTTGCTGGACCTGTGCCTGACCGCGCCCTAGCTATTCCGCAGCCTTCACGCTGCGAGCCGCCAGCATGGGCTTGAGGTATTTACCGGTATAGCTTTCTGCCACCTCGGCCACCTTTTCAGGGGTGCCGGTAGCGACCACCTGACCGCCGCCGTCACCGCCCTCAGGCCCGATGTCGATGATGTGATCGGCGGTTTTCACAACGTCGAGGTTATGCTCGATCACCACGACAGAATTCCCCTGATCGACCAATTCATGCAGCACTTCCAACAGCTTGCGCACGTCTTCAAAATGCAGGCCCGTCGTGGGTTCATCCAGAATATAAAGCGTGCGACCCGTTGAGCGTTTGCTCAACTCCTTGCTCAGCTTCACGCGCTGCGCCTCGCCGCCCGATAGGGTCGTCGCCTGCTGTCCGACCTTGATATAGCCAAGCCCCACGCGCATCAGCGCATCCATTTTCTCACGGATGGACGGTACGGCGGCAAAGAAGGTCTGCGCGTCTTCAACAGTCATATCAAGGACATCCGCGATGCTCTTGCCCTTGAACTTAATCTCAAGCGTTTCGCGGTTGTAACGCGCACCCTTGCAGGTCTCACACTCGACATAAACATCGGGGAGGAAGTGCATTTCGATCTTGATGACACCGTCGCCCTGACAGGCCTCGCACCGTCCGCCCTTGACGTTAAAGCTGAACCTACCGGGTTTATACCCCCGCGCCTTGGCTTCCGGCAGCCCCGAGAACCAATCGCGGATCGGCGTGAACGCGCCCGTGTAGGTCGCAGGGTTCGAGCGTGGCGTGCGCCCGATGGGGCGCTGGTCGATGTCGATGACTTTATCCAGATGCTCCAAGCCTTTGATCGTCTGACAGGGCGCAGGCGTCTGCCGCGCGCCGTTCAGATTCATCGAGGCGGTTTTGAACAAAGTCTCGATCGTCAGCGTGGATTTGCCCCCGCCCGACACGCCCGTCACACAGACAAACTTGCCCAGCGGGAAATCGACGGTGATGTTTTGCAGATTGTTGCCGGTGGCCTTGACCACTTGCAGCTTCTTCTTGTTGCCCTTGCGGCGTTTGGTCGGCACGGCAATCTCGCGTGCGCCCGTCAGGTATTGCCCCGTGACCGAGTTGGGATCGGCGGCGACTTGCTCGGGCGTGCCGTGGCTCACGACTTGTCCGCCGTGCACACCAGCCCCCGGTCCGATGTCAAAAACATAGTCTGCTTCGCGGATCGCTTCCTCGTCATGCTCGACCACGATCACCGTGTTGCCTTGATCGCGCAGGTTTTTCAGCGTCAGCAGCAGGCGGTCGTTGTCGCGCTGGTGCAGGCCGATGGACGGCTCGTCGAGGACGTAGAGAACCCCCGTCAGACCCGAGCCGATCTGCGAGGCAAGGCGGATGCGCTGGCTCTCACCGCCACTTAATGTACCACTTGAACGTGCAAGCGTAAGATATTCTAATCCAACGTTATTGAGGAAACCCAGACGCTCTCGAATCTCCTTCAAAATCGCCCTGGCGATCTCGTTTTTCTGCGGTGTTAGCGCGTCGGGGACTACGTTGCACCACTCCCATGCCTCACGGATCGACATCTGCACTACTTGGCCCGCGTGCAGCAGGTGATCGTCCTTGCCGATCTTCACGGCCAAGGCTTCGGGCCGCAGGCGGTAGCCTTCGCAAGTGCCGCAGGGACGGTTATTCTGGTAGCGCTCGAACTCTTCGCGGATCCAGTTGCTGTCCGTCTCGCGGTAGCGACGTTCCATATTGGGGATCACCCCTTCGAACACACGCGAAACCTCGTAGACGCGGCCGCCTTCGTCATAGCGGAATTTGATCTCTTCCTTGCCAGATCCATAGAGGAAGACCTTTTGGATTTTGGGATCAATGTCTTTCCATTTGGCGGATTGGCTAAAGCCGTAATGCTTCGCTATCGCCTCGATCGTCTGTTTGAAATAGGGGCTTTTACCCTTGCGCCACGGAGCCAGCGCGCCGTCATAGATTTTCAGGTTCTGGTCGGGCACCACGAGGCGTTCGTCAAAAAACAGCTCTTTGCCCAAGCCGTCACAGGACGGGCAAGCGCCAAAGGGGGCGTTGAACGAAAACAGACGCGGCTCGATCTCGGGGATGGTGAAACCGCTGACGGGGCAGGCAAATTTCTCGGAGAAGGTAAAGCGTTCAGGCTCGCCTTCGCTGGGGGCTGTCTCAAGGATTGCGATGCCATCGGCCAGATCAAGCGCTGTGCGCAAGCTGTCGGCCAGCCGCGTCTCGAGCCCCTCGCGCACCACAATGCGATCGACGACAACATCAATGTCATGGCGGAACTTTTTGTCCAGCGTCGGTGGCTCGTCCAGCTCGTAGAACTCGCCATTTACTTTGACCCGCTGAAAGCCGGTTTTGCGCAGCTCGATGAACTCTTTTTTATACTCGCCTTTGCGGTCGCGGATGATCGGGGCCAGCAGATAGGCGCGGGTCCCCTCCTCCATTGCCATGATGCGGTCGACCATATCCTGCACCTGCTGGGCATCAATGGGCTTGCCCGTGGCGGGGCTGTAGGGGGTGCCCACACGCGCAAACAGCAGGCGCATATAGTCGTAAATTTCGGTTACGGTCCCGACTGTCGAGCGGGGGTTTTTGCTGGTTGTCTTTTGCTCGATCGAGATGGCAGGCGACAGGCCCGAGATGTGATCCACATCGGGTTTCTGCATCATATCAAGGAATTGACGGGCATAGGCGCTGAGGCTCTCGACATAGCGGCGCTGCCCTTCGGCATAGATGGTGTCGAACGCCAATGACGATTTGCCCGAGCCCGACAGCCCCGTGATCACCACCAGCTGGTCGCGTGGAATATCCACGTCGATCCCTTTGAGGTTATGCTCGCGCGCGCCGCGCACTTCGATGTTCTTCAGCTCAGCCATGGTCGGACCCCCGTTATTCTTACCTCACATAGGGGCGCGAGCGGGATTCTCCAATGGCAAAATGCGAACAAAGGGTAAACATCATGCGTTTCTGCGCAGGCGTGCCAGAAACAGATGCAATATCAACCCGGCAACAAAGGCGCCCCCCGCCAGTGCGGGCAGGCTCAGATAGCCCCAACCGGCAAGGGCCAGCGCCATGACCGGCGTGCCCAACGTATTGCCCAGATTGCCCATTTGCGCCATGGCTCCGTTGGCTTGGGTTTGCGTGACAGCGGTGTGGTTGAGCTGCGGCACCGCGGCAAAGCTGGCCCCTTGGATCAACCCCAACGCGCCAGCCAGCGCGAGGCAGGCAAGCGGTCCCGCAGGCGCGACCCAGAGCCAGAGCATACAGGCGGCGGACAGCGCAAAGCCCAGCATGACCACCTGCACCGCGCCCATCCTCCGCAACAGCACAACGCCCAGTGTCATCGACACGGCGATCGACACCAGCGGCATTGCCCCCATGACCAGCGCACGGACCGACGGGTCCAGAAACGGCGGCAACACGGTCAGGACCGAGACAAAGCAGAAGGTATAGAACAGCCACCCTGCCGCAGGGGCAACGATATGCGCCGAGCGGTAGATCGCCAGATGGGTGCGGGTAATCGCGGACAGCGACAGCGGCGGCACTGCGCCCTCGGACGGCAGGCTGCGCAACCGCGGCGCCAGATACAGCGCGAACACTGCCATATAAAGCGCATGCACAGCGAAGAGCGCCGGGATACCGGCGATGAGCGCAAAGGGCCGCCCGCCCCACGCCATCACCGCAAAGGCCACGCCAAAGAACGTCCCCCAAAGGGTCAGGGCTGTTCCGCGTTGTTGGTCGGTGGCGATTTGCGCGATCAGGGTCGGCGCGGCCACGACAATGGCCAGATGAGAGATGCCCTCGACCAGCCGCAGGCCCAACATCACAGGCAGTGGCGGCAGCACCGCCTGCAAGCCCGAGATCACAGCCCCCAGCCACAGCGCGCCCAACAACGCCCGCCGATACCGCACCCGCGCCACCAGCATTGCCGCGACTACGCCCAGCACGATCCCCACACCGCCCACGATCGAGACAAGCCAGCCCAGAGCCGCGCCACCCTCGGGGTAGACCCCTGCCAGCAGGTCATAAATCACAGATATTTTGGCATATTGCATCGCCGCACCCAGACCCGCACCCCACAGGGCCCAGATCAGCGGCCATTCCCGCGCCACTAGCTGCGCTCGGCCATAGCCCAGGCGCAAATCGGCATCATGGGATCGTTTTCGATGTCATCCTCGCCCTCGACGTATTCGGGGGGCCATTTCTGCTCCAGATTGCGCTGTGCCACGTGGCGGTTGCCCCATTGGAAGGTCTGGATCAGATCCTCCTCGAAACCGCATTCGATCAGCAGGTTTTTGAGGCCGCGGGCCGACCAGCGTGAATTATCCATGGGTGCCGCGTGGAACGGCACGTGGAACGGCACGGCAACCCAGAACTTGCCGCCTTTCTTGAGCATCTGGCGCACATGTTTTGTCGCCACATAGGGTCGGTCCAGATGTTCCCACACCTGATTGGCAAGGATCAAATCAAACTTGCGCGGCTTGCCTGTTTCGGGGTCCAGATAGGGGCCCGCGCAGATGTCATACTCCGGATAGCGAAACTGGGTATATTCTTTGAAATCAAATTGCTCGCCATAGTGGCCCGATACCTCGGCCACCTTTAGGCGGTGCGGTTTGAGTTCCTGGATCATCCGCCGCGAAGCGGGGCCCATGACGACGCGATTAAGACTTACCATGGGCTGACTATGCCAGTGCATCTTGTGCAGGGAAAGGTTTAAAACTGGCCGCGCGAAAGGTTAAACCTCAGCCCGCGAACGCCCGTTTTCCGCCTGCTGAGCGCACTGTTCCTAGATCACGCAGAACCAAGTTCAACCCTGAAAAATCAAAAGAAACCGCGCAACCTTTTGCGAGAAGGCCGCGTTAGACAATTAGTGGCAAGACGCTGCTGGACTAGAAAAGGACGAAACAACAATGACCTACAAAACACTCACAACCGCTATTGCAATGACCGCTCTTGCACCCGCTGCATTTGCTGATGGGCATGCCTCGCTGACTGGCTATGGTTTGACCGACGATGGCGCTGCGTTGGCTGTGTTTGCGGACATGACGGCCCCTGACGGCGCGGAAAAAGTAATGTTGAGCGGCGGCACAGTAGATGCCATCGCCTACCGTCCCGTCACCGGTGATTTGATGGGCTTTTCGAAGACCGGCAAAGTGTATGTCATCGACACAGCCACTGGCGAGCTGACCGATACCGAAGCCAGCTTTGCCGAAGACGTTGTAATGGGCAACGACGCTCCGGTTGCGTTCGACTTCAACAACAAAATTGACGCTGTGCGTGCGGTATCGGGCGACGGGGTAAACGTTGTCTACTTCCCGACCGATTTCGGCGATGACCGCGCGAACTCTGTACTGCGCTTTACCGATCTGGCCTATGCCGAGAACGATGTGAGCGTGGGCATCACGCCGATGATTTTCGCCAACGCCTATACCAATGCGGTGAATGGCGCGAAGCAAGAGACGACTGCGCAATACGCGCTGGACGCGGGCACGGATACGCTTGTGACGCTGGCCAACAACGCGGGCACGCTTGAAACGGTTGCTCCGCTGACACTGGACGGCAAAGCGGTGGATGTCGCAGCCGCTGGCGGGTTCGAGATCATCTCGGCGGAAGCGGGTGCGGATACGGCTATTGCCCTGCTGCAAACCGAAGGCAGCGATACGACCGGCCTCTACCAGATTGATCTGGAGACAGGCGCACTGACCCTGATGGGCGACACAAAGATGAGTGGCTTTAGCGGCTTTGCAGCCAAGATGAACTAAGCCGACACTAGCCAATTCAGGCTGCGTGGGGCGTGCGGTGCAAACCGTGCGCCCCTTGCTATATCCGAGCCGTGACTTCTATCTGATTGCGTGGCCTTTGCAGGTAGACCGCGAATGGCGCGGGCCCTGCCCCGCATTGCAGCAAAAAGAACACCGCGACCAGCACGCGCCAGCCGCGCAATCCCGTCGATACAATCGGCGGACCATCGGCCAGCACATGCGCCGCGTCAAAGGCGTCGCGTTCCAGCACCATCACACGCGCCCCGCCAAAGGCGATGGCCGCGTGGGAATGGTTGGTCGCCATGTGGAATATATCCACCATGGCCCAGATGCCCGCCCCGCCCAGCTTTGCCATCACCAGCGCGACCGCAAATGGCCCTTCAACACGGGCGATGGTGGTCAGTTTGTCTGGCATCGGGTGCTACATATGGATGACGCGGCCGTAAGCGTCCAACACGCTCTCGTGCATCATTTCGGACAGGGTCGGGTGCGGGAAGACGGTGTTCATCAGATCTTCCTCTGTCGTCTCCAACTGGCGACCCACCACATAGCCCTGGATCAGCTCGGTCACTTCGGCACCGACCATATGCGCGCCCAGCAATTCGCCCGTTTTGGCGTCAAAGATGGTTTTTATCATGCCGCTTTCCTCGCCCAAGGCGATGGCTTTGCCGTTGCCGATAAATGGAAAACGGCCGACCTTGATGTCAAAGCCCAGCTCTTTGGCCTTGGCTTCTGTATATCCGACCGAGGCGACCTGCGGGTGGCAATAGGTGCAGCCTGCGATGCTTTCGGGTTTGACGGGATGCGCGTGCATCCCAGCCATCAGCTCGGCCACCATGACGCCTTCGTGGCTGGCCTTGTGGGCAAGCCATGGTGCGCCTGCGATGTCTCCAATGGCATAGAGGCCGTCGACGCCCGTGCGGCAATATTCATCTGTCACGACATGGGTGCGATCAATTTTGACACCCAGTTCTTCGAGGCCGAGGTTTTCCACATTACCCACGATGCCCACGGCACTGATAACCGTGTCGAACTCGTGCTTTTCAACCTTGCCACCCACTTCGATATGGGCAGTCACTTTATCGCCGGCGCGGTCGAGCTTTTTGACCATCGCCTTTTGCATGATCTTCATGCCTTGTTTCTCGAACGCCTTTTTCGCAAAGGCCGAGATTTCTTCATCTTCTACAGGCAGGACACGGTCCATCACCTCGACCACAGTCGTGTCGGCGCCCAAAGTGTTGTAGAAGCTGGCAAATTCGATGCCGATGGCCCCCGATCCGATGACCAGCAGCTTCTTTGGCATATGCGCCGGTTGCAGCGCGTGGCGGTAGGTCCAGACCAGCTTGCCGTCGGCCTCCAGCCCCGGAAGCTCGCGCGCCCGTGCGCCAGTGGCCAGCACGATGTTTTTCGCGGTCAGGTTTTCGGTGCCTTTGTCGGTCTTGACGCTGACCTTACCTTTGGCGGGGATCGTCGCCTCCCCCATCACAACGGTGACTTTGTTCTTTTTCATCAGATGCCCGATGCCGCCCGACAGCTGCCCCGCCACCTTGCGCGAGCGTTTGACGACGGCATCCAGATCATAGTCGATGCCTGTCGCTTTGAGGCCGAATTCCTTGGCACGGTGCATCAGGTGAAACACCTCGGACGAACGCAGCATCGCTTTGGTCGGGATACAGCCCCAGTTGAGGCAGATACCGCCAAGGTTCTCACGTTCGATAATACAGACTTTCATCCCCAGCTGCGCACCGCGGATGGCCGCGACATAGCCGCCCGGCCCTGCGCCAATTACGATCAGATCAAAAGATGTCTCGGCCATGGGATACCTCTGTTAAGGACGTTTTAAATATAGTTTAACGCTAAACCATTTCCCGAGCCGCGGCAATGCCGCCAGACGCAAACCAGACATGTAAAAACCCGCAGGCGGGTCGCTTGCGGGTTTTGCCGTGGTCTTTTTAAGGACAATTAACGCTATGCAGCAATGTCCGCCCGAAGCTCGCGCAGGGTGGAGGCATATCCACCAGCGGCGGCATAGGCTGTCTCATTGCGGGTATCGATGCGGCCAAGCGAGGCATTTCGGTAAGGGAAGCGCCCGAACTGGCGGATCACCTCGCGGTGCGCCTGTGCGTGCAGCAGGTTGTTCGCGCCGTTCTGTGGCATCCGCTCAACCATCAGGCGGACGCAGCGGTCCTGGTCACACAGGCTCTCGGAGTGCATCAAAGGCAGATAGAAAAACTGCCGCGCCGGCGCATCGATCTTCAGGTCCCAGCCCTTTTGGATCGACAGTTTGGCCACCGCAAGGGCCGCCGCATCGGTAGAGAAGGCCGTGCCTTTGTCGCGGAACATGTTGCGTGAAAACTGGTCGGTGACGATCAGATAAGCCAGCGCCCCCGACGGATAGGTGAGCCACATGCTCAGCCCGCCATCGCGGGCCGCTTCCCATGTGGACAAAAACATATCGCGGATTTCCGCATCAAGGGCCGCATCGCTTTTATACCACCCCTCGGGGCCTACGTGATCCAACCAGAACTCAAGCACCGTATCCGAGCCAACCATACCCATTTCCTTCCACAGGTAATTTAACTTTCGCTAAATCGAGTAAAGGACAGGTAAATTTCATTTGCTACACACGAATTGCAACAGAAACGTCACAGTTAACGCAACCAGAGCCCGCAAAGCGGCGCAAAGTTTCCTTTAAGCGGCGCAAACCCGCCCATCGTGGCCTGCGGGCCTTAGGTGGCGGGGGCGGTTTCGTCCTCTTCCATCTCTTCCAGCTCTGTCTCGATCGCGTATTCCTGCGCCAGTTCCAGCGAGATGGTCGTGCGGGTCGGACCCATCGGAACATAGGAGCCTGTCTCGTCCACGGGTACGGTTTCGCCTACGGTCGAGCGATAGCCGGCATAGAATATAAGTGCGGCGAACAGCACACCAGTAAAGAGGTAGAACCCCCCCGGCCCCAATGCGGTGCCCATCATCCACCCCGTGATGATCGGCCCCAGAATGGCGCCCAGCCCGTTGATAAAGATCAACCCGCCAGAGGCAGCGGCCATGTCCTCATGCTCGAGAAAGTCGTTGGTGTGCGCGATCAGCAGCGAATACAGCGGGTTGGCCATGCCCCCCACCACAAAGGCCGACAGCAACAGCAGCCAGAACACATCGCCCAGCACCATCCCCAGCATTGAGCCGCCAAAACCCACGATCGAGACGGCAATCACCAAAAAGCGCCGGTCAATCCGGTCAGACATCCAGCCGATGGGATATTGCAGTACCACCGCCCCCACAAAGAAGGTCGCCACAAAGGTCGAGATTTGCGCCACGCTCAGCCCCGCTTCGGCGCCGTAAACAGGCGCCATGCCGAATTGCGCGGAAAACACACCGCCCAGCAGGAACATGCCAACACACCCCAGCGGCGAAAAGGCCATCAGCTGCCGCAGGCTCATCGGTTTGGTCGTCGCGAAGGCCGGTGTCGGGCTGATCGACAGCAAAATAGGCGTGATGGCAAGGCTCACCAAAATCGACGGGATGACGAACAGGATAAAGCCCGATGGATCGGCCGTAACCAGCAAAGCTTGGGACGCGACGATGCCCAGCGTCTGCACGATCATATAAAGCGACAGCGCCTGCCCGCGGTTGGAGTTGTCAGCGGCGTTGTTCAGCCAGCTTTCGGCGGTGACATAAACAGCCGAGAAACAGAACCCGATCAGCACGCGACCCAAGGCCCAGACGATCACATTGGGATAGCTGGGATAAAGGATCATCACTGCCGAAATCGCCGAGGCAAGAGCCGCAAACACCCGCACATGCCCCACCCGACGGATCATACCGGGGGCCAGCCGCGAACCGCCAAGAAAGCCCAGAAAATAGGCCGACATCACGATGGACATCGCAAAGGTATCAAAGCCTTCGATCTGGCCACGGATACCCAGCAACGTACCCTGCATCCCGTTGCCGATCATCAGCAGGAACATACCAAACAAGAGCGCCCATGCGCTGCCTAAAACCTGAAACATGTCACCGCTCCTTCATAAGCCGGTATCTATGGTTGCCCTTCGCCTAACGAGCCCGCGAATATGTGTCGGGAGCGAATGCGACTAGGGCGTGTCGCTTTTGCGCGGCGGTATCAGCAGCGATGCGTCTCCGTAAGAGAAAAATCGATATTTTTCCCTAACGGCATGAAAATAAATGTCGCGAACAGTTTGCTGGCCCATCAAGGCCGAGACAAGCATCATCAGCGTCGAGCGCGGCAGATGGAAGTTTGTCATCAACGCATCGGTCACGTTGAACTGAAAACCCGGCGTGATGAAAATATCGGTATCGCCTTCCCACGGGGCGATGGCCCCACCTTGCCCTGCTGTCTCGATCAGGCGCAGGGCGGTTGTGCCCACGGGGATCACGCGGCCCCCTGCGGCCTTGGTCGCGGTGATCTGGGCGGCGGCCTCGGCGCTGACCTGCCCCCATTCCGCGTGCATCTTGTGCTGGGTCACGTCATCGACCTTCACGGGCAGGAACGTCCCTGCGCCCACATGCAGGGTGACGTAGGTAAAGGTGACGCCCATCGCCTCCAACGCCGCCAACAGCGGTGCATCGAAATGCAGCGAGGCCGTGGGCGCGGCGACAGCGCCTGCATGTTTGGCCCAGACGGTTTGATAGTCGGTGTGGTCTTGGGCGTCCGCTGCGCGTTTGGCGGCGATATAGGGCGGCAAGGGCATCGCTCCCGCAGCCGCAAGGGCCGCATCAAAATCATCGCCCGCCAGATTGAACCGCAAAAGCGCCTGCCCCTCGCGGATGTCTTCGAATGTGGCGCGCAGATCATCGGAAAAGATGATCTCCTCGCCCTGCTTGAGTTTCTTGAGCGGTTTGACCAGTGCCGACCACAGCGCGCCATCAGCCTGCGGCTCCAACAGCGTCGCCTCGATCTTGGCGGCCACGGGGCCTTGGCCTGTCATGCGGTGGCGTTTGCCCGACAGCCGTGCGGGGATCACGCGGGTGTCGTTGAGGACCAGACGGTCGCCGCTGCGCAGCCATTGGGTCAGATCGGTGACTGTCTGATCGTGGATCGCCGTGCCATCAGCCACCAGCAGCCGCGCAGAGGAACGTGGCACAGCAGGCCGCACGGCAATCAGATCGTCAGGCAGGTCAAAGTCGAAATCACTAAGCTTCACGGCGCATACCCCGATATGGTGAGCATCTCTTTCCGCGTCTAGCGGCCTTCGTAGGAGGGTTCAACGGGCCTTTTTTGCACATCGGGTTGCGGTGCGGGGGCGGGTTCGCCTTCAACCTGCGGGACCACGGTTTTAGGGCCACGCAGCACATCGCGCAGGCCGCCGGGGGCCAGTACGGAAAGCGGGTTGATCGAGACTTTGGGCGATTTCGCCGCACCGCTCAGGCGGTAGTTCAGGCCCAGCAACCCCTCTCCCTTGCGGGTCAGCAAGGACCCGATCCCGTTGAGCATATAGACAGGTGTGATGACGCCCTGCATCGCGATCTCGCCTGTGTCGGTTGCGAATACGCCGTCCATCGACAGGCCCAGCGACGCGCCCACCGCGCTGCCACGGCTAAGCGTCATGCGGCCGGGGGTCAGGCGGAACTTTGCCTCGACCTCGTCAAAGAAAATGCCGTTGCCGTTCATCTCGTTCACCAGTCCGACAACCGAGACGGCGTTGACCAGCGCCGCCATCGCGGGCGCGTCCTTGATCGAGACGTCCTCGACCACAAGCGTGCCATCAAAGGCGCCGCCGCTGCCCACGGGCACCAAAGACAGGTCCATCGTGCCGCGCACCGCCTGTTGCAACACCCCGGCCGAGCGTAGCACGCCACCCGCATCCGCCGATGTGATGCGCACCGCCGTGCGCCCGCCCTGCGGCACCACGCGGCCCGACACGCCCGTGCCGCCGTTGACCCGCGCCTCGAACGGGCCATCAAGGCCGCCTGCGGTTTTGAACGTCCCCGCCAGCCCTTGCAGCCAGATGGTATCGGTGACTTGCAAGCGGTCAAGCGTGACGCGCATGGGCGCAGGGGGCGGGCCACTGGGCCCTCCGCCGCCACTGTTGCCCGAGCCGCCAAAGGTGGCCGTGCGCATGTCCAGACGCCCGCCGCGCACCACGATCTGCGGCGACCGTCCTGCGCCACGCCCCACCAGCGAGGCACGCACATCCAGCCAGTTGTTAAGCCGCAGACGGCTGATGTCCAACGCCCCCAGACCGCCGCCCTCGGCCAGCGACACGGTTCCCGTGGCCGACAGCCCCGCCCCTGACAGGGTCATCGCTGTAACGGCGGGTTTTGCGCCCAGCCTGATCGCCATGTCCAGCTTGCCCGCCGCATTGCGCCCCTTGCGCCAGCCCAGTTGCGGGATCTGTAGCGTTGCGCCGCGCAGGTCGCTGCGCAGGCTCATTTGAGGCGGCTGGCCACGGGCGAAATCAATGCCGAAGCTGGCAGGCGTCTGGCCCGTGACCATCCCGTCGGGTAAGGCGACGCTGAATGCTTTGAGCGCGGCTGGCGTGATCTGGGCCGTGCCGCGCAGGGTGCTTTTGTCGGCACCTTTGCCGATGGGCTGTTGCCAGCGGGCGTCGAAGGCCACGCCATCCAGCGTTCCGCGCCCTGCAATCTGCACACCTGTGTTATCCGCGCTCAGCTGCATACGGTCTGCACGCAGATCGCGCCCTTTAATCAACCCTGTGCTGCGCAGGTTTTGCAGATCACCGGTGACGTCGAATTTCAGATTGCCCGCCCCGCCCCCGCGCCGCAGCGGGAAGGACAGCGTCCCGCTCACCGCGACATCCCCCTGCCCCAGATCGGGCGACAGGCCTGCGCGGCTCATCGCGGCAATGGGCGGCTGGTCCAGCGTCCAGAGGGCGGCGTGCAGCGGCCCGCGGGCATTCAGGCGCACCACCGCCGGCGCGCCGTCTTTGACCGAGACATCGGGGATGATAAAGGCAGAGCCTGACACCTGAAGCGTGCCACCTGCCCCTGCTTCCATCTGGCCACGGTCCACCGCCACCACAAAGCGTTTCCCCTCTAACGAGGCATGGCCCCGCGCACCGGTGGCGGGCGGCAGGCTGCGCAAAAACCGGACTTCGGCGTCTTGGTAATCGAACGACAGGAAGGTGCGCGGCGCTGCGCCCGGGTCCAGACGCCACGCAAAATCCGCGTTATTGATGGTGGCCCCGATCAGGTTGTCGGCAATCCAGCCACGGGTGCGGGTTTTGATAGCCTGCGGCCAAAGCGCCATGATCCGCTCGGGCGTGACGCTGTCGGCGCGGGCGTCAAGGGAGACTTGCCAGCCGTCGGGCTGCGCTGCCAGCTTGGCCTTTGCGTGATGCACAAGGCCCGCGTCAAAGATGTCCAAACGGCCAATGTCCACGGCAAAAGGCGCTGTTGTCAGGCGAAAATCAACCTCTGCGCCTTCAAGCTCGACCGGGGCGGGGTAGAATTGCATCGGGTTGGCGCGCATCTGGGTGATGCGGAACTGGCCCACCATCGCCTCCAACGCGCCTGTGCGCAGGCCCGTGAGCGTGGCCGTCCCTTCGGCCCGCGCCGTGATCCATTTGCTTTGCACCGAAAGCTCGTCGAATGCGACCACGCCTTGGGCCGCATCATAGGAGAAATAGCTGCGGGCGGCGTCGAACGGGATGGGTTGGGTGCCGTCATTGGGTTGCAGCACCCCCGCCCCGATCTGCAAGGTCGCGCTGAGCGGGGCCAACGTGCCATCGGCCCGCACGCCCGAACGCACAGCCCCCGAGATCGGCGCCCGCAACGCGCCCATCCACGCAAACGCAGGGCTTTGCGTGCCGATGTCAGCAGCCGAGGCATCGTCGATACGCACACCGAACTGGGCCGCCACCTCTCCGATCTGGCTCGTGAAGTTTGCCGACAGGGTCGTGGCCTGCGCCCCGTCGCCCAAAACGGCGAGGTCGGCACTCATCACCAGCGCGTCACCCTTGCGCTGCGCGATCAGGCGGCCGCCATCCACGGTAAAGGCACGGCCCGCACGGCGGTCGATGAATTGCAGGGTCATGCCGCGCAGCTCTGCCTGCGCAAGCTCGGCCAGCCCCGACTGCTGCAACACATCATCCACACGGGTGACGACATCACCGGGGCTCATGTCGGCGGCCCGCGCCCCGCCACCGCCGCCAAGGCCAGAAGCGATGGCAATGGTGCCGTCCTCTTCGCGGATCAGCGTGGCAAAGACACCTGTAACGGCCACTTTTGACGGCTTGACCTGGCCTGCGCGTAGCGCGGACATCGACAGCTGCACACGGGCCTCTGACAGGCGGATCAGCTCGCGACCCTCGGGGGTGGCCACGGCCACATCGCGCAGGCGCACACGCGGCCGCCAGCCTTCCTCCATCAGAAGACGCAGCTCACCGAAGGTGATTTTGACTTGGGGAAATTCGGTTTCCAACCGCTGCTCGATCCGCGTCTCGACCCATGCGGGCATGACCACGGGCCGGTCATACAGGAAATATACCACCGCCGAGATCACCAGAGCAGACAGCACCAAAAGCGACCACACAGCGTTGAAGAACCCGATCAACAGGAAAAACCACCCGCGTTTGCGGGTTGGCTTGCGCGGACTGGCCGTTGGCTCGTCGGTTTGCGCCATGTTGATCCGGCACCTCATTAAAACATAACGCGGCGTGGCGGCATTGGACTTTTGCACCACAGCTCTACTATGACAGAGCAGACGGCGCGGTCCAAGGCCATGCCCCTCACAACAAAGAGATATACCATGCCCGAGATTTCCGACACCGCCCCCGACTTTACCCTGCCCGTTACAGGCGGCGGTGATGTGACGCTGAGCGCGCTGAAAGGTGCGCCCGTTGTGTTGTTCTTCTATCCACGCGATGACACGCCCGGGTGTACAAAAGAAAGCATCGGTTTTTCGGAACATCTGGAGGCGTTCAAGGCCGCAGGTGCGCAGGTCTTTGGCATTTCACGCGACACGATGGCCAAGCACGACAAATTCGCGGCCAAGCATGACCTGACCGTGCCGCTGCTCTCGGATGAAGGCGGCTCCGTGACCGAAGACTACGGTGTCTGGGTTGAAAAGAACATGTACGGCAAGAAATCCATGGGGATTGAGCGTGCGACCTATCTGATTGATGCAGACGGGAAAATCGCGCAAATCTGGCGCAAGGTCAAAGTGCCGGGCCATGTGGAGGCGGTGCTAGAGGCGGTGTCCGCGCTATGATGCCGCTGGCCCAGATGGCGGAGGCGGTACTGCGCACGGCGGACGGGCGGGAAAAGACCGCGCTCTCGCATAAATATGCGGCTGAGTGGCGGGCGGCACGCGCCGACGGCTCCCACCCCGAGATCGGGACCGCTTCCCCCCCGCTGCAACCTGCGCGGCCCGACAAGCCGGAGTTGCTGAGCCCGCGTGACGTGCCCAACCGCAAACCCGGCACGCCCGACGGGCGCATCGCGATAATGCATGCCGTGGCCCATATCGAGCTGAACGCCGTGGACCTGCATTGGGACATTATTGCGCGGTTCTCGCATATTCCGATGCCGATCGGATACTATGATGACTGGGTGAAGTCGGCCGATGAAGAATCCAAGCATTTCAATCTGATGTGCGATTGCCTTGAGGCCGAGGGCAGCTTTTATGGCGCCCTTCCCGCCCATGCGGGCATGTGGCGCGCCGCCGAGGATACGGTAGATGATTTCATGGGCCGTCTTGCGGTTGTGCCCATGGTGCTGGAAGCCCGCGGCCTTGATGTGACCCCGGGCATGATCAAGATTTTCAAACAGGCCAAGGCCACGCAAGCGGTTGAGGCGCTGGAGGTGATCTATTCCGAGGAGGTGCATCACGTCGCCTATGGCTCGAAGTGGTTTCATTTCCTGTGCGGACGTCACGAACTGGACCCGACGCAAAAGTTCCACGCGCTGGTGCGCCAGTATTTCCACGGGCAGCTAAAACCCCCGTTTAACGAGGAAAAGCGCGCCGAGGCCGGTATTCCGCCTGATTTCTACTGGCCCTTGGCCCAAGAAGGACAAGCGTCAAAGAACTAGGTAAACTGTGGGCGGCAACGCACTGACATAGGCGGTTTTTTGCCCATATAAGCCGGAAACAGCCATAGATCGGGCGCAATATCTCACGAGGGTTGCCCCAAGCCTGTCACAAAGGTATTGCACCTTTGTTAACAAACCCGTGTGGAACCGCGGGTTTGCTATGGTTTTGAAGGGATATAACAGACGTGCGCACACAGCTCGCTATCAAAACGAACGCGGTATTGGAGAAGTATTTCCCTGAACGCCGCGTTTTTCTGAAGTCTGACAATGACACGCGGTTCATCCGCCTGCGCCCTGTGACCCAGATCGTGGCGCTTGCGGGCTCTGCTGCACTGGTGGCTTGGGCGATTGTGGCAACAGCCGTGATTTTGATGGATAGCATCGGCTCGGGCAACTTTCGCGAACAAGCCAAACGCGATCAGCGCACTTATCAGGCGCGTCTGAACGATCTAAGCGCACAGCGCGACACCCGCGCCGAAGAGGCGCTGGCCGCACAAGAACGCTTTAACGCCGCCCTCGCCCAGATTTCCGTAATGCAGTCCGAGTTGTTGTCCTCGGAAACGCGCCGCCGCGAGTTGGAGACAGGGATCGACGTGATCCAGTCCACCCTGCGCGACACGATGAAAGACCGCGAAGCGGCCCGCGCCCAAGTGGCGCAATTGCAAGACACCGAAGGCGGCACCGTTCAGGTTGCAGCCAGCACCGCTCCGATGGATTTTCTGGCCGACGCGCTGGCACGCACCGCCAAGGAACGCGATCAGGTTGTGGCCGATTCCGAAGTGGCGCTGATGGCCGCAGAAGAGCTGACCGCCAAGATTGCCACCATGCAGGAACAGAATGACGCGATCTTCCGCCAATTGGAAGAAGCGATGACCGTATCCGTGGCCCCGCTGGACCGTATGTTCCGTGCGGCGGGCATGCCCACAGACCGGATGTTGAACACGGTGCGTCGCGGGTATTCGGGCCAGGGTGGCCCGCTGACCCCGCTCAGCTTTACCACACGCGGTGACGTGCCGACGGCGGACACGCTGCGTGCGAACCGTCTGCTGAACCAGATGGACCGGCTGAACCTTTACCGTCTGGCGGCCTCCAAGGCGCCGTTTGCGAATCCCGTACAGAACGCTTTCCGATTCACTTCTAAATTCGGCTTCCGCCGCGACCCCAAAACGGGTGGACGCCGGATGCACAACGGTGTCGACTTTGCCGCCGGTCTGGGCACGCCTCTCTATGCCACGGCGGACGGTGTTGTGACTCACGCTGGTTGGGGCTCAGGATATGGACGTTTGGTCAAGATCCAGCACGAATTCGGCATCGAAACCCGCTACGCACATATGTCAAAAATGCGCGTAAAGGTTGGTCAAAGAGTATCGCGTGGCGACCGAATTGGTGATATGGGTGCATCAGGACGCGTGACTGGCGTGCACCTTCATTACGAAGTGCGAGTCGGTGGTAAACCCGTCAACCCAATGATTTATATACAGGCTGCAAACGATGTTTTCTAAAAGCAAAATCAACGATCCCGCCACTGGTACAGATGCCGCAACAACTTCGGCACCGTCCTCTGCCCCTTCTGCCGCAGCCCCCGCTGCAAAGCAAAGCGAGTTCAAGGCGAGCGCCCCCAAGGTGAAGCCCGCAGCTTCGGTGCTGTCTGCTGATCTGCATGTGACAGGCAACATGAAAACCACCGGCGACATTCAGGTCGAAGGCACGGTTGAGGGCGACATCCGCGCCCATCTGTGCACCATCGGTGAAACTGCAACAATCAAAGGCGAAGTGATTGCCGATGACGTTGTCGTAAACGGCCGCATCGTGGGCCGTGTGCGCGGTTTGAAGGTCCGCCTGACCTCGACCGCCCGTGTTGAGGGTGACATCATCCACAAGACAATCGCCATAGAGAGCGGTGCGCATTTCGAAGGTTCCGTGCAGCGTCAGGATGACCCGCTGAACCCCGGTGCCAAATCGGCCCCTGCCCAAAAGGCGAACCCTGCGTCCTGAACGGAACTGCAGTATTGAATAGACGAACGCCGCAAGTCGTGCTTGCGGCGTTTTTCGTATGTGGCCCCTGCTTTCACTCGCAAATGATTAGACGCTGCCAATTGTCGGGCCTATTCGTTTTGCCAGCATGTCATCGCACGCGGGGAATTGGGGAACCTGCACGCATCCGCTTACCCGCTACGATCCGTCAAGAGCCGCTGCACTTACCCGCTCTTGATGGGGGACTATTTCGTTGTTCCCACCCCCTTTGATAACGGGTGTGCCAAAGCGTCAGCAGATGCGGGTAGAGGCTGGCCTGAACGCTTCGGACGACCTTTTGGCGCGGCTGATACATGGCTGGCGTTATCGCGGGTAAGCCTATCACCGCAAGTGAGCTGACGGGCCTGTTGCCAGTATTGCAGAGCGGCCCGAACGTCGGCCCCCTCCTAGTGGCTGGCACAGACGAGAGGCCGTAAAAAAGGCGCCCCGATAAGAGGCGCCTTTAATTTCGTGTCTATCGACGGATTGCTTAGTCGATGACAGTGACCTTTTTCATCACATCAGGGTCGCCCACGACAGAGCCGTTGCCCCCTGTGCCCAGCTTGATCGCGTCCACAATGTCCTGACCGCCCGTGACGCGGCCTACGACAGTGTACTGACCGTTCAAAAAGTAGCCTTCGTCGAACATGATAAAGAACTGGCTGTTGGCCGAATTCGGGCTTTGCGAGCGGGCCATGCCGACCACGCCTTTGTCAAACGGCACGTCCGAGAATTCGGCGGGCAGATCGGGCATGTCAGAGCCGCCCGTGCCTGCGCGGCGCAGGTTGCCGCCCATTTTGCCGTTCTCGACATCACCTGTTTGCGCCATGAAGCCTTCGATCACGCGGTGGAACACCACGCCATCGTATTGGCCGTCTGCCGCCAGCTTTGTGATACGCTCTGCGTGCAGGGGGGCCACGTCTTCCAGCAGGTCGATGGTGATCACACCGTTCGCCTGCCCTGCCACTTCGATCTGGATACCGGAAGCCGCGACCGGCCCAGCGATGAGCGCAGCAAAGAGCGCCCCTGCGAATGCCTTACGCATCTGCCGCTACCTTTACGCTGATCATACGGTCAGGATTGGCGGGCGGCTCGCCCTTGGCGATCGCGTCTACATGCTCCATGCCGGAAATCACGTTGCCATAGACAGTGTATTGCCCGTTCAGGAAATCATTGTCTTTGAAGTTGATAAAGAACTGGCTGTTGGCCGAGTTCGGGTTGGCGGAACGTGCAGCACCCAGTGATCCGCGGGCGTGCGGGATCTTGGAGAATTCTGCAGGCAGGTCAGGCATGTCAGAACCACCAGTGCCTGCGGCACGTGGGTTATAGTCCTTTTCCATGTTGGCATGCTGCACATCGCCCGTCTGGGCCATGAAGCCGTCGATCACACGGTGGAAGGCCACGTTGTCATAGGCGCCTGCGCGGGCCAGCTCTTTCATGCGGGCGGTGTGGGCGGGTGCCACATCGGGCAACAGCTCAATCATGACGGTTCCGTCTTTGAGTTCCATCAGGATCGTGTTTTCTGGGTCTTTGATCTCGGCCATGCCGTTCTCCTTCATAAATCGTCACAGAGGTACCTAAGGCGCAAAGGCACAATTGCCAAGGTCGTGCATTGACCCTAGGCAAGATAACGGCAAAACAGGGGGCCATAACCGTAAATTCGCAAGGAAATATAGGCATGGGCTGGAAAACACTCGACGATATGGACATCGCAGGCAAACGGGTTCTGGTGCGGGTGGATATCAATGTCCCCGTTGAAGACGGCCAAGTCACTGATGCCACGCGGATTACACGGATCGTGCCCACAGTGCATGACATTCTGGCCAAGGGCGGCACGCCTGTGCTGCTGGCGCACTTTGGCCGCCCCAAAGGCAAGGTCAATCTGGAGATGAGCCTGCGTCAGGTTCTGCCTGCCTTGCGCGATGCGCTGGGGCGCAGCGTTGCCTTTGTGGAGACGCTCGACGCGGCCGAGACCTTTACCCAGGAAGTGGCCGAGGCCGATGTCGTATTGATCGAGAACATTCGCTTTCACGCAGGTGAAGAGGCGAATGACCCAGACTTTGCCGCCCGACTGGCGCGCCTTGGGGATGTTTATTGCAACGATGCCTTTTCTGCGGCGCACCGTGCGCATGCCTCAACCGAGGGGGTTGCCGCCCACCTTCCCTCCTGTGCGGGGCGTCTGATGCAGGCCGAGCTGTCGGCGCTGGAGGCGGCCCTGTCCAGCCCCGAGCGCCCTGTGGGGGCTGTGGTTGGCGGGGCCAAAGTCTCGACCAAGATCGCGCTGCTGGAGAACCTTGTGAACCGGCTGGACCTGTTGGTGATCGGTGGTGGCATGGCGAATACGTTTCTGGTGGCGCAAGGCGCGCAATTGGGTGCGTCGCTGTGCGAGGACGATCATCTGGACACCGCCCGTGACATTCTGGCCCAAGCGGCCAAGGCGGGCTGCCGTGTGATCCTGCCCGTGGACGGGCTGGTTGCGACTGAATTCAAAGCAGGCGCGGCCCATAGCGCCGTGCTGTTGACCGCGCAAACCGTGCTGGATGCCGATCAGATGGTTCTGGACGCAGGGCCCGAAACGACCGAGCAGGTCAGCATCGCGTTTGACGGACTAAAAACCCTCATCTGGAACGGCCCGATGGGCGCGTTCGAGATTGCGCCCTTTGACACGGCCACTGTGGCTGCGGCCCGCAAGGCCGCTTCGCTAACGAAAGACGGCAGCTTGATCAGTGTGGCGGGCGGTGGTGACACGGTTGCAGCGCTTAATCAGGCGGGTGCGGCAGATGACTTTACCTATATCTCGACTGCCGGCGGTGCGTTCCTTGAATGGATGGAAGGCAAAACCCTGCCGGGTGTTGCGGCGTTGGGCGGCTAAGCGCCACAGGATTAAATTCATCGCACGGGGGGGATTCCCTTTGCGAATCACCTGTGACATACTGTGTGTGATCGCCCGACAAGAGGCGGCACATTCAGGCATTTCATACAGGCACCCTACCCTCCATGAGCAAACCCGCATTCGGCCCTTTGTTGTTCTTTGCCATCGCTTTCGCGCTGAGCCTGTATTTCATGTTCGCCGCCGTGCAGGGCGATTTCGGCCTGTTTCGCCGCGCTGAAATTCTGGCCGAAAGCAATGATTTGCGCGACCGGTTGAAGGATGTGCGCACCCAGGTCGCGCAGATGGAGAACCTGACGCTGCGGCTGTCGGATGACTATCTTGATCTTGATCTGCTGGACGAGCAGGCGCGCGACATCCTCGGCATGGTGCGCGCGGACGAGATTGTGATCCGTTAACCCGCCTTGCCGCTGCCGCATTGCTGGCCTGCACAAAGGGCACTCGCCAACGGTTGAATTCTGGGCTATAATATAGTTTAACGTTAAACTATATTTAATGCCCCTTGCGGGCGTGCCCCGGAGGATCGCCATATGGCTGCCAAAAAACCCAGCAAAAAGACAACCCCGCCCAATGTTTCTGCCGAAGATCTGACCGCGTATTACCGCGACATGCTGCTGATCCGACGGTTCGAGGAGAAGGCGGGCCAATTGTATGGCATGGGTTTGATTGGCGGCTTTTGCCATCTTTATATCGGGCAGGAAGCCGTTGTTGTCGGCCTTGAGGCCGCAGCCGAAGAAGGCGACAAACGCATCACCTCGTACCGCGATCACGGTCACATGCTCGCCTGTGGGATGGACCCCAATGGCGTTATGGCAGAGCTGACGGGCCGCGAGGGCGGCTATTCCAAGGGTAAGGGCGGCTCGATGCATATGTTCTCGAAAGAGAAGCATTTCTACGGCGGTCACGGCATTGTAGCCGCACAGGTGCCGCTGGGCGCGGGTCTGGCCTTTGCGGACAAGTACAAAGACAACGGGCGCGTGACCTTCACCTACTTTGGCGACGGTGCCGCGAACCAGGGTCAGGTGTACGAAGCGTTCAACATGGCCGCCCTGTGGAAGCTGCCGTGTATTTTTGTGATTGAAAACAACCAATACGCCATGGGCACCTCGCAACAACGCTCGACCTCCTCTGCCGAGATTTACGAGCGTGGCAATGCCTTTGGCATTCCTGGTGAGGCAGTTGACGGCATGGATGTACTGGCCGTGAAAGCCGCGGGCGAGACGGCGGTAGCGCACTGCCGGTCGGGCAAAGGGCCCTATATTCTGGAAATCAAAACCTACCGCTATCGCGGCCACTCCATGTCGGACCCTGCGAAGTACCGCACCCGCGAGGAAGTGCAGAAAATGCGCGACGAGCGTGACCCGATCGAGGCTGTCCGCTCGCTTTTGCTGACGGGCAAACACGCGACCGAAGATGACCTGAAGGCCATCGACAAAGAGATCAAAGGCATCGTCAACGACAGCGCCGAATTCGCCAAAGAAAGCCCGGAGCCGCATCTCGACGAGCTTTGGACCGATATTTACGCCGACACCATTCCACAGGAGGCTTGAGACATGGCTACCGAAATTCTAATGCCCGCCCTGAGCCCCACAATGGAAGAAGGCACGCTGGCCAAATGGCTGGTCAAGGAGGGCGATACCGTCGCCTCCGGTGACATCATGGCCGAGATCGAAACCGACAAGGCAACGATGGAATTCGAGGCCGTCGATGAAGGTATCGTTGGCAAGATCCTGATCGCCGAAGGCACCGAAGGCGTGAAGGTGAACACCGCCATCGCAATTTTGCTGGAGGAAGGCGAAGACGCCTCCGCCGCCGATGCCGTCTCCGAAGAGCGGGCGACGCCCAGCGAGGAGGCCCCCGCCGCAGCGGCCCCCGCGGCAAGTGCCGCACCGCAGGCCCCGCAATCCGATACCTCCCCCGATTGGCCTGAAGGCACCAAGCTCAAGCAGCAGACCGTGCGCGAAGCTTTGCGCGATGGCATGTCCGAGGAGATGCGCAAGGACGAGGACGTCTTTGTCATGGGGGAAGAGGTCGCCGAATATGAAGGTGCCTATAAGATCACCCAAGGGATGCTGGACGAATTCGGTTCAAAACGGGTGATCGACACGCCCATCACTGAACACGGGTTTGCAGGTATTGCCGTGGGCGCGTCCTTTGGCGGGCTAAAGCCGGTCCTTGAATTTATGACCTTCAACTTCGCCATGCAGGCGATTGACCACATCATCAACTCGGCGGCCAAAACGCTTTATATGTCTGGTGGTCAGATGGGTGCGCCGATTGTGTTTCGCGGTCCAAACGGCGCTGCGGCCCGTGTGGGCGCCCAACACTCGCAAGACTACGCCGCCTGGTACATGCAGGTGCCTGGTCTGAAAGTCGCGATGCCCTACTCTGCCTCCGACTATAAAGGTCTGATGAAAACCGCGATCCGCGACCCCAATCCCGTGATCTTCCTCGAAAACGAGATTCTCTATGGCCGCACCTTTGATGTGCCGGAGATCGACGACTATACGGTCCCGTTTGGTAAGGCCCGCATCTGGCGCGAGGGCGATGACGTCACCATCGTCAGCTTCGGTATCGGGATGACCTACGCGCTCGAAGCCGCTGAGAAGCTGGCCGAGGAAGGCATCATGGCCGAGGTCATCGACCTGCGCACCCTACGCCCGATGGACACCCCCGCGATCATCAAATCCGTGATGAAAACCAACCGTTTGGTCACCGTCGAAGAAGGCTGGCCCCAAGGGTCCGTCGGCAACTACATCAGCTCGGTGGTGATGCAGGAGGCGTTTGATTACCTCGACGCGCCCGTCATCAATTGCACCGGCAAGGACGTGCCGATGCCCTATGCGGCGAACCTTGAAAAACACGCTTTGGTCACCACCGCCGAAGTTATCGACGCCGTGAAACGCGTCACCTACAAATAAGGAGCGGATCGTATGCCCACAGAAATCCTCATGCCCGCCCTGTCGCCCACGATGGAAGAAGGCACGCTGGCCAAATGGCTCGTCAAAGAAGGGGACGAAGTCTCCTCTGGTGACGTGATGTGCGAGATTGAAACCGACAAAGCCACGATGGAATTCGAGGCTGTAGACGAAGGGATCATCGGCAAAATCCTTGTGGCGGAAGGCACCGAAGGCGTCAAAGTCAACGCCGCCATTGCCGTCCTTCTTGAAGAGGGTGAAAGCGCAGATGACATCGCGGCAGCCCCCGCCGAAAAAGCAGCTCCCGCCGCCAAAGAGGCTGAGCCAGCACCAGCAGCGGCCCCTGCCCCTACCGCGACGCCCGCCCCTGCGGCCGCAAAGGCCGACGGCACCCGCATCTTTGCATCCCCCCTCGCCCGTCGCATCGCGGCTGACAAGGGCGTGGACCTTGGCACAATCGCAGGCTCAGGCCCGCGCGGCCGTATCGTGAAAGCAGATGTCGAAGGGCTCAGCAAATCGGACGCGCCAAAAGCCGCCGCACCAGCGCCCGCGCAAGCAGCGGCCCCCGCCGCGGCCCCTACTGGCCCATCAGGCGATGCCATCGCCAAAATGTACGAGGGACGTGAATACGAGGAAATCACCCTCAACGGCATGCGCAAAACCATCGCCGCACGCCTCACCGAGGCCAAGCAAACCGTGCCGCACTTTTACCTGCGCCGCGACATCCAGCTTGACGCGCTCATGGCTTTCCGCGCCCAGCTCAACAAACAGCTGGAGCCGCGCGGCGTGAAGCTCTCGGTCAATGACTTCATCATCAAAGCCTGCGCGCTGGCCCTGCAACAGGTGCCGGATGCCAATGCCGTCTGGGCGGGTGACAAGGTCTTCAAACTCAAACCCTCGGATGTTGCCGTTGCCGTCGCAATCGAAGGCGGCCTGTTCACCCCCGTCCTGCAAGACGCTGAAATGAAGTCTCTTTCGGCCCTTAGCGCCGAAATGAAAGACCTCGCCGCCCGCGCCCGCGACCGAAAACTTGCGCCGCATGAATACCAAGGCGGCAGCTTCGCCATCTCGAACCTCGGCATGTTCGGCATCGACAACTTCGACGCTGTGATCAACCCGCCCCATGGTGCGATCCTTGCCGTTGGCGCAGGCACCAAAAAACCTGTCGTGAACGCAGACGGCGACCTTGGTATCGCGACGGTCATGTCCGTCACCCTGTCGGTGGACCACCGCGTCATCGACGGTGCCTTGGGTGCAGAGCTTCTCAACGCGATCAAAGACAACCTCGAAGCGCCGATGACGATGCTCGCCTGATATTTTTTCTGGCCCTATATCCTCTGGGGAGTTTGAGGGGCACAGCCCCTCATCGCCTCCGACAGGAGCCCATAGATCAGACAAAAGGCCGGAGCATTGCTCTGGCCTTTTTCAGTTAAAATCTGATAGTTGTTACTCGCCCCAAGACCCAAGGATCTGGTTCATGGAGACAGAGGGTTGCGCGCAGCCAGCTTCGCCGACGATACGCGCAGGGATACCCGCGACAGTCTTGCACGCAGGCACCTCTTCCAACACCACCGATCCCGCAGCAATGCGGCTGCAGTGCCCGACTTTGATGTTGCCCAGCACTTTGGCCCCCGCCCCGATCAAAACACCGTCCCCGATCTTGGGGTGGCGATCCTCTTCTTCCTTGCCGGTGCCGCCCAATGTCACGGAATGCAGCATCGAGACATTGTCACCCACCACAGCCGTCTCGCCAATAACGATCGAGTGCGCGTGGTCGATCATGATCCCTTTGCCGATCACCGCACCGGGGTGGATATCGACACCAAATATTTCCGACACACGCATCTGGAAGAAATATGCCAGATCACGCTGGCCGTTGGCCCACAGATAGTGCCCGACACGGTAGGCTTGCACGGCCTGATACCCTTTGAAGTACAAGATCGGTTGAAGCAAACGGTGGCATGCGGGGTCACGCTCGAACACGGCGACCAGATCGGCCCGTGCGGCCTCCACCAGGCCGGGATCGGCCGCATAGGCCTGATCCACGATTTCGCGCACCACCATCATCGACATTTCGTTCGACGAAAGCTTGGCGGCGATGCGGTAAGACAGCGCCTTTTCCAACGTCTCGTGGTGCAGGATCGTGGCATGCACAAACCCGCCAATCAACGGCTCGTCGCGCACCGCCTTTTCAGCATCGCGTTTGATTTGGTCCCAGACGGGATCAACGGCGGTTATTTTGCTGTGCGGGTTGGCCATAGGACAGGCTCCTTTTTGTCGACTGCCTTTATACATAGCCGTTGAACGGTAAGGTGCAAACCTGTTGTCGTCAATTCTGCCTAAAACTGTCATCGCGCCGCTCGCGCAAAGCCCCTAGAACGACGGCAATTCCTGCCTGTAATTCCTCCCCCCGCAGGCCAGAATTCGCGGGACCGCAACAGGATATCACAGCGGCACGCAGGCTTCCGTCCCCCCATGCGGGGTGCAGTTTCGCCATCCTTTTCACGTATTTATCCGCCACATGCGCGCGCCAGATCAGGCGCGCGCAAAATGCCGTTTGTTGGGGTGCCGGCTGCTGCCGCACGGCCCACGCCGCGTGGTGCAGATCGCTCAGCCCGATCTGTCTCACAGTGTGGTGATCTCCAACTGTTTTGCGGGCCCCGCACCAAAGCTGGCCGATATCTGGGCCACCTCCACCACAAAAGGCACCTGCACCCCGTCGGCCGTTCGCGCAGACGCAGCATAGGAGAAGACAGGCGCGTCCAGCATCTCTTCGCGCAGCACAATGCCGTTCTTGATGACCCGCAGAACATAGGCCTCCGAATCTTCATTCAGCGGCACCTCGAGCGCGTCCCAAGGGTCACCATCAATCCGCGTGCGCCGCACCCACGACAGCGCCAGCGCGCCGTCGGTTTGCAGCGCACCTTGCAGATGCGCGGGGCGGTAGGGCCGCAGGCCGTTGCCCGCAAACGCATGTTGCGATTGGCGGTACGAGGGGTCGCTGACGGGGCGGCTGGCCGGACCGATGCGATAGTTTTGCACGACATTGCGCAGATTGCGGCTTTGCTCGATCTGCAAGGGCACGCCGTTCAGCAACACAAATTGTGACCCTTCGGGCCAGACATCAGGCATCAGCGCGTCTGACCCCGCCTGCCCGCGCAAACGCCCGCTGAGCAGATAGGTTTGAGGTGCGATCAGCTCGGCTGTTTGGAACTGGAAGACTTCCCACCTGTCGCTGCTGCCATCGCCAATTGCGGCCAGATTGGCCCCGCCCAGCAACGCGTCCTCGTCCACACTCTCAAGCGTGCCGCTGATCAGCCGGACCTGAAGCGCTGCGCCGCGGTCGTACAGTCCCGCGCAGGCCCGTGGCATCGCCGTCTGCGTCCGTCCGATCGTTGAACGGATCGGCAGCACCGTGTTCAACTTGAAATTTTGCTCGGTCAGGCTGGAATACAGCGCGACACTGCCGGGCCACGGGTTTGCGCTGGCCGCTATGTGCGGGGCAAAGGGCACCTCGTCGCCGCTGAGCAATGGCAGGTCCATGAACAAGGGATAGACCGGCACAGGGGCCACGAAAGTGCGCAGGCTGACCAGATCATCCGCGATGGGTGCGGGATCGTAGACTTGCGGGTCCACGCGCACGGCCTCGACTTGCTGGTATTCGGCCAGATCGACACGGTCGATACGGTAGAGCGACGGCCCCTCGGCCCCATCGGCGGACAAGCTCACCACATCGCCCGCGCCCAGCGCCATCTTGGAGGGCGGCAGCGCAAACTGCACCGTCTCGCGGGCAATCCGCGCCTCGTTGAGCCACCGCTCCGCCACCTGACGCCCTTCGGCACGGGTCAGCAACATGCTGAACTCGGTCGCGGATACGGCATGGGTCTGCTCGTCCGGTAGCACCGCCTCTTCCGAAATCACGTCAAAGCTGGCGTCGGCCTGAATAAACCGCACCCGCACCCGCCCCGAGATCCCGGCATCGGCCTCGCGCGTCTGCACGGTTGTGCCGTCCAGATCATCGCTCACGGCAAAGCAGTCGCGTTCCAGCGCCGTCTCGCGCAGCCCGTTGCGCATGCGGAAAACCAGCGTGCCGTCACGCTCAATCGCGTCGAACCCATAGCGCACCATCAAGGGCTGCAAAGACGCCCTTGCATCGGCCACATCCGTGACCGCATAGCCGCGCACAACGCCGTACAATGCAGAGGTATCAATTGCCGTGACATCTGCACTGGTGCAGATCTCCTCGACCACCGAAGCCAGCGAGCGCGAGGACGTGCGCCCGTTCATCCAGTGGCCACGGGCATAGCTTTCACCGTCGCTCCACAGCGCGCGGGTGTTGGGGAAGAACGGATAGGGCCGCACGTCCCACGCCCAGATAAAGGCGCGGGTCATGTCGATCATCGGGCCATCGTATTCGATGCCTTGGGGATTGTTGTCAGGGTCGGCCCAATATTGGGTCATCGCCCGCGTGTATTGCATCTGGATCAGATCATCGCGGGCCCCGTCCGAATGGCGCGGCAGGCTGCTTTCCGATGATTTAAGGTCCAGAAACTTGTTGGGCTGGTTGGTTCCTTTATCAATCGCGGCACAGCCGTATTCGGTGAACCAGACGGGTTTGTGCCCGGGCAGCCAGCCTGTGGGATCATTTGCCCGCACGCCATCAATGCGCGGATAATGCAGGTTGCCCCACCAGTTGCGGATGTCCTTATAGCGGTAGACCCACGGCTCGTCATATGCGCCATCGGTGATCGGCGTGCGGATTTGCGCGGCACGCTCTTCGGGCGAGCCATAGTAGTAATCATAGCCCTCGCCGCCCTCGATGTTGGATTGCAGATAGCCGAGGTTATAAATCGCGTCCCATTCCTGCGCGTCCAGATGATCGACGCCTTCGCGCCAGTCCGACAGCGGCATGTAGTTGTCGATGCCGATGAAATCGATCTGCGGATCAGCCCAAAGCGGATCAAGGTGGAACAAGCGATCGCCCGTGCCGTCTTGGGGTTGGTAGCCGAAATACTCGCTCCAATCCGCCGCATAGCTGATCTTGGTATCGGGACCGACCAATGCGCGCACCTCGGCGGCAAGTGCGCGAAACGCCTCGACGGCGGGAAAGCTGTTGCGGGCAGAGCGAATTTGCGTCAGCCCGCGCATCTCGGAGCCGATGCAAAAGGCGTCCACGCCCCCTGCCGCCGCGCAAAGTGCGGCGTAATGCAGGATAAAGCGGCGCAGGGTCCATTCTTGGGGACCGGTATAGGTCACCTCACCATCTTCCACGCTGAAATCCGACGCTTGCGCAGTGCCGAAAAAGGCCGCCACCTCGGACGCCGCGGCGGGCGTTGTGTCGGGTGACCCCGCCTGCCCCGGTGCGGCGCTCAGCGTAATGCGCCCGCGCCATGGCAATGCTGGCTGCCCGTCTTCGCCTGTGTAGGGATCGGGCAGCGTGTTGCCTTCGAGTTGGTCCATCAGGATAAACGGGTAGAACATCACCGCCTTGCCTGCGTCGTTCATCGCCTGAATAGCCTCGACCACAGCGGCATCAGCGGGAGTACCGCCATAGATCGGGCGGTCATCCTCGCCTTGCGCGATGACGGCTGCCGTGCTGCGGTCAAGGCCCGTCACACGCCACGGCATCTCGTCACCGTCTACGTTGGGGTCCTCGATCTTGGGCTGGACCGTACATTCGCCCACCCGCAGATCGGACCCGAACCACGACACCACCAAGGACGCCGCCTGCAATTGCGGCAACTCTTCCGTCAGCGCGTCCAGAGAGGTCGAAAAATCGGTTTTCCCCGATGGCGAGTTGATGTTGGCGCTCCACAGCGCCTGATTGTCGCCCTCATAGTTCACAGGCGTGGTGGCCAGTGCGTATTCCCCCGTACCGGGGATCAGCGCCACGGCTTCTACCCCGTAGCTGAGCGAGGATTCGCGGTCCGCCTGTTCAGGCCGGATCACCTCGAAACTGAACTGCGGGACGCGGTTGCCGAACTGTTGCAGCGCCAGCGCCTCCATCACGACATAGGCCGTGCCGCGATAGGCAGGCACTTTGCCCGTGCCCTCAATCGCCTCCATCAGCGGGTCGGGTTGCTGGTCGGCGTGGCCTGAATAGACGGTCATGTTCAGATCATCGGGCGCGACCTCTTCACCGTCCGCCCAGACACGGCCCACGCGGATGATCTCGCCCTCGCACAGCGCAATCGCCATATTGACGGTGTAGCTGTATTCGGTGGTCTTGGGCTGCACGCTGCCGCCCTTACCGCCGCCATTGGTTGTGCTGATCTCGGCAAAGTCCGAGGCCCAGATGACCTGCCCCCCCACCCGCATACGGCCGTAGATTTGGCTGACAGGATCGCCCTCGCCCGCGCCGGTCAAACGGAACCGGTCCACCTTGCCCGTCTCGACGGCTTGTGCGCCGCTGCCCAGAATTTTCTGGTCCACCACACGGCCCAATGTCGCGCCCACGGCGCGGCCCACCGCCACAGAGGATAAACCCGCCAAGGTCCCGCCGATCGAGCCGCCGACGGCCGCCCCTGCTGCTGAAAATAATATCGTCGCCATCAGGTGACCTCCTTGGGAAATTCAAAACACGCCACGATGCGGCGCTGCCACGGGGCGCTCAGCGCGCTTTCCACAACGCCGCGCCCCGCATAGGCATGGATAAAGCGCGGGAATGGGCCTGCGTCCGAGACGATGCCAAGGTGTTTGGCCACAGCCCCGTTGCGCATACGGAACAAGATCACATTGCCGCTGTCCAACTCACTGACCTGTTTAGGCGTCAGATGGCGTAGGGCGGCCTGCCACAACCGCTCGTCGCCTTGCGGCTCGGACCAATCCATTGAATAGGCGGGCACCACCTCTGGCTCTGTGCCGTAGACCTCGCGCCAGACACCGCGCACAAGGCCCAGACAATCACTACCTGCGCCGCGCACAGCGGATTGATGCACATAGGGCGTGCCGATCCAGCTTCGGGCGGCAGCGACAAACCGCGCCCCGCTCATCTCCGCGATCCGCCGCTGTTGGTGTTGCTGCTGCTGGGCACCGATAGCACCCAATCCTCGCCCGGCAGATCGGGGAAACCCTGATAATTGGGGAAGTTGTTGAATTTGAGCTGGCACGTCTCGACCCGTTTGTCGCAGCCCGCGACAAGACGCACTTGGGTGCCAGTTGTCACCGCACCGCGCACAGGCTCCCACAGCTCGATGATGCGGCTTTCGCCGTCGATGCGGTCGCTCTTGATCGTGCTCCACAGCCCTGCGGCAGGGCCGTCGATGACCTCCAGCCGCCCGCGTGTGAACCAATCCGCATCAAAGCTGGTGAAACCCTCCCACACGAACCTGCGTGCGCCCGTCACCTGCTGCACCGCCAATGTCTGGCTATAGCTGGGCTGATTGAGATTGAAGCGGCACGCACCGTCCCCCAACACCGCCGCGCAGGGCTTTTGATAAACCCGCCCCAGCGGACGGTTCAGCCCCTCGGTCAGCCCGCGCAATTCAGCGCGAAAGCCGCCATCGACACGCGTCAGCTCTCCCAGATGGCCGCGAAAGTTGAGCCATCGTTGCGCGGTATCCGCCCAGTTCACCAGCCAACCGCGTACCTCTGCCCCGTCAAAGCGCCCCTGCTCGATCTCGTCCTCGCGCAGGGAGCTATCGCTGAGCGCCCCCAGCGCCTCGGTATTGTCCACCGACAACCCCGTCGATTGCGCGACGGCCAGCGCACTAAGCCCGGTGTCGGCGCGGAATGTCACACCGTCAAACGCCAGCGGCAGGTCATGGTCGGTGAAGGCGAAAACCTCCCCGTCGGTGCGGGTGATCAGCCACGCGTGGCATAGGGTCGTCAGGCCAGTGGCCAGATGCGCCTGAAGGTCTGCATTGAAATCCGCCATCACACACGCACCTCACGCACCGGAATGTCGGGGACCTGTCCTGCGTTGAACGTGGCCATATTGGTCAGCAGACTGTCACTGTCGAACCGCACAGGCACGTCGAATTCATAACCCGCAAAGACCCGTGTATCGGGGTCTGGCGGGTGGTTGAACGTGATCAGCCCCGTGGTGTCATCGACGGTGTAGTCGATGGTGTCTTGCTTGTCGTCTTGCTCGACCGCGATGATCACACTGCCCTGAACAGGCTTCTTGATGGGCCGCGCATAGGTGTGCCCGCCCGAGCGGTAGGTCTTGATCAGCTGGAACTGGGTCGTGACGCCGTCGCCAAGGGCGATCTGCTGGTCCTGACGGTCCACCTTGGCCGAGGGCAGGCCAGATTTGTAATCCGACCAATCTTTCCAGCGAAAGCCGAACATCTTGCCAAACCGCGCCTCGTAGAAAGCGATCACCGCCTCGACATCATCCAAAGACCGCAGCCCCACGCCCGCGTCATAGACACGGCGCGAATGCGCCCACGGCGTGTTGCGCTCCTCATACCCGTTGGCCAGCGTGACCACATCCACCCGCCGCTGCGGGCCGCCCAACGCGCCAAAGCTCAGGGCCGTTGGAAATTGTACCTCGTGAAAACTCATCGCGTAGCCCCCTACTTATCTGTTCTTTTGACCGGCGCTCAGCGCGCGGCCCATTTGCGCCGCGATCTGCCCGCGTGAGCGTTGGAAGCCCGCGACATCGGGCGTTGTAATGTTCATCACCACCGTGGGCGCACCGCCCCCGCCACCACCGCCTGCCCGCACGCCCAGCTTGCCGTCGGGGCCGCGTGCCAGCGGCATAATCGCCTCTGGCCCCGCTTCGCCCATCACGCCCATACCGCCGCGCATCCCGAAATGCGTCGCCTGCGAGACAATGCCGCCCTGCGCAAAAGGCATCACCTTGCCCTGACTAAAGGGCGCACCGTTGGCAAAAGGCAAAATACCCTGCACCAGCCCCGTCACGCCCTGCGTCAGCAGCCCGCCAAAGTGATCCGTCACAGGTTTGATCGCGGCGTTATAGGCGCTGTTGGACAGCGACTGCGCGACAGTGCTCAGCGCGTCCGACAGCTTCATCCCGTCAAACACCACACCGTCAAAGGCCTTGCGCAAGCCACGGCTCAATCCGCGCTCCAGCGTGGCGACATCCTTGCCCGTCGCCGCCAGCGCGGTGCTCATGCGGCGCAGCTCTGTGTCAAAGCCCGACACCAGAACGCTGGTCTGGCCCAGCGTCTGGTTCAGCGATTGCGCGTCACTGCCCAGATCGTCGAAACTGTCATCATCTCTCATCTTGATCATCCTTCTTTATGTCGGGATAGGCCGCCATCAGCGCCGCCAACCCGTCGCTTAGCATCGGCGCCCTGGAGGCATCGCTGCCCAGCATCAGCTGCAATTCCACAGGCGTCAGCGCCCAGAACTCGTCGGGCTTCAGCCCCAGCCCGTGAAGGCCCGCGCGCATCAACGCGGGCCAGTCGAAGCCCTTGCTCACGATTGCACCACAAATGCGCGGGCCAGCAGCTCTGCTGCGGCTTGGGCGGCCCGCATCGGCCCGCCCTCGATCTGGGCTGCGGCCAGTGTGTCAGGGTCCATCTGCACCCCGCCACCACGCAGCCCCGCACACAGCAGCGCCAAAACGTCATGGGTGGAAAACCCGCCCGTCTCGAACCGCTGCACCAGCGCCATAAGCGATGGCTCGGCCAGCTCTTCCTCCAGCTCCGCCAATGCGCCCAGCGTCAGCCGCATGTTGTGGGTTTGATCGTCCACGACCAATGCCACCTCTCCCCTCCACCGATTTTCCATGGTTATTCAACCGGATCGACATAAGGGATGAACTGCAACTCACCCGCCGAAGCCAGCGACAGCTCGTATGTCGCCTCGCCATTCAGCTGGCCCGCGTATTCCAGCGAGGTCACCTGAAACGCGCCCTCGACGATGCCGAACTCGGGGATGACCACCTGAAAATCGGGCGTGAGACCGTCAAACAGCAACTGGCGCGCCCGCTCGTCCGTGGCCGCATCGCGGAACACCCCCGACCCGCTGATCGCGGCCGAGCGGACGCCCGCCCCCGCCAGCAACTCACGCCAGCCGCCTTCGCTATCGAGTGCAGTCACATCCACCGCTTCGGCGTTGAAACTGATGCGCGTGGCACGTAATCCGGCGATGGTCTCGAAATTGCCATCGGTGCTCATGTCTACTTTGATCAAAAGATCCTTGCCTGCTTGAACAGCCATTTGTCGTACTCCTGTAGTGTGGCCCAAAGGGACCGTTGAGAATTCATCACGCCCAAGCAGGCGCTAGTCGTCCTGCACCCGCGCACGGAATTGCAGATCAATCTGGCGTGCACTGGCGCTGTCGATGCGTTTGGCCACCGCCCGCTCGAACCGCAGCGAGATCAGGCTGCCGCGGCTCAGGGGCAGATCGGCATCGTGCAGCGCGTCGCTGACCGCAACGGCGACCGCCTTGGCACTGGCAAAACCGGGGTTGGTGGTAATCACGGACACGGTCAGCGCATGCACAGCACCCGCACCGCTGCCGTCAGAGGCATCGCGCACGCTCTCTGACCCCAACCGAACATAAAGGTCGGGCAAGCCCCCCGCAGGCACGGCATCATAGATCGCGCCCCCGACCAGCGCGGTAAGCGCTGTGTCATCGCTCAGCGCCGTGAAAACAGCCGCCTGCAACGCGCCTGAAACTGCATAGGTCATACCACCTGCTCCTGCTGGGCAAGGCAGGTGAGATAGCAACCGTCAGGGTCTGCCTCGGCCACTGCCTCGATGTTGAAAATACGGTCACCTTCACGGAAACGCTGTTGCGCGGCAGGGCGTTGCGCACTGCCCACCGGCGCGCCGCGCACGGTGATTTTATAAGCCATCCGGCTGACAGGAGCGCCGCCTTGCGCAGTCTCGCGGCCACTGCGCGGCCTGACATCGGCCCACAGCACTCCCAAAGGCACCCAGCCTTTGACATAGCCGCCCGCCCCGTCCCGCAGCACATCAGGCGCTTCCAGCACAAGTTGGCGGTTCAGACGCGGGACGCTCATGCCTGCGCTCCGATGCTGCCCAGGCGGATCATGCGGAACCGTTCGATCAAAGAGGTGACACCAAAGGGCATACAGCCGCCCGCCAGCGCCGTATCATGGCGGTACTCGTAATAATGCGAAGCCAGCAGCATCACTGCCTGACGCATATCACTGGGCAGATCGTCCCACTCAGGGCCATATCCCGCAAGGAACCGAACGCGCAGCACACCGCCCTTTTCGGGACCGGGCAGACAGGCCGCGGTGGGGCGCAGACGCGGCGCATGAGCATCACGCTCCAACCAATAGGCCGTCCCACTCACTTCTTGCTCTGTACCGGCCCGCGATACCAGCGTGACATCCGCCACCACCGTGACAGGCGCGACCCCCAGCAGCAAAACCGTCGCGTCGCGCAGCGATGAGACCGACAAAGCGAACTCCCGCTCGATCAACGCCTTGCCCGTGCGCGCTTCGATTGCGGCCATCGCAGCGCGCAAAAAGCTGGCCAATACGGCGTCTTGCAGCGTGTCCTCGGCAAATCCTGTGCCAAGGCGCAAATGCGCTTTGAAATCCGCCACCGGCAGGGCCGCATCCGGTATATTCGTTTCTTCGATCAACATCCCAAAGCCTCTCTTGACTGTCTTGAATTCCCGCCACCCCACAAGGGCGGCGCACTCCCCTCCCGGACGCACACCCCATCCGCGCATTGCTCGGTCGGAGGGGAGCAGCTAGACAACGCGCAGACATATTCAGGTGCACGTCCGGACCGAAGCAGGCAGCGCCCGCTCCGGCTTCGACATCCCCTGTTTAGGAGGTGCCGAATTTCAACAGCTTGATGGCTGCAAAGTCGCTGACGTCACCGCCCACGCGCTTGGTCGCATAGAACAGGACATGCGGCTTGGCGCTGAAGGGGTCGCGCAGGATGCGCAGATCGGGGCGCTCGGCGATGGTGTAGCCTGCGTTGAAGTCACCAAAGGCCATGGCCATCGCATCCGTGCCCGCATCGGGCATGTCCTCGGCGATCAGCACAGGATAGCCCATCAGACGCGCAGGCTCACCCGCGGCCAGACCGTCCGACCACAAGAAACGCCCGTCCATGTCCTTGAGCTTGCGCACAAGGCCCGCCGTCTTGGAGTTCATCACAAAAGACGCATTGGCACGGTACTGCGCACCCAGCGCATAAACGACATCAACAATGGCATCCGCCGTGACGTCACCCGCCGCACCCGTCGGCACATAGCCCAGATTGCCCCAGGCCCAGACGTCATTGTCGACGGTCGCATGGTCCAGAATGCCCTTGGGCTTGTCGACACCGTCCCCGTTGATAAAAGCCGAGGCTTCGGCGCGGGCGAATTTGTCCGCGATGCGGCCTGCCAGCCAGCCTTCGATGTCGAACGCCGCATCATCCAAAAGACGTTGTGAAGCTTTAGGCAGCGCGCTCAGCTCGTGCAGCTGCACGGTGATGCGGTCGATCTGCGGCGTGTCGCTTTCCGCAACGCCACCCGCTTCGGTGGCCCAGCCCGCGCCTACGTCCGAATGATCCACCAGCACGTCATAGGACGTGGCCTCGACGTTGACGACGCTCGCAATCGCACGGATCGAGGCAGTAGTGTTCAGCACGGATTTCACGATATCGCTTGTTTGTGGGTCCACCAGATACCCGCCGTCCGAATTCACAGCTGTGGACATCGCCTTGCCCTCCAGCTCAAGGCCGCGCAGGCCGTCGTCATCGCCCGAACGCACATAGGCGTTAAAAGCTTTTTGGTGCGGCGCACCCGCATCTGTGGCGCCCGCCAAAGGAGTACGCGCAGCAGTCAGTGTCTTACGATCCAGCATAGTCATTCGCTCTTCTGTTTGTTGAAGTTTGGTCTCAATTTCGGCCTGAAAGCCCTTGAATTGTGTGACAAAGCCGGTCACGGCCCGCCGCACGTTTTCCGCCGGGGACAGACCCGCAGCGTCGTTCTTGGTATCGCTCATCGTTGCGTTCCCCTTATGGTTGCTGTTGCGCAGGGGTGATTTGGGCTGTTGCCGTATCAAACACCTCCGCCATCTCACGCAGGACGTCTCCGACGCGGATGAAACCATCCGCCTTCGCCCCCACCCGCGCACTGGGCAGCATCGGAAAGGTCACCAGCGACACCTCCCAAAGCTCCAGTTCCTGCAAGAGCCGCTGGCCCTTGGTATTCTTCGCCGCTTTGACAGTGCGGTAACCAATGCTGAGGCCGTCAATCGCGCCCGCCTCGATCAGGGCAATCGCCTCGCGGCCCTTTTCGACCGACTGCAAAATGCGGCCCTTCACAAACAGGCCGCGGCCGTCTTCGCGGACCACGTCCCACACCCCGATGGGCTGCGCGGGATCGTGCTGCCACAGCATCTTGACGCTGCGCTTGGCCGCGCCCAACGCCTTCAGGCTGGCCGCATAAGCGCCCTTTTGCACCACGTCACCGCCTTGATCCGCATCGCCGAAAAAGCTGGCGTAACCTTTGATCTCGACGCCGCCCTCGACCTCTGCCACCTCGTCAAAGCGCATAAATTTGCGCTCAAGACAGGGCAAAACTCCCCCGTTCTCCGCGCTTGGCGCGAAGTCACTTCCACTCATATCCATCTGATATCCCTTCTCTTTTACCCGACAGGCGCCACAACCAGAAACGACTGCACCGCTTGTGCCAGGATCACGGCCACCACGCCGTAGACTGTCAGCCAAAGACGTTTCTCCAGCCGCTCCATCATCACTTCGATCCGGTCCAACCGCTTGGCCAGATTGTCAAAGTGAATTTCGCTTACCCGTTCATGCGCTTGCAGCCGCATGCCGGGCGCACACTGGAAACGCTCAACGGGCATGTCATTCATCTGCCGCCACCGCAGGCAGGCCCAGCAGGCTGCGCTTTTCGGCCTCGGTCAGGAAATCGGCCCCCGCCACCCGCGCCCATTGCGCATCGCGCTCTGCACTCAGCGCGGGCACCTGATCCAGATCGGGCTTCAGCTCGACCTCCTCGCCCGCGAACCCCGACAGCCAATGCGCCAGAACTGCCGTCACCCGCGTCGCCAAGGGCAAAACCGTCAGGCGATAGAACGCACGGTGCGCCTCTTGGTAGTTGGCATAGGTCGCATCCCCCGCGATCCCGATCAGCATCGGCGGCACCCCGAAGGCCAGCGCAATCTCGCGCGCCGCCGCTTCCTTGGTCTTCTGGAACTCCATATCCGAGGGCGAGAAGCCCATCGGTTTCCAGTCCAAACCACCCTCCAACAACATCGGACGGCCCGCATTGCGCGCACCCTGATGATGGCTCTCCATCTCGCTCACCAGACGGTCGTATTGGTCATTGCTCATGCTGCCCTGACCTTCGGCGCCTTTGTAGATAATCGCGCCCGAGGGACGTGCCGCATTGTCCAGAAGCGCCTTGCTCCAGCGTGAGGCCGAGTTATGCACATCCAGCGCCGTCGCCGCCGCCTGCATGGGGCTAAAGCCGTAATGATCGTCCTGCGGGTGGAAATTGCGAACATGGCAGATCGGCTGACTGGTGCTGGCGTCAAACCGATGCTTGCGCCCGCTCACCGCGTATTCATAGGCCACGGGCCACCCGTCATCCCCAGGCACCACACTCATACGGTCCGAGCGCAGGACATGCAGTTCCAGCGGCACACCGCCCTCACCGCCCACGGCCTCGACATAGCCATCGCCCGACAGCAGCAGCTGCGCATAAAGCGCCTCCAACAGCTCCGCCCGCCCCTGCGCCGCGTTCGGGCGCGACATAAGACCCAGCACCGGGTGGCTCTCGAACCGCTGCACCGTGTCCTGGCACACCAAAGGCAACGCCGCGGCTGCTTCGGCAATCAGTTTGACGGATCGGAACCCGACAGGATTGCCCGCAAACCCTGTGCGCGTCAGGGACACAGTGTCACGCGGGCTCCACGCCACACGACCAGAGGTTTGTACCCCCACAACACGCCCCGTCGCGGACGCCTTCACCTCGGCCACTCCGCCTGCCCCACGCTTCAGAAAATCAAACACTTCGCATCTCCTATGCCCTGATCCGCTGGCGGGCCGTCGTCTTGGCCGCCTGTGAAAACAAATTGCCACTAAATATTTAAAGCGTGGCCACCAGACCGTGCGTTGCGCGGAACGTGCACCTGACGGGAAGACGCGGGAACGTGACTGCCCCCCCAACAAAACAGGGGAGAGCCAAAGCTCCCCCCTTCCCCACACCCCATCTGTGCGCCTCTAAAGCGAGCGCACCCCCGGTTGTCGCCACTTCGCAGCAGGCTCAATCATCAGCTCGTGCAAGGCCCAGACCAACGCATCCACGCGGTCCGGTGATCCACCACCCTCATACCCGCGCCGCGTCATGCGGCACATCTGGTCTTCCAACCCGTCCAGCCCCGCCACATGGCGCACGCGGCCCTGTTCGTACAAAGCGGCCACAGGCTCGGCGCGGGCAACCTTGCCGCGGGTGGCATGTACGCCCTTATAGGGGACCAGCGGATCAACCTGCCGAATGACCTCCTGCACCATCTGCCCGCCCTGGTTCACCTCGGCCACCAAACGGTCAGCGCCATAACGCTCCATCGCGGCGATGGCGGCTTTCGCCCAGCCACTTGGCCCCATACCCGTGACCGTGCAATCGGCCAGCACATAGGCGCGCCAGCCCTGCGGCGGCCCGCTACACTGCACGCCCGCCACCACGATCCCGCATTCATCCGACGATGCGCCCGATGTCGTTGCGGGGTCCACCGCTACAACAATGCGGTCCAACGCGGGCACATCTTTCGCCCGCGCTGCCTCCATCATTGCGCTGGTCCACAAAGCGCCTTCCGCATCCGATAACAAAACGCCGTCCAGCTCCTGCCGCCCCAATCGCGTCCCCTGATACCGCGCCTGCACTTCCTCCAGAAACGAAGCCGCCAGATTGGCGCGGTTGGCCTGCGTCGCGGCATGGGTGACAACAGTAGAGGGCGATTTGAGCAGCTCCTTCAACACCCCCACATTGCGCGGCGTTGTCGTCACACAAACCTGTGGCTGGTCCCCCAACCGCAGCGCAAACTGCAACATGTCCCACGTTTCCTGAGACTTCTTCCACTTGGCGATCTCGTCCACCCACGCGCCGTCAAACTGCGGCCCGCGCAACCCTTCGGGGTCATGCGCCGAATGAACGGTCGCGACCGCGCCGTTGGGCCAGACCAGCCGCTTGCGCGTGGCCTCCCACACGGGGCGGCGATCAGGGGGCGAGCAGGCAAGGATCCCGCTCTCGCCAAAGATCATCACCTCGCGCACTTGGTCAAACGTCTCCCCCACAAGTGCGATGCGCGTGCAGAGGCCACGGTCCATGGGCCTCGCCCCCTCAACCCGCGTTCGCACCCACTCGGCCCCCGCCCGCGTCTTGCCCGCGCCGCGCCCGCCCAAAATCACCCACGCCCGCCATCCCCCCGGTGGCGGTAGTTGGTGCGGCATGGCCCAGAACTCGAATAAATAAGGGAGAGCACGAAGCTCTCCCTCATCCAGCTCATTCAGGAACGTCTCCTGAACCGATGGAACAGCGGAGCCGATCCAGTTTGCACCCGATATCAGCCCGTGCTTGGTCAAGGTCAAGGGCATGTCCCCCTTGCGCAATTCCAGCTTGTTTGGTTCGGCAGTCATACAAAATTAGCCCCGCTTTTTGACAACGCGCAACTGTCTCCGACAGCTGTGACACCGTCTTTGACGCTGTAATTGCGTCGATTTCCTCTCCGGTAGTTGCCTGTTCTTTCAGGCGCTCTAACGCTTCTCTAAGCTCGGCAAGCGAGCGGTGAACCGAGGCGAACATCGCCTCAGCCTCCGCCAACTCATCAAGCGGTGGCACCGGTTGGCTAGTCATGTTTATCGGTCCTTTCGCCTGGATTTCTCCAATCGAAAGACATGAAAAAGCGGCCCCAACTATGTGTCAGGGCCGCCCCCCAAATCTCCTAGCATGAGAAATGGTATAATATTGGTAAGTGGAAAACGCGTGACGCCACCGTGCGCTTGTTGCGCAACGGCAAAGGGTCAGTCGTTGGCTTCGGCCTCTGCCTTGCGCTGCGCCTCGATCTGGCGCCACGCAGCGACATTGCGGTTATGCTCGTCCAGGGTCACGGCAAACGCGTGGCCGCCCGTGCCATCCGCCACAAAGAAAATATAGGGCGTCTCGTCGGGCTGTGCCGCCGCCATCAGGCTTGCACGGCCGGGGTTGGCAATGGGCGTGGGCGGCAGGCCGGGGATGACATAGGTGTTGTACTCGGTTTCGGCGCGCAGCTCACTGCGGCGCAGACCACGGCCCAACACCCCTTCACCCCGCGTGATGCCGTAGATCACCGTCGGGTCGGTTTGCAAACGCATCCCCTGATTGATCCGGTTCACAAATACACTCGCCACCTGACGGCGCTCGTCCGAAACGGCGGTCTCTTTTTCGACAATCGACGCAAGGATGAGCAGATCTTCAGGGCTTTCAATCGGCAATTCGGGATCGCGTGCTTCCCATGCCGCGGCCAGCAGCGTTTCTTGCGCCGACGACATCCGCGCAAGCAATGCGTTGCGGTCATCGCCTTTGCGCACCTCATAGCTGTCAGGCGCAAGCGAGCCTTCGGCAGGGGTAGAAGGCACGGTGCCTTCCAAAATATCCATGCCGGAGATCGCATTCACAACCTGCCAGCTGGTCACACCTTCGGCCACGGCCACACGGAACCGCACATCCGCCTGATCGCGCATTTCGGTATAGGCCGCAGGGACCTCGTCCACACCTTGGATAAACTCCGCGCGCTCCTCGAAACGGTTCGTGGCAGGGTCCAACTCACGGACCTGAACGCTTACGCGGTTGATGCCCACACGGTAGACGATCTCGGTGCCGCAAGTGCTGGCCCCGCCCTTGGTGATCGCATCCACAATCCCCTTCATCGAGGTCTCTGGCTCGATCAGGAAACTACCGGCTTTCAGCTTGCCGGTCTTGTCCTCGTAATCCGCACCAATGCGGAAAATCGAGGCCGAGCTTACAGCCCCCTGCTTTGCCAGATTCTTGCTGACACTGCGCATGTTGGTGCCGCTTTTGACCTGCACACAGACCGCTTGGGTCAATGGGCCGGGGGCGTCATACTCGGACTTGCCCCACATGATCAGGCCGCCCAGCAGGAACATGCCCACCATCAAAAAGGTAATCGCGTTCGCCGCAACATGCCGCCACATCTCAGTCGACCTTTCCGAACAATACGCTGGCGTTTGTTCCGCCAAACCCGAACGAGTTGCTGAGCGCCACGTTGATCTTGCGCTTCACAGCCTTGTTCGGGGCCAGATCGATCTTGGTCTCTACAGCCACGTTATCAAGGTTGATCGTAGGCGGTGCCACCTGATCGCGGATCGCAAGGATCGAGAAAATCGCCTCGATCGCGCCCGCAGCCCCCAGCAAGTGGCCCGTGGCCGACTTGGTCGAGGACATGGTCACATTCGCCGCATGATCGCCCAGCATCCGCTCAACCGCGCCCAACTCAATCGTGTCGGCCATGGTCGAGGTGCCGTGCGCGTTGATATAATCAATATCCGACGGCTCTTTGCCCGCATTGCGCAGCGCTGCGCGCATAGAGCGTTCCCCGCCCTCACCGTCCTCGGACGGGGCGGTAATGTGATAGGCATCGCCCGACAGGCCGTAACCGATGACTTCGGCATAAATCTTGGCACCGCGCGCTTTGGCGTGTTCGTATTCTTCCAGAACCACAATGCCCGCGCCCTCACCCATCACAAAGCCATCACGGTCCGTGTCATAGGGGCGGCTGGCTTTCTTGGGGTCGGCCTCGCCCTTGGTGCTGAGCGCCTTGCACGCGTTAAAGCCCGCAATACCGATCTCGCAGATCGCGGCTTCGGCCCCGCCTGCAACCATCACATCGGCATCGCCGAACATGATCAGACGGCTTGCGTCGCCAATCGCATGCGCCCCTGTGGAACAGGCCGTCACAACCGAGTGGTTCGGCCCTTTGAACCCGTATTTGATGGAAACCTGCCCGCCGATCAGGTTGATCAACGCACCAGGCACAAAGAACGGGCTTACCCGCTTGGGGCCTTTTTCTGCCATCATCACAGCCGTATTCGCGATCGAATTCAGCCCCCCGATGCCAGACCCGATCAGAACACCCGTCCGCTCAAGGCTTTCGCGGTCTTCAGGCGCCCAGCCTGAATCCTCGATGGCTTGCTGAGCCGCCGCCAGACCGAACAGGATGAACGTATCCACCTTCCGCTGGTCTTTGGGCGCCATATAGGCGTCGGCGTTGAACGTTCCGTCGCTGCCATCGCCACGCGGTACTTCGCAGGCATATTTCGTGATCACCCGCTCGGGATCAAAGGTGGTAATGGGGCCCGCACCCGATTGCGCATCCAGAATGCGCGACCAGCTTTCCTCGACCCCGTCTGCCAACGGTGTGACCAAACCCAAACCTGTAACGACCACTCTGCGCATATGCTTTGACCTTTAAGTATAAATTGCTTTGCGCCGCTATACCTTGCACAGACGGCATTGTTCAAGCCTCTGGCTGCGGGGTCGGCATGAATGCCCCGCACGCCTGCACCCTGCGCGGGTGCGCCCTGCACGCCACTGCATCCTAAAGGCGATGCGTTAGACCGGCGGCCCCTTGCGGGTCATCAGCATCACGTCCTCGCCCTCGATCCGCGCATAGCGCAGCGGCTCATAGCCAAGCGTCTGCGCAATCCTCAGCGACCCTGCATTTTCAGGCGAAACCATGCACACCGTGCGCCCCGCCACCACGCGGTCAAACCAGTCATGTGCGGCCTTCACAGCATCCGTGCCAAAGCCGCGCCCCTGAAACGCAGGGTCCAACACCCACCCCGCCTCGGGGAAAGGGTCAAAATCATCGCCCAAGTCACGCGAGCCAAAGAAGAAACCTGTCTGGCCCGCCATATCGGGATGGCCGTGGATCTGCACCGCCCACTGCCCGAACCCCGCAATCTGCCAATGGCCGGCATTGCGCAAAAACGCATCCCAACTGCGCGCCTTGGGCCAAGGTTTGCCGCCGATATGGCTCACGACCTCGGGTTTGGCCCAAATATCCGCGAAACGCGTGAAATCTTCGGTCCGCATACCGCGCAGCGTCAGGCGTGGCGTGTTGATGGTGGGAATGGTGCGGGACATTAGGCGCTTTCAGGCAATGACAAACAGGTCAGACCGCCAGAATTGCCGCACCGCCGCTGGCACGACAAGCGTTAATTACCCCCGGAATCAAAAACGGCGCCGATCCGCAGATCAAAGCGCCGTTTGAGTATTTTTACGCCGAGCGAACCCGGACAGAGGCTTCCTTAGGAAGCTTCTTTGATGAACTTCACCGCATCGCCGAAGGTCTGGATGTTTTCGGCCGCATCATCAGGGATCTCGATGCCGAATTCTTCTTCAAAGGCCATAACCAGCTCGACAGTGTCGAGGCTGTCTGCGCCCAGATCGTCGATGAACGAAGCGTTCTCAACTACTTTGTCTTCTTCCACACCAAGGTGTTCAACAACGATTTTCTTTACGCGGTCTGCGACGTCGCTCATACTTTAGTCCTCACTATTGGGCCATGCGGCCCCTTTTGGGGTTCTGCCGGATCGGTTTAACCGAAACGGATCAGAAGGTGCCCTTATCACAGGGCGGCTCGTTTTCCTTGATACTCAAGGGACAGGGCAAAAACATCGCCCCGTATTTCGTCTCTGCGCCCCCTTTAGCATATGATGCGGGGGACGCAAACGCTTTCCCAAGCGCTTTTACAACATGGCCATGCCGCCGTTCACATGCAAGGTCGCCCCTGTGATATAGGCAGCTTCGGCACTTGCCAGATAGACAACAGCGCCTGCAATCTCGTCCGGTGTGCCCATGCGGCCCGCAGGAATCTGCGTCATGATACCGGCTTTTTGATCGTCATTTAGCTTGTCTGTCATCGCCGTCTCGATAAACCCGGGCGCAATCGCGTTCACGGTGATCCCACGGCTTGCGACCTCGTAGGCCAGACTTTTCGACATGCCCACCAGCCCCGCCTTGGACGCGGCATAATTCGCCTGACCGGGGTTGCCCGTGGCGCCCACGATGCTCGAAACATTTACAATCCGGCCCCACCGCGCCTTCATCATGCCGCGCATCACACCTTTGCACAGCTGGAAGGTCGCGGTCAGGTTCACATCCAGAACCGACTGCCATTCATCATCGGACATCCGCATAAACAGATTGTCGCGGGTGATGCCCGCATTATTCACCAGAATATCAACCGAGCCCATGGCCTCGGCCGCCTGCTTGGGCAGAGCTTTGACAGCTTCCATATCGCTGAGGTTACAGGGCAGCACATGAGCGCGCGAACCCAGCTCGGCGGCCAGCGCCTCCAACGGCTCGACCCGCGTGCCGGACAGGCCAACAGTGGCCCCCTGCGCGTGCAAAGCGCGGGCGATGTCGGCACCGATGCCCCCTGATGCGCCTGTGACCAGCGCGTTCTTTCCTGTCATATCAAACATATATCTTGTCCTTTTATCTCTTTAGCCCGCAGCAGCGGCTTGCACATCTGCCGCCAAGCCCACATTGCGCAGGGTGGCTTCTTTGTGAATACGGCGGATCATCCCGGACAGCGCTTTTCCTGCGCCTATCTCCCAGAAGTCGGTCACGCCATTCGCCACCATCCACTCCACCGAAGTGCGCCAGCGCACGCGGCCCGTCACCTGCTGCACCAACAGATCGGCAATGGGGTCGGCTGTGCTTACACTCTCGGCCAGCACATTGGCGACCAATGGCACGGCAGGCGCGTTCAACGTGACCTCGGCCAGCGCTTTTGCCATCTCATCCGCCGCAGGTTGCATCAACGCACAGTGGAACGGCGCCGACACAGGCAAAGGCAAGGCGCGCTTGGCCCCTGCCGCTTTGGCCAGATCAATGGCCCGCGCCACGGCCTCGGCATCGCCTGAAATCACGTTCTGCGTGGGGTCGTTCTCATTGGCCAACTGGCACACACCGTCGCCCGCGGCTTCCTCGGCCACTTGCGTCACCTGATCGGCAGACAGCCCCAGAATCGCCGCCATTGCGCCCTGCCCCACAGGCACCGCCGACTGCATCGCCCGCCCCCGCGTGCGCAGCAAACGCGCCGTATCCGCCAGCGAAAACACCCCCGCCGCACAAAGCGCCGAATATTCGCCAAGGCTGTGCCCCGCGACAAAAGACGCACGCGAAACCTCGACGCCTTCAGCCTCAAGCGCCCGCATCGCCGCGATCGAGGTCGCCATCAACGCAGGCTGCGCATTCTCCGTCAGGGTCAGCGTTTCAATATCCCCCTCCCAGATCAGCGCGCTCAGGCTTTCGCCCAATGCCTCGTCAACCTCGTCAAAGACGGCCTTGGCCGCGGGATAAGCCTGCGCCAGATCGCGCCCCATGCCGATGGTCTGCGCCCCCTGCCCGGGAAATACAAATGCTGTGCTCATGGCCGATGCCTCCTTTTAATGTTCAGTCGGGTTTAGCGAAGCACGCCCCCCCTCACAAGAGCGCACACCCATTGCGCGGTGGCACAGATTGCCTCTACCGTCAGGTGCGATACATAAACCCGACACACACCACGGAGAACGACATGGCGCTGAGCAATACCCCCACCACATACGGCAGCGTCACCCGCACGCTGCATTGGATCACGGCCCTATTGGTGATCACCCTGATCCCGGTGGCCGTCATCGCAAACCGGCTCCCCTATGAGACGTCCGCACAGCTGGACCTCAAAGGGTTCATGTTCTCGCTTCATAAAACACTTGGGGTCGCGGTTTTCTTTGTCGCCTTGCTGCGCATCGTCTGGGCGCTCTCGCAGCCCAAACCCGCCCCCCTGCACCCTGACCGCAAAACCGAAACGTTTTTGGCCGAGACCGCGCATTGGCTGCTTTATGGCTCGCTTGTACTGGCGCCGCTGTCGGGCTGGGTGCATCACGCGACCACCATCGGATTCGCGCCGATCTGGTGGCCCTTCGGCCAAAACCTGCCGCTGGTGCCAAAATCCGAAGCGCTAGAGGGCATTACATACGGGCTGCACTGGGTTTTCGGTAAGGTAATGGCCGCCACGATCCTGCTGCACGTCCTCGGCGCGCTTAAACACCAGTTCGTCGACCGTGACGCCACACTGCAACGGATGCTGCGGCACACACCCGACATCGCCGTACCGCCCGCCCAGCCCCACATACGCGGGCCCTTGGTCGCGGCTGTTGCGGTCTGGGGCGTTGTGCTGGCGGGCGCTGGCGCATTCGGGCTCTATGCCTCGCACGGCACGGTGATCGAGACAGCCGAGCTTGCGGATGTGGCCTCGGATTGGCAGGTTCAGGAAGGCACGATCAGCATCACCGCCAACCAGTTCGGCGGCGATGTCACAGGCAGCTTTGCCGATTGGACCGCCGACATCACCTTTGACCCCGCAATCACCAACGGGCCTGCCGGCTCTGTCGAGGTGGTGATTGCCGTAGGCTCGCTCACCCTTGGATCAATGACCGATCAGGCGCTTGCCCCTGATTTCTTTGACGCACGCACCTATGAGACAGCCGTTTTCAAAGCGGATCTGATCACAGGCATCGACGGGCATGAAGCAATTGGTACACTGCAAGTGCGCGACCAGACGGTTCCTGTCACCATGCCCTTCCGCCTGTCGCTGAACGGCGATGTGGCAACCGTGCAAAGCAACCTGACACTACAGCGTCTCGACTTTGGTGTGGGGGCGAATATGCCGGATGAAAGCACCCTGGCTTTCGACGTGGGCGTCGCCATCTCTCTCACAGCGACACGCTAAACACAAAAAGGCCGCGCAGATGTCCTCTGCGCGGCCCTTCATCTTACCAGTATTAAAGGCTTACTCGGCCTTTTGCGCCTCGATCGAGATTGCAACGCCGACTTCGTCACCGACAAACGGTGCGAATTTGCCAAGGTTGAAGTCCGTGCGCGTCAGCGTGGTGGTCGCGTCGAAACCGGCCCAAGCTTTGCCGGCCATCGGGTGCTCGCCCGCTTTGTTCAGCTTGGCATCCAGCACGACAGATTTGGTCACGTCGTTCATGGTCAGATCGCCAGTGATCAAGGCTGTGCCCTCGCCCGTTACCTCAATCGCGGTAGAGGTGAAGGTAATCATGTCTTCGTCCGCTGCGCCAAAGAAGTCGTCGGACATGAAGTGCCCATCGCGCTGCTCCCAGCCTGTGAACATGGATTTGGTGGGCATCGACACGTTCACGCTTGAGTTGGCGGGGTTTTCTTCGTCAAACATGATCTCGCCCTCAAACCCCGAGAACATCCCGTAGGTCGTGGAAAAACCAAGGTGGTTGTAGTTGAACACAACCTGCGAATGGCTGGCATCCAGCGTGTATTTGTCAGCGGCAACCGCCATAGAGGCCGTGGCAGACAACAGCGCGGCAAGAACAAAAGATTTCATCAGGTATACTCCATATATGTGATGTACGTATACTTGATGCGGCGCGGCAAAACCTCAATGCCGCAGGGGCAAACAATGATGGTGCGCGGATGAACAATGCGTGATCGGCGCAGATAACGCCCGTTAATCGAGCTTGCCCGCCTGACGCAGCACAGCCAACAAGGTTGCGTGGGCTGTCGCATTGCTCAGCGTGATTTCCGCCAGCAGACGCCCCTCGGCTGCCCAGAACGCGATATGGCGCCCGCTTATTTCTGCTGTTTGCAGATCCTCAAACGCGCAGCGCTCGATCACGCGGCGCTGGTTATTTCCCTCGGACCGCACCAGACGCAGCTCTCCCTTTGCGGTATCAATCTCGACCGAGGGCGGCGAAGGCGGCAGGCTGGCCTGCCAAAAGGCCAGCGCGGCGTACACTGTCCCGATCGTGACGCCCATCTTGAACAGCATCACATCGCTTTCCATTGACCCTCCGGGGATCAACCAGATCATCACACCGACAAAAGCCGCCGTCACGGCACCACCCCGCGCCAGCATCCGCAACAGCGTGCGCGTCCCGTCCAGCTTATAGGGGACACCGATCGACGGCGCGTTTCTGAAGGCGTAATCTGCTGTCAGTATCATCGGATGGTCCTCTCTGTGCGGTTTCGTCGAAAATGATTGGAAAATTGGACCAAATCGCGGCCCCCGCTGGGCAATGGCACGGCGATCACACGCCGCCTGCCCGATTGGCCCCCGCCCCCTGCATCAAGGCTTGCACGCATCCGCATAGGGTGTATACGCACGCTACCTTTGCAAAACGATTTAACCGCGCAGACTCTCGTGGTAGGGCCGCAAAGGATCACTGCCCTGCCTATGAAATGCGCTTTGACATAAGTGGAGCACTCATGCCGCTATATGAGCATGTAATGATTGCGCGTCAGGATTTGTCCAACACGCAAGCCGAAGGCCTGATCGAGCATTTCGGCACAGTCCTGTCCGACAACGGCGGGGCCCTCGTGGATCACGAGTATTGGGGCGTCAAAACGATGGCCTACAAAATCAACAAGAACCGCAAAGGCCACTACGCCTTTCTGCGCTCCGATGCACCGGCACCTGCCGTGCAGGAGATGGAACGTCTGATGCGCCTGCACGACGACGTAATGCGCGTTCTGACCATCAAAGTCGATGCGCACAAAGAGCTGCCATCGGTTCAGATGCAAAAACGTGACGAGCGCCCCGAGCGCCGTGAACGTCGCTGATTTTGGCTTGAGAAAGAGGACCTAAACCATGGCATCAAAACCATTTTTCCGCCGCCGCAAAGTCTGCCCCTTCTCGGGCGACAACGCGCCAGCGATCGACTATAAAGACACGCGCCTGCTACAACGCTACATCTCCGAGCGTGGCAAAATCGTGCCTTCCCGTATCACCGCAGTCTCTGCGAAAAAGCAGCGTGAACTGGCCCGTGCCATCAAACGCGCCCGCTTCCTCGCCCTGCTGCCCTACGCTGTGAAATAAGGAGTAGAATACATGCAAGTTATCCTTCTCCAACGTGTGCCGAAACTGGGCCAGATGGGCGATGTCGTAGACGTCAAACCGGGCTATGCGCGCAACTTCCTGTTGCCCCAGAAAAAAGCACTCACCGCATCCAAAGCGAACATCGAAGCGTTCGAAGGCCAGAAAGCACAGCTGGAAGCCCAGAACCTCGAGACCAAAGCAGAAGCCGAAGCAATGTCGGCCAAACTGAACGGTCAGCAGTTCGTTGTGATTCGCTCTGCATCGGACGCAGGCGCGCTCTACGGCTCTGTCACAACCCGTGACGCCGCCGAGGCCGCAACAGCCGAAGGCTTCACCGTGGACCGCAAACAGGTTGTCCTGACCGCGCCCATCAAAAACCTCGGCGTGCACGACGTATTGGTCGTTCTGCACCCTGAAGTTGAAGCCACAATTGAGCTGAACGTTGCCCGCTCTGCTGAAGAAGCAGAACTGCAGGCAGCCGGTAAATCCATTCAAGAACTCGCAGCGGAAGAAGAAGCCGCCGCCGAATTCGAGATTTCCGAACTGTTCGACGACATCGGTTCCGCCGCTTCCGAAGACGACGATCTGGCCGACGCAGTCGCCTCCGACGACGAAGCACCAGCGGCAGACGAAGACAACTAAGTCTTACACGTCCTACCAACACGAAACGCCGCGCATACCCTGCGCGGCGTTTTGCGTTTGGGGCCCTGCCAAGGCCCCACAGGCCCCTAAGACAGCCAAGCGTCGCCCGCTCACCACAGGCCCGCTATAAAGCGCAGCACAGGGGCAATCCGACCCGTCCGGGGCTGCGCAACGGGTCCTCGGAAAATTCGAATTTTCCGGCCGGAATTTTCAAAAATTCCGCGCCCCGCCCTCTCACTACCACCGCACAAAAAAGGGCCGCCCCTGAGGGCAGCCCTTTCAAATCAGTCTGTTGCCAGAGTTACTCTTCTTCGAGCGCCTCAACAGCCTTTTGAAGATCGTCCTTGGAGACTTCTTTCTCCGTCACGGCGGCCTGCTCGAACACGTGGTCAACGACCTTGTCTTCAAAGATAGGCGCACGCATCTGCTGCTGCATCTGCTGGTTTTGCTGTACGAATTCAAAGAACTGGCGCTCTTGACCCGGGTACTGACGCGCCTGGTTCATGATCGCTTGGGTCATCTCGGCGTCTGTCACTTCGACACCGGCTTTCTGGCCCAGCTCTGCCAGCAGCAGGCCAAGGCGCACGCGGCGGGTCGCCAGCTTGCGGTGCTCGTCTGTTGTCTCGATCTCGGGGTGATCGTGGCCCTCGACCTCTGGGTTATCTTCATGCCACAGCTGGTGGGCAATCTGGCCCGCTTCGGCATCCAGCAAGGATGGCGGCAGATCGAAATCAACCATACCGTCCAGCGCATCGAGCAGACCACGCTTCATGACGGCGCGTGACGCGCCCACATATTCCGCTTCCAGACGCTCACCGATCTGAACCTTCAACGCGGCCAGATCTTCGGCACCGAATTTGGTGGCCATCTCGTCGTTGATCTCGGCTGCGACAGGCTCTTTCACTTCTTTGATGGTGCAAGAGAACACAGCCTCTTTGCCCTTCAGATGCTCAGCCTGATAGTCATCGGGGAAACTGACGGTCACGTCTTTCTCTTCGCCTGCTTTCACGCCAACCAGCTGCTCTTCGAAGCCGGGGATGAAGGAGTTGGAGCCCAGCGTCAGCGGGTAATCCTCGGCAGAGCCGCCTTCAAACGCTTCGCCGTCGACCTTGCCTACGAAATCCATGACAACCTGATCGCCGTCTTTCGCTTTGGAGCCTGCTTTGCGGGCCTTAAAATCTTGTGCGGTTTCGGCCAGTGACGCCAATGCTTCGTCGATCGACGCATCGTCGGCTTTCACAACCATTTTTTCCAGCTTGATGCTGGACAGGTCCAGCTCGGGGATTTCCGGCAGCGCTTCGTAGGACATATCGACCTCTACGTCGTCGCCCTCTTTCCAGTCTTCGTTGGTCATTTTGACGTCAGGCTGCATCGCAGGGCGGTCGCCTGATTTCTCGAAGTGGTCGCTCATCGCGCTGTCGATGGCTTCTTGCATTGCTTCGCCCATGACGCGCTGGCCAAAGTTCTTTTTCAACAGTGCCATCGGGACTTTGCCCTTGCGAAAGCCCTTCATCTCGACGTCAGGCTGCGCTTCTTTCAGCTTGTCGTTTACCTTGGTCTCCAGCTCGGCGGCTGTAACCGTGATGCTGTACCCGCGTTTCAGACCTTCGTTCAGCGTCTCTTTGACCTGCATGTTTGCTCCATAGCGATTGGCCGCGCCGTGCTGCGCGGGCTAAAAAATTTGTGTTCTTCTATTGGTGGGGAGGCGCAGGTGCAAGACCCGTTTCGCCTCTCCCCGCTGGCCTACATGCCCAGCGCTTCTTTATACATGTCCAGTACCGCCTCTTCTTCGGCGATGTCGTCGGGCTCGCGCTTGCGCAATGCGATCACTTTGCGCAGGACTTTGGTGTCATAACCGCGTGATTTCGCTTCTGCCATGACTTCCTTTTGTTGCTCGGCAAGGTCCTTCTTCTCGGCGTCCAAACGCTCGATCCGCTCGACAAACTGGCGCAGTTCGTTGGCGGTAACCTTGTACGAGGCGTCGCCCGCGTCCTCAATCACCCCCGAAGGGCTGGCGGGGTTGGTGCTATAATCGCTCATATCTGCTCCTGACGGTTCGGTTTGCGCGTTGCTAACCCGCCCCCCGCGCCCCTGCAAGGCCCCCTTGATGCGGTTAGGCGATTATCCTATTGGCAGGGGCATGGAACAAAGCACATCATCCCTGTTTGACGCAATCATCTGGACCGGCACTGCGATCTCGCTGTCGGGTCTGTGCCTTCTTATCTACTGCATCCTTCGGGTCAGCCGCGCCAAACGCGCAGGGCTGGAGGACGAAGCCATGCGCGCAGAGCTGAAAAAGGTCGTGCCGCTGAATCTGGGCGCGCTGTTTATCTCTGTCATCGGATTGATGATGGTAATTGTCGGGATCTTTCTGGCCTGACGCGCCTCGCTACGGCGTTAGGTGCAGCGCAATGGTTCAGTCAAAGGGGGGCGTCCCCGACTCAGATCACCTGCGGGCGGCAGGTGTGCTGGACAGATCCTTCGCTGCACAGTAAATACCGCGCTCATGGATATTCGCCAACTCACCCCCCGCTATTACGTCGCCCCGCAAATCTCGCCTGATCAGATGGCCGCGCTGAAAGAGGCGGGCATCACCCGCATCTTGTGCAACCGCCCCGACGAAGAAGTCCCCCCCGCCTTGAGCGCGGCCGCCATTCAGGCCGCTGCCGAAGCTGCGGGCCTGTCGTTTTGCGTCCAACCCCTGACCCACGCGACCATGACCGAAGAGGTCATCGCCCGTAACCACGACATCGGTTGCGCGCAGGACGGTGTGACTTTGGCCTATTGCGCCTCTGGCACACGGTCGTGCATCGCATGGGCATTGGCGCAAGCAGGTCAGCAATCCGCAGACGATATTCTGGCCGCCGCTCGGGCGGGCGGCTATGACCTGGAAAACATGCGCCCTTATCTAGAGCAGCACGCCCCCTGATCGCTACAGACCTGCCTGTTTGAACTGCCCTTCGGCATCATCGTCCGAGGGCAGATCCATCAGGCTGTCGGCAGCGGCAGAGGCCACATCGATGTCTGGCAGATCAGGCAAGTCCGGCAGATCGCCAAAAATGTCTACATCCGACATGCTGGGGATATTGTCACCTGCGTCAAAGGCAGGGCCGCCCCCGACGTCCATCTCCAAACCGTCGCCCCCCATCGCGTCGAAAGCGGGCATGGCGGTCATATCAGGCAAGGCATCCATCTGCCGCATCCCCCCACCTGTAGGCACACCTACGTCAGGCAAGTCGAGTTCGGCACGGTCAGAGGCGCGCCTACGCGGCTCTGTGCGCAGTTTGCTCTTTTGTTGTTCAACCTGAAGGGCCCGCATCCCGTCGATCTGGCCCAGCGTGCCACGGCTGAGGATGCGGCCGTTGCTGTCCAACACCAGTGTCTGCGCCATAGACGACAGGTTCAGGTCGACCACATCGCCAACTTTCAGCGCTGTTACCTGCTGCAATGGCAGGCGCAGGCGGGTCAATGCAATGCTCAGCTCCGCTTTCAGCTCCATCACGTGCTTATCAAGGGTCGGCTTAGGTGCGGGTGCTGCATCCTCAGACCCATCCGCGCCCTCCTCTGTTTCTGCGATCCGAACGGGTTCGGGCAGCAACAGCAACAATTTGCCCGACCGCGCCCCCGCTGCCATGTCCAGCGTCATTTCGATCGCCTCATAGCGGGGGGCTTGTAGCCCCAGCAGCACATGGCGCGGCTCGTTCGCCCAAACGCCAAAGCGGTAGCCCGTCAGCAACTCGCGCGCGTTTTCATCTTCTGGCAGGGTGGCGGCGCGGGTCAGCAACGCCTCGACAAAGGGCGCACAAAGTGCGGCATCCGTGGCTGTATTGGGCCGCTGTGACGGCGTCCCGATCACCGGAGTAATATTGCCCATGGTTTGTTGCTGGATGAACCCAGTCACTAACGCAGGCTCCATTATCGCGGCACCAATCTGCCCTGCCCGCCCCTCTAACATCAGCAACAGCGATTCTTCAGGCACCAACGGCTCCAGCTTGTTGCCGTTTACACTGGTCCGGGTGATGCTGAGCGCGGCAAGCGCCATGTCAAACAGCGCTTCGCCCTGTTTTGCCGCCGTCAGGCGCAAGGCACGCCCCAAGGACATCTCGCGGGCTGCATAAGCCTCGCGCCCTGTGCGCGCTTTGCGCTGCACCAGTGATGTCGTCTGCTCGGCGCTCATTTTTATCGCTACCCCTTACCCGTCATGTGCCCCGCGCCAATCGTCTGCACTGCCAAATCAAATGCAGGCAGGCCATAGTCGGCGGGCAGTGTCAGGGACCGTGGTAAACGCGAATGGTTACCAGCGCCTTTATGTCGGGAACAATCGTCTATCACGGGCTGGTACGCCAACGTGGGGCAATGTCACATCAAACCGCCCCCCCGTCCCCAGCGGAACATAGGAAATATCCCCCCCCAAACGCGTCACGATCTCGCGGCAGATGGCCAGCCCAAGGCCCGCCCCCTCAACCGCACCTGCGCTGAGACGGGCAAATTTCTCAAAGATAAGGGTCCGGCCCTCATCGGGGATACCGCTGCCGTTGTCCTGAAAGGCGATGATCACCTCATCTCCCTCGCAGCGCACGGCGATGTCCAGCTCTGGCACATCCGCGTCACAATATTTGATCGCATTTGTCACAAGGTTTATGAACACCTGCCCCAAACGATCCGCATCCGTAAACAGTGCGACATCTTCGGCCTGCGCATCGCGCCGCACGTCCAGCTTGCGCGCAGAGCTGGCCTGCGCGGTGGTCACTGCCCGCTCGATCACATCATGCAAGCTGACGCGCTGTTCATTCAACGACACCTGCCCGTTTTCCAGAACCGACAAATCCAGCAGATCATCCAGCAACCGCGTCAGGCGGATGGTTTCCGAATGGATAATCGAAGCATAGCGCGTCTGCTCCTCTGCGCTGAGCCCCTGCATATCGCGCAGGATTTCCGAGAATGACCGGATCGAGGTCATGGGCGTGCGCAGCTCATGGCTGATCTGGCTCAGGAAGCTGTCTTTTTGCAAGGACAGCTGGGTCAGTTTTTCATTGGCCAACCCCAGCTCACGCGCGGTCTGCGCCACCTCGCGGGATTTCGCCTCAAGCTGGCTGGAGTATTCCAGCAATTGCGCCGATTCGTCGGCCACAGCGATCAGCTCTTCCACCGATACCGCCTGCCCGCCAATGATCTGGCCTACCATCGCATTGGCCGTGGCGGCCCCTACCGCGCCCGCCAGCTCGCGTTCCAGTGCTTCGACAAATTCGGGCGTGGGCGTGGGCAGGCTGCCGCTGCGGCCCTGCACGGCGGCCTGCCGCTCAAAGAACGCCTGCGCCTCGTCCGCGCCCAACAGACGTTGCGACATGATCATCAGGTCATCGGCCCCGCCCTCGGACCCGGCCCACCCGCGGACCGAGCCCGAGGAGTGGTCAAAAACATTTACAAACTGCGCGCCCTGCAACCGCTCCAGCGGTGTGGGGAAGGTGAAGATCGACACAAGGAAGAAGGCAAGCGCGTTGAGCGACAGGCTCCACCATACCGCGTGTACGGTGGGGTCCAACCCCGTGATGCCGAACAAGGCTTGGGGGCGCAGGGCGGTCAGGCCGAACAGGCCCTGCTCGAACACCTGCGCCGACAAAACAGCATCCGCCCCGAAACTGGGCAGCAGCATCGTATACATCCAGATCAAAAACCCGAGGCTCAGCCCCGCAGCGGCCCCCAGACGCGTGGCCCCGCGCCAGAAAATGCCGCCGATCAGGGCGGGCAGAAACTGCGCCACCCCGCCAAATGAAATCAGGCCGATCGCGGCCAGTGCCCCCGACCCGCCGGAGGCGCGGTAATACAGATACCCCAGCGAGATGATCAGCATGATCGACACCCGCCGCGCACGGATCACCACATCACGCACATCCCCCGACTGATGCGCACCCGACTTCTCCCGCCTCAGCCATAAAGGCATGACGATATGGTTCGACACCATCGTGCTAAGCGCAAGCGTTGCCACGATCACCATCGACGTGGCCGAGGAAAACCCGCCCAGAAAGGCCAGCATCGCCAGCCCGTTTTCGCCCTGGCTCAGCGGGAGGGTCAGCACAAACAGATCAGGGTTCGACCCTGCGGGCATCAGCTCCAGCCCGACAACGGCGATGGGGATCACAAACAGGCTGATCGCTAGCAGATAGAGCGGGAAAGCCCAGCTGGCAATTTGCAAATGCCGCTCGTCCTCGTTTTCGACAACCATGACCTGAAACATGCGCGGCAGGCAGACAAAGGCCGCCGCCGACAGCACGATCAGCGCGCTCCACCGTCCGCCGCCGGCCTGCCACGTCCCGATAGGCGAGGCATCAATGCGGGCAAATGTCTCGGACATACCGCCTGCCAGCCCCCAAACAACAAAGATGCCCACCGCCAGCAGCGCAATCAGCTTGACCACCGCCTCGACGGCGACAGCGATCACCACGCCGTGGTGGCGTTCGTTCACATTCAGGTTGCGGGTGCCGAAAACCACGGTGAACAGGGCCAGCCCCGCCGCGACCCACAGGGCCACATTGCCCTCGAACCGCTCGGCGGCGGCGCCCTCAATGGTGGCAAAGATCGAGACGGACAGGGTCACAGACTGCAATTGCAGCGCGATATAGGGGGTCACACCGACCACTGCCATCGCCGTGACCATGACCGCCAACAGGTTCGACTTGCCATACCGCGCCGAGATCAGATCCGCGACAGATGTCACCCGTTGTGCGCGCCCGATGCGCACCAAACGGCGCAGCACCCACCACCAGCCAATCATCACCAGGGACGGCCCCAGATAGATCGTCACATACTCCAGCCCCGACCGCGCAGCATAGCCAACCGCGCCGTAAAACGTCCAGGCCGTGCAATAGATCGACAGCGACAGCGTATACACCAGAGGCGAGCGCAACAGCCCACCCGCCTTGCCATTCAGCGCCGCACGCTCTGCCAGAAAGGCAACCAGAAACAAACCTGCCACGTAGGCCAGACAAACCGCAATCAGCTGATCGAGCGAGACCATCAGGCAGACGGGCCATCAGTGGCCTGCACGGCCTCGTCCTCGGGTCGCAATCTGCGCCACAGCGCGAATGACGCGGTAATGGCCAGCACCCAGACGGTAAACAGATAGCCCAAGGCCGAAGACAGCGTCGTGGACGCGCCCGCCTCTGCGCTGTTGGGCCACATGGCGGGCACCACCAGCCACAATACGGCACACAAAAACGGCAACATCCGCAGCCCGTCCATGATGCGGCGGCGGCGGTAGCTGCGCCGCTGCAAGAACAGGGGCGATTGGGGCATCAGTGCGTTATATCCGCTGTCAGTTCACGCACGGCAGACAGGATTTCTTCGTTCGAGAAAGGTTTGGTCATGAATTTGCTGACCCCTGCCTGTTCGGCCATCTCGCGGTCGCGGGCCTGCCCACGGGCGGTCAGCATCAGAACGGGCAGCCCCTCAAGGCTTTCATCACTGCGCAATTCAGCCAGAATTTCAAACCCTGTTTTGCCGGGCAACATCACGTCCAGCATCACCAGATCGGGCCGTGCAGCGCGGATCACCTCTGTGGCGTTGCCACCATTGGCCAGCGTCTCGACACGCCAGCCTTCGCGGCCCAGCAAAAAGCGGATCGCCTCGGCGATGTTCGTCTCGTCCTCAACAAGCACCACATGTTTGGCCATGTCTGTGTCTCCTCCCCTTGAACGGGTCGCAAGTTCGGGTCTTTGCCCGATACCGCGTGCCGCCGCTCCCTACGCAAGATGCACCTATACGGCGGGTGTGTCAAAAGGCTAGCGGTTCGGCCGTGTCGTCGCGCAGAATTGACGGCTCGCGGCGGGCGCGGCAGGTCTTGTGTTGGCAGATGCGGCAGGTCGCCCCAACGGCGCGCACGTCACGGCTGGCCGCATCCGCAGGGGCGGGAAGCAGCAGCATCACACCGCGTGCAGGGGCGGGCGTGTTATAGTCCTGCGTGGTGCCCAGATCAGCGGTGGCATAGGCATCAAATTGCGCCTGCCCCCTGCCCAACTGGCCGATCCGTTCAAACAACACCGTGCCCGAAACCCCCAGCGCCGCGAACAAAGGCCACAGCGGGCAACAGCTGTCAAAGCGCGGCACGGAAAAACCACTTACCGATTTGCGAAAAATCACCGTGCCCGAACGGTCGCAGACCACCAGCCCCGCGCCCAAGGCAGGCAGCGCGGCCAGCCTGCGCAAGACCAGCGCCACAGGCACCCCGAATTGACGCGCCAGCGCCACAGGGTCGGGGCCCGCATCCGTGATCGCCTGTTCCACCGCTTCCAGCGCCAGTGTTTGCGCATCGCTACAGACCTGCTCCAACACCCCGCGCAGAATGAACAGCGCCGCCTGCGACAGCGCCTCGGCGTCTTGTGCCAACATCTCGTCCACGGCACCCACATCGCCCTGTGCGTTCTCAATCAGGGGAAAGTGGAAATCGTGACGGGCCAGATAGCTCTCAACCTCTTCTTGCGGCGATTGTGCGCCTGCGGCGGGGCCGTGGCTTTGCTCCAGATAGCCGACCAGCGATTGCGCACTTTGGGCAAGGCGGTTGCTGTCTGAATCCAGATTGGCGTGAAAGCGGTCCAGCCACTCCCGCTCCAGCGTGGCGTCATCGGCCAGAATTTCCGCGGTCGAGCGGACGGCGGCGGCGGTGGTCAACAGCTCGTGCATGGAATCCGCCAGATGCGGGTCGTGCGCCATACGGTCCGACAGGGCCTCGACCGTGCGCTCAAGCCCCGCCACGCGGCGCTGGCTGGCGGCAAGCGCGTCGGCCCAGCCCGGGAACCGCCCGACAAACGCCTCTGCATCGTTGGCATCTTGCACAGACAGATTGGCGGCCTGGGCCGCTTCGCCCAGAATGCCTAATAGTGCGGCCTCGGCACCTTCGGTCAGGGCGGTGGGTTCCACCCCCAATGTTTCGGCAATGTCCAACAACAACTTACCGCCGATTCTGCGGCGATTGTGTTCAATTAGATTAAGATATGACGCAGATATTCCGATGCGACGGGCCAGTTCGGCCTGTTTGAGCCCCTGCATCACGCGGCGTTCGCGGATACGGCTGCCTGTTTGGCTTTGGGCGGGCGATGTGGGGTTTGCGAGCGTTTTCAAGCTATCTCCGCCGATTTCTGCACTGCAACATCATACAATTTACAGAGTTTTCAAATATCCTGTACAGTTATTGACAAATCATCCCGCCATTTCAACCCACATATTGCCCCAACGCCCCCCCCTCCCGATACTGCCCCTGCACTCATCGTGCCAGCACCACTCCCATCAAGAGGAAGGGTGCTCGTTTTAACACTATCGGGAGGACATCATGTCTACATTCAATCCGACGCGTCGCGGTCTGATCCAAACCGGCGTTGTTGCCGGTGCAGGTCTTGCACTGCCAACCTATCTGCGCGCCGACGGCCACTCCGGCTTTACCAATGCGCCAACAGGCGACACCGTGACACTGGGTTTCAACGTACCACAGTCCGGCCCCTACGCGGATGAAGGCGCAGACGAGCTGCGCGCATTCGAACTGGCGGTTGAGCACCTCAACGGTGAAGGCGACGGCGGCATGTTGCAGACGTTCAGCTCAAAAGCGCTGGACGGTACGGGCATCATGGGCAAGAAAGTCCAGTTCGTCACAGGCGATACACAGACAAAATCAGACGCCGCACGCGCATCTGCCAAGTCGATGATCGAAAAAGACGGCGCGGTGATGATCTCCGGCGGGTCCTCCTCGGGTGTGGCTGTTGCTGTGCAGGCGCTGTGCCAAGAGGCCGGCGTTATCTTCATGGCGGGCCTCACGCACTCCAACGACACAACGGGTAAAGACAAGAAAGCCAACGGCTTCCGCCACTTCTTTAACTCGTACATGTCCGGTGCGGCGCTGGCGCCTATCCTTGCCAATGAATATGGCAACGACCGCAAAGCCTACCACCTGACAGCGGACTACAACTGGGGTTACACCACAGAAGAAGCCGTCCGTTCCTCGACCGAGGCGCTGGGCTGGGAAACTGTAAACGCAGTGAAGACACCGCTGACGTCCACAGACTTCTCCGCGTATATCGCGCCTGTGATCCAGTCCGGCGCAGACGTGCTGGTTCTGAACCACTACGGCGGCAACATGATCAACTCTCTGACAAACGCGGTCCAGTTCGGCCTGCGCGACCAGACAGTGAACGGCAAGAAGTTCGAGATCGTTGTGCCGCTCTACTCCGAGCTGATGGCACGCGGTGCGGGCCAGAACATCAAAGGCATCATCGGCTCCCAGAACTGGGACTGGTCCCTCGAAGACAAACTGGGTTCGCGTTATGCGGGCACAAACGCCTTCGTGAAATCCTTTGGTACCAAGTACGGCTTCCCACCCTCACAGGCGGCGCACACGTGCTACGTTCAGACCCTGCTGTACGCAGATGCGGTCTCACGCGGGAAATCCTTCAACCCATGCTCCGTTGCAGAAGCCCTCGCAGGGTTCGAATTCGACGGTCTGGGCAACGGCCCGACACTCTACCGTGCCGAAGACCACCAGTGCTTCAAAGACGTGCTGGTTGTGAAGGGTAAAGAGAACCCCGAAAACCAATACGATCTGGTTGAAATCGTTGAAGTAACGCCAACAGAGCAAGTCACCTACCCTGTGGATCACCCACAGATGGCAGGCGGCGAACTGGGTACATGCAACCCGGGCGCATAATCGTCGATTGACGATGCGGGGCGGGCTAGAATGGCCCGCCCCGCGACACATCGCAGAAACCACTCTTAAAATGACCCGAAATTTCGCCAACGTCTCTGGACGCATGGCACTTGTGACAGGTGGGACGGACCATGGACGCAATTTTCCTTCAAATTTTAAACGGATTAGACAAAGGCTCGGCTTATGCTTTGATCGCCCTTGGCCTAACCCTGATTTTCGGCACACTGGGCGTGGTAAACTTCGCCCACGGTGCTCTGTTCATGATCGGCGCCTTCTGCGCTGTGACCTTTTCCAAAATCCTGACGCTCAGCCACAAAGCGACAGAGCCGACAGGCACCGACTTCCTTGGCAACCCCAAGTTTGACGACATCTTGTATGTCAATGAATGGTTCGGGCCGACGGCAGGCGCGTGGATGGTTGACTGGGCTGTGCCTTTGTCCATCCTCTTTGCCATTCCCGTGATGATCGCCATCGGCTTCATCATGGAGCGCGGGCTGATCAAGCACTTCTACAACCGCCCCCACGCCGACCAGATCCTTGTGACCTTTGGTCTGGCGATCGTTCTGGGCGAGTTGATCAAATACTTCTACGGGGCCAACCCCTACCCCACACCCGCACCCGCAGCTTTTTCAGGGTCGTTCGACTTTGGCGCGATGCTGGGGTTTGATCCCAACACGATCATCTACCCCTACTGGCGCCTGATCTATTTCTGCTTCGCTGCCGTTGTGATCGGTGCGGTCTTTGCGTTCTTGCAGTTCACCACCTTCGGGATGGTTGTGCGTGCGGGCATGGCCGACCGCGAGACTGTCGGCCTGCTGGGCATTAACATCGACAAACGCTTTACCATTATGTTCGGGATCGCCGCGGCGGTGACGGGCATGGCGGGTGCCATGTACGCGCCCATCAACTCTCCGAACTATAACATGGGCATGGACTTTCTGGTGCTAAGCTTTGTTGTCGTGGTTGTCGGCGGCATGGGCTCCCTGCCCGGTGCGGTGCTGGCGGGCTTTGTTCTGGGTATCGTTGAAAGCTTTGCCTCGATGGCGCAGGTGCTGGAGCTGATCCCCGGCATCAACCAAATCATCATTTACCTTGTTGCGATCATCATTTTGCTGACGCGCCCCCGTGGCCTGCTGGGCCGTGCCGGCGTGATGGAGGACTAGAGACATGCTTGGACTAACTAAACGCGACACAGGGTTGTTGATCATTGTGGTACTGCTGTGCCTCTTTGCCCCCTTCATCCTGAACCCCTTCCCCGAAGGCAGCGCCATGGCGCAGTTCAACGCGGGCTATCCCGACTTGATGCAACGTCTGGTGATCTTCGGGATCTTTGCCATCGGGTTCAACATTCTGTTCGGCCTGACCGGATACCTCAGCTTTGGACACGCCGCTTTTCTGGGTGTCGGTTCTTATGCGGCGATCTGGATGATGAAACTGCTGACCATGAATGTGGTGCCTGCGATCATCATCTCGGTTGCGGTTGCGGGGCTTTTCTCGCTGCTGGTGGGCTATATCTCGCTGCGCCGCTCGGGCATCTACTTCTCGATCCTGACGCTGGCCTTTGCCCAGATGTCTTACGCGCTGGCCTATTCGGTTCTGACGCCGATCACGGGCGGTGAGACGGGTCTTCAGCCCAAAGTATCCGATCCGCGCATTCTGGATGGTGCTTTGGCCGAAGGGCAGTCCCCACGTGCCAACCTGTTTGGTCTGGACATGAAAGCCAGCCACGAGCTGGTGATGGGCGACTGGGTGTTCACCTTTAACGCGGGCTACTACATTGCCGCGGCGATCATGGTGCTGGCCTTCTATATGTCGATCCGCATCTTCCGCTCGCCCTTTGGCATGATGCTGCGGGCGGTTAAATCCAACCAGCAGCGTATGAACTACACGGGCCTGAACTCCAAACCCTATACGCTGGCGGCTTTTGTCATCTCCGGCATGTACGCGGGTCTGGCGGGTGGTCTTCTGGTGGCGATGGATACCCAAGTGGGCGCGGAGCGTATGTTCTGGACTGCCTCGGGCGAGGTCGTGATCATGACGATCCTTGGCGGTGCAGGCACGCTCATCGGGCCGGTGCTGGGCGCGGGTTTGATCAAATACATGGAAAACATCGTCTCCAAGATTAACAAAACCGTGTTGGAGCAGTGGTTCGCCTTTATGCCCGACGGCATCGAGGACCTGATGGTCACGCTGGTCTACCCGTTTGTGGGCAAAGGCTGGCACCTGACGCTGGGTCTGGTGTTCATGCTGGTCGTGATCTTCCTGCCCGGTGGTCTGGTAGAGGGTGGCAGCCGCGTTGGCCGCATGTTCCGCCGCAAAAAGACCGACACCGACACGCCTTCGGGCAAAACCACACCTGCCGAATAAGGAGCGCCTAGCATGAGTATTCTTGAAGTAAAGAACGTCAACAAACGCTTCGGTGGCCTTCAGGCCTTGGGCAATGTGAACCTCAGCGTGGCCGAAAACTCGGTCCATGCGATTATCGGGCCGAACGGCGCGGGTAAATCGACGCTGCTGAACTGTCTGGTAGGCAAACTGATCCCCGATACCGGCTCTGTCATGTTTGACGGGCAATCCGTGCTGGGGCGCAAACCCTACGAGATCAACCAGATGGGTATTTCCCGCGTGTTCCAGACGCCCGAGATTTTCGGCGATCTGAGCGTAATGGAAAACATGCTGATCCCCTGTTTCGCCAAACGCGACGGCGGGTTCAGCATGCATGCCTACGGCAGTGTGGACACGGAAAAGGACGTGGTCGAGAAGGCAAAGAAGATGCTGGAAGACATGAACCTGTTCGACAAACGGGAAATGCATGCCTCGTCGATGTCGCGCGGTGACAAACGCCGCCTCGAAATCGCGATGTGCCTCAGCCAGGAGCCGCGCCTGCTGCTGCTGGACGAGCCGACGGCGGGCATGGCGCGGGCGGATACCAACAACACCATCGACCTGCTCAAGCAGATCAAGGAAGAGCGCGACATCACAATCGCGATCATCGAACACGACATGCACGTTGTGTTCTCCTTGGCCGAGCGGATCACCGTGTTGGCGCAAGGGACCCCGCTGGTCGAGGACACGCCGGACAACATCAAGGGCCATCCGAAGGTGAAAGAAGCCTATCTGGGCGAGACACAGCAGGTTTAACCCCCTGCCCTCTCTATCAGGGGCTGCGGCCCCGCCCATGATCACAAGGACACGAATATGACCACCACCGAGACTTTTAACAAAAACGCCAACCACGCCGCGTCGGCCCCTGCCTTCCTGTCGGTTTGGGACATCCACGCCTCCTACGGCGAAAGCTATATCGTGCAAGGCGTCAGCTTTAACGTCCACGAGGGCGAGATCCTCGCCCTGTTGGGCCGCAACGGCGCGGGCAAAACCTCGACCTTGCGGACCATCGCCCAGATCGGCGACCCGCAACTGACCAAAGGCGAAGTGTGGCTGGACCACCAACCGCTGCACAAAATGAAAAGCTATGAGGCTTCTGCCGCCGGTCTGGCGCTGGTGCCCGAAGATCGCCGCATCATCGCGGGCCTGACGGTTGAGGAAAACCTCAAGCTGGCGCAAATCGCCCCGCCCATCGGCTGGTCACTGGAGCGCGTGTACGAGCTGTTCCCCCGTCTGGGCGAGCGTAAAAAGCAAGAAGGCACAACTCTGTCGGGCGGCGAACAGCAGATGCTGGCCATCGCCCGCGCCCTGTGCCGCGACATCAAGGTTTTGTTGCTCGACGAGCCTTACGAAGGCCTGGCCCCTGTGATCGTGGACGAGATCGAAAAGACGCTCGCCATCATCAAGGAACAGGGCATCACCACGATTCTGGTTGAACAGAACGCCGTGCGTGCGCTGAAATTGGCGGACCGTGCGGTGATCCTCGACACGGGCGGCGTGGTCTATGACGGCTCTGCCCAAGAGGTGTTGGACAACGAAGCTTTGCGGGCGGAATACCTCGCTATCTGAGGGCGATTGGTAAAAATCGCCTTGGTTTTCTCACAGAATGAACCCGCTTCGGCGGGTTTTTTCACGTCTAGCGGGTGGGCCATCTATCAACCTCCCCTAGGACAGGACCCACCATGCCCGTCACATTCGACGACGAAACCAACCTGTTCAGCGGCACCATTGCCGCGGACGAAACTTTGGAAAATTTCGACTTTGGCCTGTTTGGCGGGACGATCATCAATAACGGCTATATCACGGGCCCGCTGCAAGCAGCCAACGACGCACCGATCAGCGTGATCAATGCGTTCGAGTCCTGTATCCTGAAGACCACAGGCTCCTCTTTCGCGATCTCGTTTTCGGGCGATGGACCTGCGCAGATCACAAATTCCTATGTGATCCTCGGGCATGTCGGGCTGGGCAGCGGGAATGACGTCATCGAGAATAACGACCACATGCAGGGCAGTCTGCGCATGGGGGGCGGCAGTGATACGTTGGTCAACCGCATCAACACTCTGCCCGACGACGCTGGTACTTTTGCGGGGCATATTACGGGCGCTGTCCGCATGGGCGACGGGGATGATACTGTGCGCAACAGCGGCACGCTTACGGACGTGCTGCTCGAAGGGGGCGACGACACTTATTACGTCGATGGTGCTGCCGCGACCTCGCGGATGGTTGCAGGGCTTGAGGCTGGCGTTGCCTCGGCTGTGCGCGGTGGAGACGGCAACGACGAGATTGTCGGCGGGTTGTGGAATGACCGGCTGTTCGGCGGCGCGGATAACGACCTGATCGGCGGCGGCGGCGGTAATGACCAGCTGTTCGGCGGTATCGGCGATGACACGCTGTACGGCGGCAACGACAACGACCGCGTCACGGGCGCCGGTGGCGATGACTATATCGCGGGCGAGAACGGCAACGCGGTCCTTCATCTCAGCGATCTTTTAACCGCCGACAACCCCTACGGAGAGGTCTTCCACGGGGCCGTCCTGATCGTCCTGAATATGGCCGAAGGCGACCTGACCGAGGACAGCTTTGGCGGGCTCTGGATCGCCTGAGCCCCCCAAGGGCAGACGATTCGCACCCTGCGGGGCATCACCACTGCACTGCTTTTAGGCGCATTACAGGCTAACCGGAACCTAGTCTTGCCTTGCCCTCCGTTTTGTTCGCGCAGGCGAAACAACCAGACGAATTAACTTTGACGCGGTCCGATTAAGGCGTAATTAAGGCAATGAGTTCAAGCCAAGGATACCGCAATGACCATTACGTTCAGTGAAGACAGCAACCAGTTCGAGGGTGAAAACCTGGCGGGCGAAACCCTCGCAGGGTTCGACTTTGGCACATTCGGTGGCATCATCGCGAATTTCGGCACGGTTACGGGGACGCTCGGCGCGACCTCTTCGGCGGGGATCGAGGTGTTCAATGCACTGAGCGGCGTCATCACAAAAATCGCAGGCTCGCCCTATGCGGTTGATCTGCTGGGCAATGGCGGGCGCAACTTCTTTAACGACGGCACAATCTTTGGCGTTGCACGGTTCGGCAATGGCTGGGACAGCTTCTATAACAGCGGTGAATTGACAGGCCAGCTGCATCTGGGCGCGGGCAATGACCTGCTGACCAACCAGATCATTCCCGGCATTGATGGCGGGCCCGAGACCGTCGGCACGATCAGCGGCAATGTGAACATGGGCGGCGGTGATGACACCGTTCTGAACTCTGGCGAATTGGGCAACGTCTTGCTGGGCGACGGCAATGACACCTATTCGGTCGGCGGCTTTATCCTTGATGGCGACGGTCCTGCCAGCGGCGGCATCGGCATATCAGGCGACGTGCGCGGCCAGTCCGGCAACGACGAGCTGATCGGCGGCAGCCAGGACGAGCGGTTTTACGGCGGTGCCGACAATGACACGCTGTCGGGTGCGGGCGGCAAGGACAAGCTGTATGGCGACGGCGGCGACGATCTGATCGACGCGGGCGACGGCAATGATTTTGTTGCCGGTGGTGCAGGTAATGACACCATCGACGGCGGCAATAACAACGACCGTGTCTTTGGCGGCGGCGGCAACGATGACATTTTTCTGGGCCACGGCAATGACTTTGCCGCAGGCGGGGACGGCAACGACTATATCTTTGGCGGCGTTGGTAACGACCGTCTGGTCGGCAATGACGGCGACGACACGATCGAGGGCGGCGCAGGCCGTGACGGTATGGTTGGCGGCGCAGGCGCGGATGTCTTTGTTTTTGCGGGCAACACGGGCCGTGACACAATCGACGACTTCGAAGACGGCGACCGGATTGAGCTGCTGACCTTCTTTGGCGCGTCTGCGACTTATGCGGACGTCATGGCCAACACCGAATTTGCAGGCGGCAACGCGGTGATTGACCTCAGCACTGTGTTCAACCTCAACGGCTTTGGCCGCCCCGAAAGCGGCTCGGTCCTGACGGTGAATAACGTGACCCAAGCGGACCTGAACGAAGACGCGTTTTCCTTTGTCGACTTCGGCATCATCGCTGTCGGCTAGGGTTTCTGCTCTAGCAGCGCCCGCAGCGCGGTTTTGAGGGTCTTGCCATAGTTGTTTTTCGGCAATGCATCCAAACGGACATAGCGTTTGGGCCGTTTGAAGCGGGCGATATGCGCCAGACACAGGGCATCCAGCTCTGGTTCGGGGGCGTCGCCCACGACAAATGCCACTACCTGCTCGCCCCACTCCGCGTGGGGCGCGCCCACCACCGACACCTCGGACAGGCCCGCGTGGCGTAACAGGACTTCCTCGACCTCGCGGGGGTATACGTTCGACCCGCCCGTGATGATCACATCCTTGGAGCGGTCACTAAGCGTCAGGTATCCCGCCCCATCCAGATGACCGATGTCGCCCGTGTGCAACCAGCCGTCTTGCAAAGTGGCCGCCGTGGCCGCTGCGTTATTCCAGTACCCCGGCATGACAGCCGCACCGCGCACCAAAATCTCGCCCTGTGGTCCATTGCCTGCAATCCGCAGTTCGATCCCCGTTTGCGCCTGCCCCACCGATGCCAGCCGCGCCTGCCAGTCGGGGTGGGTGCGGTCCATCACATCGTGGCGCGACAGGGCCGAGATCGCCATGGGGCATTCGCCTTGCCCGTAGATCTGGACAAAGATCGCGCCAAAGTGATCGCTCGCCTCCAGAATATCGGCGGTGTACATCGGCCCGCCTGCATAGACGACCGTGCGCAACCCGTCGCCGCGCCGCCCCGTAGCGACCGCCACTTCGGTCAGGCGCTTGACCATCGTGGGAGCTGCGAACATATGGCAACTGCCAAACTGCGCGGCCAGATCAAGGATCTCGCCCGGCTCGAAACCACCCGAAAGCGGGATCACATGCCGCGCCCCCGCCGCCACATGCATCATGTTATACAGCCCCGCCCCGTGGCTGAGGGGCGCGGCATAGATCGCGGCATCCTCGGCGCGGACCTCGTCCACATCCGCCAGATAGCTGCGTGCCATCGCGTGCAACATCCCGTGGGTGATCATAACGCCTTTGGGCTGGCCCGTGGTCCCCGAGGTATAAAACAACCACGCCAGATCGGACGCGGCCCGCGGCGTGATTTCCGAAGCAATTGCAGCGCCTTGCAGATCAGACGGGGCCACGCAGACGCAGGGCGTATCCGCCTGCACCAAAGCCTGCGCGTGGGCCGCATCTGTCAAACAGATCACCGCACCGCTGTCGCGCAAAATGAACACAGCCTCACGGCCATGCAGCTTTGCGTTGATCGGCACAACCGCCGCCCCCGCATAGAGTGCGCCGTAAAACCCGATCAGCCAGTCAGGGTGGTTCGCCATAAAAATCGCAACCCGTGCGCCCGCCTCGACACCGCGTGCCATCAGCCCCGCCGCCACGCGCCGTGCGGCACGCTCAAAGCTGGCGTAATCCGCCACGCAGGTCCGCCCGTGAAATAACGCCGCCCGCTGCCCCTGTGCCGCTGCCGTCTGTGCCAGCCCTATGCCGATGTTCATGCCGTCTCGTCCCGCCGTCCCTTACGGGTGGTAAAGTCGCCGCTTTCCATGACCGTGTCCATCGCATATAAGCGCGGCAATCGGCCCAAGGGACGTGGCCGCTTCGCAATGTCGGGGAAGACTATGACAAAGAACACACATGACAGCGATGTCGCATTTATCAAGGCTCTGGCAGAGCTGCTGAATGAAAATGACCTAACCGAGCTTCAGGTTAAACGGGACTACGCCGAGGACGACAGCCTGAATGTCCGCGTCTCGCGCAAGCCCGCGCAACAGGTTGTGGCCGCCGCCGCACCGCAGGCCGTGGCCGCAGCGCCCGCCGCTGCACCCGTTGCCGCGGCCCCTGCCGCCGCCGCTTCTGCTGCTGACCCCTCTAGCGATCCGGGTGCGGTTACATCACCCATGGTCGGCACGGTCTACACCGCGCCCGAGCCGGGTGCCGCTGCGTTCATCGCGGTCGGTGCACAGGTGTCTGAAGGCGACACGCTGCTGATCGTGGAAGCCATGAAGACCATGAACCATATCCCCGCGCCACGTTCCGGCACCATCAAACGCATTCTGGTCGAAGACGGGGCGGCGGTAGAGTTTGGCGCTCCACTTGTGATCCTCGAATAAGGAGCGCGCCCCCATGTTCAAAAAGATCCTTGTTGCCAACCGTGGCGAAATCGCGCTGCGCGTGATCCGTGCGGCCCGCGAAATGGGCATTGCCTCTGTCGCTGTACACTCCACCGCCGACAGTGACGCGATGCATGTGCGCATGGCGGATGAGAGCGTGTGCATCGGCCCGCCCTCGTCCCAGCAATCCTACCTCAGCATCCCCGCGATCATCGCGGCGTGTGAGATTACGGGCGCCGAAGCGATCCACCCCGGCTATGGTTTTCTGTCTGAAAACGCAGGCTTTGTGCAGATCATCGAAGATCACGGCCTCACCTTCATTGGCCCCACAGCCGAACACATCCGCGTCATGGGCGACAAGATCACCGCCAAGGACACGATGAAAGAGCTGGGCGTGCCTTGTGTCCCAGGCTCGGACGGTGGTGTGGCGTCTTTGGACGACGCCAAGCGTATCGGCGAAGAAATCGGCTATCCCGTCATCATCAAAGCCACGGCTGGTGGCGGTGGCAAAGGCATGAAGGTCGCGCAAACCGCTGCTGACATGGAAAAAGCATACCAGACCGCCCGCGCCGAAGGGAAATCGAACTTCGGCAACGACGAAGTCTATATCGAGAAATACCTGACCACGCCGCGCCACATCGAGATTCAGGTCTTTGGCGATGGCAAAGGCAAAGCCGTGCATCTGGGCGAGCGCGATTGCTCGCTGCAGCGCCGCCACCAAAAGGTGTTCGAGGAAGCCCCCGGCCCCTCCATCACCCCCGAGGAGCGTGCGCGCATCGGTAAGGTCTGCGCGGATGCGATGGCCGACATCAACTACATCGGTGCCGGCACGATCGAGTTCCTCTATGAGAACGGCGAATTCTATTTCATCGAGATGAACACCCGCCTTCAGGTCGAACACCCCGTGACCGAGGCCATCTTTGGCGTCGATCTGGTGCGCGAGCAAATCCGCGTGGCAGCAGGCCTGCCCATGTCATTTGGTCAGGACGATCTGGTCATCAACGGCCACGCCATCGAGGTGCGGATCAACGCAGAAAAACTGCCCGACTTCCGCCCCTGCCCCGGCAAGATCACGCAATACCACGCGCCCGGCGGCCTTGGGGTGCGGATGGACAGCGCACTTTATGACGGCTATTCGATCCCGCCCTATTACGACAGCCTGATCGGCAAGCTGATCGTGCATGGCCGTGACCGGACCGAAGCACTGGCCCGTCTCAACCGCGCCTTGGGCGAGCTGATTGTGGACGGTGTAGACACCACTGTGCCGCTGTTTCACGCGCTGCTGCAAGAGAGCGACATCCATTCAGGCGGGTACAACATCCACTGGCTGGAACACTGGCTGGAAACCAACCTCGGGGATGCCTGAGACCCATGGGGGAGCTGACACCGGAGCTTTTGCTGCACGGCTATAGCGTCGGCATCTTCCCGATGAGCGAGGGGCGCGACGATCCGGAAATCTTCTGGGTCGATCCGCGCAGGCGGGGGATTATGCCGCTGGACGGCTTCCACATCTCCCGCTCGCTTGCCCGCGCCATGCGGCGCAGCACGTGGGAGATCACCACCGACCGCGATTTTGAGGGTGTGCTGGACGGCTGTGCCGACCGCGAGGATACATGGATCAACGCGGAAATCCGCACGCTCTATACCGCTCTGCACAGACAGCAGCAGGCCCATTCACTGGAAGTTTGGGAGGACGGCACGCTGATCGGCGGAGTATACGGCGTGGTGCTGGGTGCGGCGTTCTTTGGCGAATCCATGTTCTCGCGGCGGACCAATGCCTCAAAAATTGCGCTGGCTTGTCTGGTGGATCGTCTAAATCGCGGTGGTTTCACGCTGTTCGACACGCAGTTTATCACAGGCCATCTGGCCAGCCTTGGCGCGCTGGAAATCAGCCGCGCACAATATCACGCCAAGCTTGAGCAAGCGAAAACGCGCAGCGCTACTTTCGCGGTGGGGGCCGATGCCTCCCCTCAGGAGGTGATACAGCGCATGACCCAGATGTCGTAGCGCGGATGCTCCATCGCGTTCAGCGCGGGCGCCGAGGCGATCATCCAGCCAGTGAACACAGTACCGGCGCGCCCTGTCTCGGACACCTCAAGTGCTGCATAGGCATCGCCAGACGGGTTTCCACGCGGGTAGCGGCATTCGTTCATCACCACCTGCAAACGGCCAATACGCGCCGCCTGACCTGCGGGGACGGAAATATCCACCGTGGTGCCCGATGTCTTGTCCAGCGCCCGCAAGATTGCGCCTGACCCATTGCTGGTCGTCTCGGCCAAAGCTGAGCCAGCGCCAAAGGCCAACGCACATGAAAGAGCTGCCAGACGCATCATTATTCGGGGCTCCATGCCTCGTAATCGCCGCGGTCAGCGGGCTTTTCGCGGCGGATCGAGCCACCGGGTGCATAGGCCAGCATGGTGCCGGTCAGGTTTTCCTGATGCGGCTTTTCCCATTCTTTATGGACCAGCGGTTTGTCTGTGGGCGGCTCGTCCCATGTGCGGTGCAGCCAACCGTGCCAATCAGGGTTGATGCGGCTCGCCTCGATCTCGCCGTTGAAGATCACCCAGCGTTTGCTGTCGTCGGCATTGCGGTAATAGACGTTGCCCTGTGCGTCGTCGCCCACTTTCTCACCCTTGCGCCAAGTGAAAAACTGCGTGTTGAGCGTTTGGCCGTTCCACCACGTGAACGCGCTAAGAACTTTGCTGATGATACCCATGGATACGTCCCTTGTAGAGTTGTCCCTGATATGGCGCATTCGCAAGCTTTCGTCCAGTGATGAGCCTCTTAAATTGACGCAATCGCGCCTAGTCGCCATAGCGCAGATGAAGTGCCAGCCGCGCATCGGGGGCATAGAGCATCAAAACCTGCCCTTCGCCCTGCCCGTGGATCGACACCCACGCGCCCTGTGAGGTAATCAAACCCAGAATCTCCTGACCGTAGCCGTCGATCTGTGCGCCGTTCAGTTTGTAGGGGTCCCCCCCAAAGGCAGGACTGGCGCGGGCCCAGCTCTTTGCGGCTGTCGATCACGGGAGGGGGACGCCACGCACCGTCTCGCTCATCGCTGTGCGCAGCCCATTGCGGTACGACCTTGGGCGACTGTGCATCCGTGTCCTGCGGCAACTCCAGCACGATATAAGGACAACCATGTCCGCCTTTGTGGCTCAGTTTCGAGGTCAAGACCCGTTCAAATTCAAGATCGGGAAACAGCGTGCGGGCAAACGCCTCCCCCGTTACGGAAGATCAGGCAGAAAGCATGGCAAACGCGGCGGTTAGGAGACAGCATAGCCGAACCCGCAGCGGTTGCGCACGCCCCCTGCGGCCCCCTAAATGCGCCTGTCGTCCGCGCTGTCCGAACGCAACACGGCCGTTACCTCGATCTCGATCCGGTATTTAGGGTCGATCAGTCCACATTCGATCATCGTGGCGGCGGGCGGGTGGTCGCCAAAGGCTTCGGACAGCACGGGCCAGCACGGCGCGAACTCGCTCCGGTCGGGCAGCATATAAGTGACACGGACCACGTGCTGCATATCGCTTTGCGCTTTCTCTAGCGCGGTTTTGATGGTGGCCAGCGCATCGCGGCATTGCGCGACCACATCATCGCCCTGCCCCACTGTGCCTGCCACATGCACAAACCCGCCCGCGACCACGGCGCGGCAGTAGCCGATCTTTTTCTCGAACTCACCACCTGAAGAAATGCGTTTCATCACATCATACCTTTTCAAAAATCAGACAGTCCTGATAGTCACCCATGCCAGCCTCACCGCGCCAACTGCCGCGGTTCACCTTTGCAATCCGTGCGCCATTTTCCGCCGCAAGCGCGTCCCAGAACGCCCGTGTAAAGCCAACAGCCATCTCTGGCTCCTCGATCCGCTCGACGTAGGCGGCACCGATCTGATGCTCAAACGCGAAATGCGCAGCGGGCGGGATGGCGTCATCGACAAGGAACGTCGTGAAATAGGCTTTGCCGCCCTTATCCATGACCCGCATGGATTGCGCAAAATAGGCGCGGGTCTCTTGCTCCAGAAGGTGGGTATAAACCGACACGGCGATCAACAGATCAAAGCTGTTGTCGGCATAGGGAAACACATAACCGCAGGGATCAACCTTGCCGCGCGGATTATAAAACGGGTTGAAGATGTCGGCGTGTGTGAAATGGTAGCCTTCGCTTTCGGGGATTTTCTTTTTGCACCACAGCACGCCGTATTTGACGATATCAAATCCCCAATACCGCACATCGCATTTGGCGCGGTACAGGCCCGTGGCAACACGTCCGATACCAGACCCGATGTCGAGTATTCGCGTGCCACCATCCAAGGTGAAATCGCGTTTCAGCGTTTCAATCAATTCATCACCCTGCGCAACAAAATCACCGTCAGCCGCATAGTTGAGCGCCTTTGGCGGTGCATCGCCCCCGTCGAGCCATGGTGTGTAGGCCATGATCCCCGAGACAACGGGCGCGGCAACGGCATATTTCAGCCGCCGATACGCCAGCGCTGTGGCCCGCACCAATGCAGACTTACCCCGTGTGAAATGCATAAAATTTGCCCCCAATAAAAAAGCAGACCTTCTCAGGCCTGCTTTTCAACATTCTCTCATCAACGCGACCTGATCAGCCTGCTGTCGCTGGCTCTTTGTCGGCTTCGGCGTGGATCATCAGTGGCTTGGCATCTGAGTTCACCGCCTCCTCGTTCACGACCACTTCTGTGACGCTGTCCATACCTGGCAGCTCGAACATCGTGTCGAGCAGGATGTCCTCGAGGATCGAACGCAGGCCGCGTGCGCCTGTTTTGCGTTCAATCGCACGTTTGGCGATCGCGCTCAGCGCGTCTTCGGTAAAGGTCAGTTGCGTGTCTTCCAGTTCGAACAAGCGCTGGTATTGCTTGACCAATGCGTTCTTCGGCTCGGACAGGATGGTGACAAGTGCATCTTCATCCAGATCTTCCAGCGTGGCCAACACGGGCAAACGGCCAACAAATTCGGGGATCAAACCGAATTTCAGCAGATCCTCGGGCTCAAGATCGGTGAAAATCTCACCGATACCACGGGCGTCGTCATCGCGCACGTCCGCGCCGAACCCCATGGCCGAGCCTTTGCCCCGCGCCGCGATGATCTTATCCAGCCCAGCAAAGGCACCGCCGCAGATGAACAGGATGTTGGTCGTGTCCACTTGCAAGAATTCCTGCTGCGGATGCTTGCGCCCGCCCTGCGGTGGGACGGATGCAACCGTGCCCTCCATCAGCTTCAGCAACGCCTGCTGCACGCCCTCGCCCGATACGTCACGGGTGATGGACGGGTTTTCCGATTTGCGCGTAATTTTATCTACTTCGTCGATATAGACGATCCCGCGCTGTGCCCGCTCTACGTTGTATTCCGAGGCTTGCAGCAGCTTGAGGATAATATTCTCGACGTCTTCACCGACATAGCCGGCTTCGGTCAGCGTCGTGGCGTCGGCCATGGTGAACGGCACATCCAGGATGCGCGCCAGCGTTTGCGCCAGCAGCGTCTTGCCGCAGCCCGTGGGGCCCATCAGCAGGATGTTGGATTTCGCCAGCTCGATGTCGCCGCCTTTTTGCGCATGGTTCAGGCGCTTGTAGTGGTTGTGTACCGCCACTGACAAAACGCGTTTGGCCATTGCCTGCCCGATCACATAGTCATCCAGCACTTCGCAAATGTCTTTGGGCGTCGGCACGCCGTCTGTCGCCTTCAGGCCAGAAGCCTTTGTTTCTTCACGGATAATATCCATGCACAGCTCGACACACTCGTCGCAGATGAACACGGTCGGTCCCGCGATCAGCTTGCGCACTTCATGCTGGCTCTTGCCGCAAAAGCTGCAATACAGGGTGTTTTTGCTATCGCCGGATGTTGAATTGGCCATGTGAGCCCTTCTCGGTCTAGTGCGTGGGTCGGGGCGCCCGCATCAGCGAACACCCCCGATGATTTCAATCAAGTCTAAGTCACACCTGACGGTCCTGCAATCGCATAAACCGCCCGTAGCGACGTTGTGACTTACTTGCCCTTCTTGGGCTTGGGTGCGTCTTTGTCGTCTTCTTTGCCGCGGTTCTCGACGATCTCGTCGATGTGACCCCAGTCTTTCGCCTCTTGCGGCGTCATCCATGTGTCACGGTCCATTGCTTTTTGCACCGTTTCGTAATCCTGCCCGGAATGTTTGACATAAAGCTGGTACATCCGCTCGCGGGTTTTTTCGATGTGGCGCGCCGAGATCAGCATGTCAGACGCTTTCCCCTGCGAGCCGCCGGAAGGCTGGTGCACCATCACTTCGGAGTTGGGCAGCGCAAAACGCATTCCCTTTTCGCCGCCGATCGCAATGACAGACCCCATCGAGGCCGCCATGCCGCAGATCAACGTCGAGACCTTTGGCCGCACGTATTGCATGGTGTCATAGATCGACAGACCGGCAGACACCTCGCCACCGGGCGAATTGATGTACATGCTGATTTCTTTGGAAGGATTCTCGGATTCGAGGTGCAGCAGCTGGGCGACGACCAGATGGCTCATCCCGCTGTGGATCGGGCCGTTGATAAAGATAATCCGTTCCTTCAGCAGGCGCGAGAAAATATCATAGGCGCGTTCGCCACGGCTGGTCTGCTCCACAACCATGGGAACAAGGTTCATATACGTCTCTACGGGGTCTTGCATGTGCTCTGCCTTTATTACGTGCCAAGGGGGACCATACCCCATCAAGCGTTACCACAAGATTAGTCTCGCACCGCCCGACCTTCAAGGGGCAGTTGACGTGGTTGAAGGGGGCGGGCCGCGCCCTATCTCGCCGCAGATGAAAGTTAATGACACGCCCTTTCCCGCCTCCCTTGCCGCTGCCCGTGCGCGGCTGGCCGATTTCGACCCCGACGCAGGTGCGGCCTATGCGCAAAAGCGCAACTTTGATCTGGGCGCAGGCGCGCATGCCCATGTCTCGGTCCTGTCGCCCTATCTGCGGATGAAGGCGCTGGACGAGGGTGAAGTCAGCCGCGCAGTGCTGGCCCGTCACAGCGCCCGCGAGGCCGAAAAATTCCTGATGGAGGTCTGGTGGCGCCCCTATTGGAAAGGCTGGATGGAGCAACGCCCCGCCGTCTGGACCAGCTACCGCGACGACCTCAACCGCCTGCACAACGAGGTGCAGACCCAAAGCGGGCTGCGCGCGCAGTGGGAGGCGGCCTGCCTGGGGCAAACGGGCATCAAACCCTTTGATCATTGGGCGGCAGAACTGGCGCAGACGGGATATTTGCACAACCATGCGCGGATGTGGTTCGCCTCGATCTGGATATTCACGCTGGGGCTGCCGTGGCAATTGGGGGCGGATTTCTTTTTGCGGCATCTGCTGGATGGCGATGCGGCGGTCAACACGCTCAGCTGGCGCTGGGTGGCGGGGATACAGACGCAGGGCAAAAGCTATCTTGCCGATCCCTCCAACATCGCCAAATTTACCGATGGGCGTTTTGTCGGCGTGCAAGGGCTGGCGCAGACCGCCGCCCCGATCAGCGCCGCGCCCCCGCCTGACCGCCAGCCCATTCCCGACATTGCCCCCTACGCAGGCGCGCCTGCGGACCGCGTGGGGCTGCTGCTCCACTCTGACGATCTGGGCGCGCCGTTTTTGCAGACCTTGGGCATCCCCCCCGCCAGCATCGCCTATCTGGACGCCACAGCCGCGCAAAGCCCGTGGCAAATGGCCCCGATGGTGGCCGCGTTCCGCAGCACCCTTGCACGCGACATGCATCCCGATCTGATTGATGTAGCCGACACGGACGCAATCGCCGCATGGGCAGCTGACAACCGCCTCGACAGGATCGTCACGCCCCACGCCCCTGTCGGGCCTGTGCGCTCAACGCTCAAACGCTTGCGCAAATCCAGCAGCGTGCCGCTGGACGAGGTCCGCCGCGAGATTGACAGCACGGCATGGCCGCTGGCCACTGCGGGATTCTTCAAGTTCAAAAAACACATCCCCGACCTGTTGGACCGCTTTGCGGTCTAAGCCCCATATGCCTCGACTCTTGATGTGGCTGCCTGCAGACTGACCCAACCCCAAACGACCAAAGGTTGCCTTATGATGCGCCGCGACATCCTGAACGATCCCGCAATCGGCAACAAGGCCGAGGCCTATGAGGCCTTTGACGACATCCCCACCAACCCCAACCTTGCCCGCACCATCGGTGAGGTCGTGGCCGCCCGCTATTCGCGCCGCGATATATTCACAGGGGCGCTGGCCGTCACGGCAAGCACAGCAATTTTCGGCACGTCGGCCATGGTCGCGCCGCGCCAAGCCCGCGCACAAGCCGCGTCGCGCTATGCGTTCACCGAGCTTGAGTGGGGCAATGACACCACCCACCACGTGGCCGAAGGCTACACCGCCGAGGTGTTGTTACGCTGGGGCGATCCGATCACGGCCACGGCGCCAGATTTTGACGTGATGAACCAGACGGCAGCGGCACAGCTTCAGCAATTCGGCTACAACAACGACTATGTGGGCTTTACCGCGCTGAACGCGGCAGGCACGCGTGGCTTGCTCTGCGTTAATCACGAATACACCAACGAAGAGGTCATGTTCCCCGGTTTAGGCCGTCAGGACCGCGCAGAGTTTTCCGGCATGACGCCCGAGCTGATCGACATCGAAATGGCCGCGCATGGCGGCACGGTTGTCGAGATCGAAAAGGAGACGACGGGCAAGTGGCGCGTCGACCCTAATGGCAAATACAACCGACGCATCACGCCATTGCACACGCAGATGACCGTTTCGGGGCCAGCCGCGGGCCACGCACGCCTGCGCACAAACGCCGATCCTGCGGGCATGACCATCATCGGCACCCTGAACAATTGCGCGGGCGGCATGACGCCTTGGGGCACCTATCTGATGGCCGAGGAGAACTTCCACGGCTATTTCTGGACCTCCCGACAGGACGGGGATGACCGCCCAGACTTATCGGAGCTGCCCCCCCGCGAGGCAAAGCGGCACAAACGCTACGGCGTGCCGGGCATGTGGTACGCGTGGGGCACCACCCACGACCGCTTTGACATCGCCAAGGAACCGAACGAGCCGAACCGCTTTGGCTGGATCGTCGAGGTGGACCCGCGCAACCCTGAGGCTCAGCCCGTGAAACACACAGCCTTGGGCAGATTCCGCCACGAAGGGTGCGAAACAACACAAAGCGCCGATGGCCGCCTTGTGGTCTATTCCGGTGACGATAACCGCTTTGATTATCTGTATAAATACGTCTCGGACGGCACGATCAGCGATGACCCCGCGGACAACGCCAAATTGCTGAGCGAGGGTACGCTTTATGTGGCGCGGTTCGACGCGGACGGCACGGTGGTCTGGCTGCCGCTGGTGCATGGCACGGGGCCGCTGACGGCGGAAAACGGCTTTGCCGATCAGGGCGATGTGGTAATCGACGCACGCCTCGCGGCGGACCTTTTGGGGGCCACGCCCATGGACCGCCCCGAAGATGCGCAACCGCGTGGCGATGGCACGGTCTTTCTGATGCTCACCAACAACTCCAGACGCAAACCCGATGCTGCTGACGCGGCCAACCCGCGGCCCAAAAACAGCTTTGGCCACATCATCGAGATCAAAGAGGATGCAGCAGACCACGCAGCGACCCACGGCACGTGGTCCATCCTTGTGCAATGCGGCGACCCGTCCGTGGCCGAAGTGGGCGCGGTCTGGAACCCCGAAACCTCGCAGAGCGGTTGGTTCGGCTCGCCCGACAATGCAGCGATTGACGCGGACGGGCGGCTTTGGGTCGCGACCGATCAGGGCAGCAGATGGGGGAAGACGGGCAAGTCCGACGGGCTGTACGGGGTGGAAACCGAAGGTGCTGCACGCGGCACGTCCAAGCTGTTCTTCCGCTGCCCCGTCGGCGGCGAAATGTGCGGCCCTTACTTCACGGACGATCAGGAAACGCTGTTTGTCGCGGTCCAGCATCCCGGCACGGATGGCACCAAATACCTGAAAGGGTTTGAGCGGAATTCAACATTTGAGGACCCCGCAACCCGCTGGCCCGACTTTGATCCCGCAATGCCGCCGCGCCCTTCCGTGGTTGTTATCACCAAAGAAGGTGGCGGCAAGATCGCCGTGTAACGGCCTCAAATAAATACCTATATCCGCGAACCCAAAGGGGTCCCGACCATCGTGGACGGGACCCCTTTTTGATGCGCCAGAAGGTTGGAAGCGATACCCCGCGCCGCGAGAACAGAAAGCTAACCTGTTACCTCACGAATGCATCATAGCCGTCTGTAATCACGTCACTTTCGAGCGCACCTTATACTTATCCACATCCCATAGATCATTGTTCATCACATCCGCGATGATCTTGACCGCAGCGCTGACGTCCCCGCCATCCAGATACATCGGCGTAAAGCCAAATCGCATGATGTCAGGCGCACGGAAATCGCCGATCACGCCGCGATCAATCACCGCCTGCATCGCGGCATAGCCTTCGTGGAAGCGCCATGACACCTGACTGCCGCGCTGTGCACTGTCACGCGGGGATGCAAGGGTAAGCTGTGGCACGTCGCGCTCGATCTCTGTGATGAACTGCTCTTGCAGCGCGATAGAGGCGGCCCGCAATTCGGTCATATCCACATCGGCCCAAAGCTCCATCGCGACTTCCAGCGCGGTAAGCTGGATCACGGGCGGGGTGCCGACACGCATCCGCTCGATCCCCGCGCCTGCCTTGTAGTTCAGGTCGAAATCGAAAGGTTTGCGGTGGCCCAGCCAACCGCTCAGCGCGGGCTGGATCGTCTCGGCCAGATCGGGGCGGACATAGATGAACGCAGGCGCGCCCGGCCCGCCGTTGAGGTATTTATAGGTGCAGCCGATGGCGAATTCGCAGTTCGACCCCGTCAGATCAACCTCGATCGCGCCTGCCGTATGGGCCAGATCCCACAGCATCACGGCCCCGTTGGCATGGGCCACCGATGTCACCGTGTTCATGTCATGCAGCCGCCCTGTGCGGTAATCCACCTGCGTGAGCATCACCACAGCAATCGTGTCATCTATGGCATCCATCACCTCTTCGGGGGCCACGGTGCGCAGCTCATAGCCCTGCTCCAACAACCCGACCAGCCCTTCGGCCATATACAGATCAGACGGGAAGTTGCCCGTATCGCTGAGGATCACGCGGCGGTCCGGCACCATCTTGATCGCCGCGGCCAGCGCCTGAAACACCTTGAGCGAGAGCGTATCGCCCATCACAACCGACCCCGCAGGCGCGCCAATGATACGCCCCACGCTGTCGCCCACGCGTGAAGGTTGGTCCATCCACCCTGCCCCGTTCCACCCCCGAATGAGCATTTCCCCCCATTCGTCCGTCAGCATGGTCTGCACCCGCGCCGACACCGCCTTGGGCATCGGCCCAAGAGAGTTGCCATCCAGATAGATCACCCCTTCGGGCAGGATAAATGCGTCTTTTTTCAGGATATTGGCCACTTACAGCGCTCCTCTGACATTCCATAATTCGGGAAAAAGCTCGACCTCGAGCATGCGGCGCAGGTACGACACACCCGCCGTGCCGCCCGTGCCGCGTTTGAAACCGATGATCCGCTCAACCGTGGTGACGTGGTTAAAGCGCCAGCGGCGAAAGTAATCCTCCAGATCGACCAGTTTTTCCGCCAACTCATAGAGGTCCCAATGGGCGCGTGGATCGGTGTATACACGCTGCCACAGGTTCTGGATCTCGGGCACGGCGGCCCAGTCGGTTGTGCCGGGTGCGCCTGCCAGATCGGGGGCGTCGAAGCGGGCGCACAGGTGGCTGACGGCGACCTGATAGAGGCTTGGCTTGGCCAGCTCCTCCTCCAGCCGTGCAAACGCCTCGGCGCGGTGTTTGTGCAGCTTCATCAGCGCCTCGTTGCGGTTGCCCAGCAGGAATTCGACCAGACGATACTGGTGTGACTGGAAGCCGCTGGAGTTGCCAAGGCTGGGCCGAAAGGCGGTGTATTCGCTGGGCGTCATGGTGCGCAGCACGTCCCACGCCGAGTTGAGTTGCTCGAATATCCGCGCCACGCGGGTCAGCATTTTGAACGCTGCGGGCATATCACCTGTTTGCATCGCGGTGCGTGCGGCTTCCAGCTCATGCAGGGCCAAGCGCATCCAAAGCTCGGAGGTTTGGTGCTGCACGATAAACAGCATCTCGTCGTGGGCGTCCGACAGCGGGTGTTGCGCGTTCAGGATCGGATCAAGGCCAAGGTAGTCCCCATAGGACATATCCCTGGCGAAATCCATCTTGGCGCCTTTGGACGCCTTTTCAAAATCGCTCATCTTCGCGTCCCTTTTCGCAGGTCTTTGCGCCTATCACAGCGATGCCGGATATTCACGCCATCAGCACCCGCACGCCTGGCATGGCGGCGATTGTGGCGATGTCCTCGTCATAGGTTTGGGTCATGTCCTCGACCAGGTCTTCGGTCCAGCCCGGCATGTCCAGCTCCTCCTCTACGGCGTCATCGACCGCGTATTTATCAAGGAAGGCCGCAATCGCGCGGCGCTTTTGATGTTCGGTCATCACTGGATGATCCCTGAGGTAGGCGCGAAACCGTTTCATGCCCTCCGCGCTCATGATCGAGCTGAGCAGATCAAACCCCCCGATGATCTTGTCCGAATCCTCCAACCCCGCCATTTGGCGGATGATATGCGCCCAGATAAGCGGCGTATCCTCGTTGCACCAGATGGTGATCGGCACATCGGGCACCGCCTCGCGCAGCAGGTTGATCGTATCGGACCACAGCACATCACGCGGATCGCGCCCGCCCCAGAACGCGGCCGCGTCTTTTGCATCGGATTTGGCATAAAGGATGGGCAGCAAAGTCGCAGGATTGCGCAGCCCGATAAATATCTCGACCTCGTCCTGCTCAAAAACCTGCGCCATCCGCATCATGCGGACGGGCGCGGCGGGATAGAATATCCCTTGCTGGAACGCGGTCTTGGGCGTGCGGAAGAAGTTGGCGTCCGACAGAATCACGCGGCTCGCCTTTGTGTCGTCGAGGATCGCATCCATCAACACATCACGCGCCATTTCAGAGGGCGGCGCACTGACCATCGCATTCAACGTCTCGCGCAGAATCCCGCGATAGCGCGTATGACCCGGCACCACCGTTCCATGTTTGGCAAAATCATCCGCGTTGCGCAGCAGGCACTTCATCAACCGATCTTCTTCGGTAAAATGCACACCTGCATGTAGGACCAATTTCATAGTGTCATGCTCATATTTTTGTTTTCTGTTGGCTGTCTGTGTATCAGACAGATAAAACCTGCAAAAGGATCATAAATCCCTCTTGCGCGATGTCGAAAATGGGATTAGTGAACCGCCCAGTGCCCCTATAGCTCAGCTGGTAGAGCAATTGATTTGTAATCAATAGGTCCGCGGTTCGAGTCCGTGTGGGGGCACCATTTCATCATCCAGATTTATCCGAAGACATCCGATAAGCCCTTTGTTATATAGGGCTTACGATGTTTCATTGTCCGATGCCATCTAACTGCATCCGGTACGATACCCCCAGTTTGGGGGGGGGCGTTGGGGGTATCGGGATTTAACTGGAAAAGTGATACCCCCAACGATGCCTTTGTCCGATATACAAGTTCGGAACCTAAAACCTCGTGATAAACCCTATAAAGTTATTGACTTCGAAGGGTTGTTTGTCTTGGTAAAAGCCAATGGTTCACGGCTCTGGCAATTTAAATACCGTATGTTTGGTAAGGAACGACTGCTTTCCATTGGCGTTTATCCAGAAGTAACCTTAGCTCAGGCGCGCAAGGCCAAGGAAGATGCGCGGGCCACAGTCGCGGCGGGAATCGACCCGAGTGAGGCAAAGCAATCAGAAAGACGGATCAAGCAAGAAGAAGCCGCTCATACCTTTGAACGAGTCGGAAGCCTATTTCTTGAAAAACAACGTAAAGAAGGTAGGTCCAAAGCCACGCTAGACAAAACAAAGTATCATTTAAAACTAGCGAATAGTGACTTCGGACGGCGTCCAATCGCGCAGATTAGCCCCACGTTGATCCTAAAGACGTTAAAAAAAGTTGAAGCCAAGGGCAATTATGAGACCGCTCAACGCCTTCGCGCCCGTATTGGTTCCGTTTTTCGATATGCAGTAGCAAGTGGCCTTACCGATTCAGACCCCACATATGCGCTGCGCGATGCCCTAATCCGCCCTACCCGTGTCCACCGCGCCGCCATCACTGCCCCCAAGGCGCTGGGCCAACTGATGCGCGAAATCGAATATTTCGACGGCCAACCCACAACGAGGATCGGGCTTCAATTGCTGGCAATCCTCGCCCAGCGCCCCGGAGAGATCCGTAATGCAAAGTGGGCCGAGTTCGACTTTGCTAACAAAATTTGGGCCATTCCCGCCGAAAAGGTGAAGATGCGGCGTGATCATCTTGTCCCTCTGCCCGATCAAGCGATTGCCTTGCTTGATGAGTTGCGCAAAATGAACGGCAACGGCGAGTACCTCTTCCCATCATTGCGGACATGGAAACGTCCTATGTCTGAAAACACCCTCAATGCTGCACTCCGGCGTATGGGTTACTCCGGCGACGAGATGACCGCGCACGGGTTCCGAGCCAGCTTTTCAACCTTGGCCAATGAAAGCGGGCTTTGGCACGCTGACGCCATTGAACGCGCCCTAGCCCCATGTGGAGAAGAATGAGGTTCGTCGAGCATATGCACGCGGTGAACATTGGGAAGAACGGGTAAGGTTGGCAGATTGGTGGGCTGGGTACATTGACGAAATGAGGAAGCAGACATGAGCGCGGCAGACGAAAAAGAAATCTTGATGAAAGAAATCATAGATGACGCTTTAGGCGATTTGAGTGACTGGAAAAAGCCAACCTCACTGAAGTCAATTGGCCCGGTAATCCCCCCATTTTTAATGA
>NZ_JBEFLO010000009.1:0-154320 GCF_040149565.1 Sulfitobacter aquimarinus
ATCCCAAGGGCGCGCCCAACCTGTCGGCTCTCCAAAAAAGGCCCATCTGACCGCATGTTTGAAAATGGTGCTGTGAGGGAGGATTGAACTCCCGACCTCGTCATTACCAATGACGCGCTCTACCACTGAGCTACCACAGCGCCGGTAACGCGCTCACTAGCGGTATTCTTCGCATCGCGCAAGCCAAATTCCACGCCTAATCTGGACCCCATCCACACCTTGCGCTAGACAAGCCCCATGGCAGAGCAAGAGCCCTCACAAACTCCGGCCCAAAAGGCAAAAGCGGCAGAGGCCGCGCGCAAGCAAGAACGCCTGCGCGCAGCGTTGAAGTCGAACATGGCGCGGCGCAAAACCCAAGCACGGGCGCGCAATGCGCAGGCTGACACGGACGAGGGTCCACACACACGAAGCGCCACACAGGCGCCACACAAGGATACCTAACCAATGGACGCAATTCTCGTACGCGGTGGCGGGCCGCTCAAAGGCTCAATCCCGATTGCAGGCGCCAAAAACGCGTCGCTCGCGTTGATGCCCGCAACCTTGCTGAGCGAGGAACCGTTGACGCTGACGAACGCGCCGCGTCTGTCGGACATTCGCACCATGACGCAGCTGTTGCAGTCTTTGGGTGCCGAAATCACGACCCTGCAAGAAGGCCGCGTAATCTCTATGTCGTGCCACGGGGCGATCAACACCCGCGCCGAATATGACATCGTGCGCAAAATGCGCGCCTCGAACCTTGTCCTTGGCCCGCTGCTGGCGCGTGAGGGCTATGCCGAAGTCTCCCTGCCGGGCGGCTGCGCGATTGGCGCGCGACCGATGGACATCCACACCGACGGTCTGGAGAAAATGGGCGCATCGATCGAACTGCGCGATGGCTATCTTTATGCCAAAGCCGCAGGCGGCCGTCTCAAGGGGGCCGTGATCGACTTCCCCTTCGCCTCTGTCGGGGCCACCGAAAACATCATGATGGCCGCAACGCTGGCCAAAGGCATAACCGTCATCAACAACGCCGCCCGCGAGCCAGAGATCGTCGATCTTGCAGATTGCTTGCGCAGCATGGGCGCCCAGATCGAAGGTGACGGCAGCCCAAGCATCACCATCCAAGGCGTTGACCGCTTGGGGGCCGCAACCCATCCCGTCGTCACCGACCGGATCGAGCTTGGCACATATATGCTGGCCCCCGCGATCTGCGGCGGTGAGGTTGAGCTGCTGGGCGGCAAGCTGTCGCTGGTCGGCGCATTCTGTGAAAAGCTGGATGCCGCAGGCATCGAGGTGACGGAAACGGACAAAGGGCTCAAGGTGAAACGCCGCGGCGACCGCGTGCAAGCAGTTGATGTGACGACAGAGCCGTTCCCGGGCTTCCCGACCGATCTTCAGGCCCAGATGATGGCGCTTTTGTGTACGGCCCAAGGGACATCAACACTGGAAGAAAAGATCTTCGAGAACCGCTTTATGCACGCCCCCGAGCTGATCCGAATGGGCGCTAAGGTCGACGTGCAGGGCGGCAAGGCCATTGTGACCGGTGTCGAAAAGCTCAAAGGCGCGCCCGTTATGGCGACCGACCTGCGTGCGTCCATCTCGCTAATTCTTGCGGGGATGGCGGCAGAAGGCGAGACAAAAGTCAGCCGCGTCTATCACCTTGACCGCGGGTATGAACATGTCGTGGCCAAACTGTCCGGCGTGGGCGCAAACATAGAACGGATCAAAGACGAATGAGCGATGACGCACGCTTTGAAGACGGCGAAGACAAACCCCTGAACCTCGGCGCATTGGACGCCGAGGACCTCAACGTGATTTCGTCGCTCGCACAGGATGCGGTTTTCCCCGCCTCCGAAATGCGCTGGATGAAAGGGCAGGGCCGCTTTGCCCTTCTGCTCAACCGAATGCGCTGGGAGGACGAGGCCAAAACCCGCACCGCGCCGGAACGTGTGCAATCGGTCCTTGTTTTCTCGAACGTGCAATCCGTCGCCTCCCAAGGCGTGCCAAAAGGCGACGCGGATACCGTTCTGTCCCTGCTCGCCGTGAGCTTCGAGGAAACACAAAGCCCCTCGGGCCATGTCCTGCTGACCCTTGCGGGTGACGGGGCCATCCGCCTGACCGTCGAAGCATTGGACGCAACCCTAAAGGACGTAACCCGCCCCTATCTCGCGCCCTCAAAGCTGCGCCCCACCCATCCAGACTAGGCGCAGGGCCTTTCTTTATTTTGCCCTTAAACTCAATCCCGCAGGCGATACACGCGTTCCCGCCTGCGCATCCTGCCGCACCCCACTTGCGCTTGGCGCAATCTCCGCTATCTCCCGAAGTCGCCCAACAGGAGCCCGCCCATGCCCGTCTTCCTTGATGCCAATGCCCCCGATTTCGAGCAGGCATTCACGCAGCTTTTGAACGCCAAACGCGAAGACAGCCCCGATGTCGATGCGGTCGTCGCAGACATCATCGCGGATGTGCGCAGCAGGGGCGACGCCGCCGTGATTGACCTTACGGCCAAGTTTGACCGCCTCACCCTCACCTCCGACACCTTGCGCATCTCCGAACAGGACATCGGAGAGGCCGTGGCGCAAGTCAGCGCAGAGGACCGCGAGGCGCTGGAGCTTGCCGCGGCCCGTATCCGCGCCTACCACGCCCGCCAATTGCCCGAAGACGCCCAGTGGACGGACGAAGTCGGCGCGACCTTGGGGTGGCGATGGTCCGCAGTTTCCGCAGCAGGTCTTTATGTGCCGGGGGGGCTGGCGAGCTATCCCAGCTCGGTCTTGATGAACGCGATCCCTGCCAAGGTTGCAGGGGTCGGCCGTTTGGCGATGGTTGTGCCGACGCCGGATGGCGTGTTGAACCCGTTGGTGTTGCTCGCGGCCCAGATCTCGGGCGTGGATGAAATCTACCGCATCGGCGGTGCGCAGGCCGTTGCGGCGCTGGCTTACGGCACCGATACAATCGCCCCTGTCGATAAAATCACCGGGCCGGGCAATGCTTTTGTCGCGGCGGCGAAGCGTCGTGTGTTCGGCAAGGTCGGGATCGATATGATCGCGGGCCCCTCTGAAATCCTTGTGATCGCGGATGCAGACAATGATCCTGATTGGATCGCGCTTGATCTACTCAGTCAGGCCGAACATGACGAGAGTGCGCAGTCCCTTCTTATTACCACAGACGCCGCCTTTGGCCGTGCCGTGGCTGACGCTGTTGACGCCCGCCTGCAAACGCTGGAGCGTGCGCATATCGCGGGCCCCTCGTGGCGCGATTTCGGCGCAATCATCACGGTGCCCGATCTGGCGACAGCAGCCGCGCTAAGCGATCGCATCGCCCCTGAACATCTTGAGCTGTGCGTGGCCGACCCGCAGGCGCTGGGCGCGCAAATCACCCATGCAGGCGCGGTTTTTCTGGGCCAATGGACCCCCGAAGCCATCGGTGACTATATCGGCGGTCCCAACCACGTGCTGCCCACTGCACGCTCTGCGCGGTTCTCGTCGGGGCTGTCGGTGCTGGACTTTATGAAGCGCACCACTGTGGCGCAGATGACACCGCAGGCCTTGCGCGCAATCGGCCCTGCCGCCGAACGCCTCGCCACATCTGAGAGCCTCGAGGCGCACGGCCTGTCGGTCACGGCGCGGCTGCGCAAGCTCAACGACTAACAGACCGTACTGGCATTAACATTCGCGCAGCGGCAAGATTGCCCTGCGCGGGTGGCTGGGCTAAGACTTCTGCAACCCTGCCATCCGGAGAGTGCCATGTCGCGCATCACCCATATCGTCCTCGATGACGCCAACCTGCCGCCGCCCACAGCGGAGATCGAGCAAGAGCGCCGCGTGGCCATGTTTGACCTGTTGGAAGACAACACATTCGTGCTGCCCAAACGGGATGCGCGTCCCGTCCCGTCAGGCCCGTATCACCTTGGCCTGTCGATCCGCGACAAGCGGCTGGTTTTTGATGTGAATACCGAAAGCGCGGAAAAAGCGGCGGAATTCCATCTGTCGCTTGGGCCGTTTCGTCAGGTTGTAAAAGACTACTTCCAGATTTGCGAAAGCTACTTTGACGCGGTGAAAAAACTACCCCCCGCCCAGATCGAGACGATCGACATGGCGCGGCGCGGCATCCACATGGAAGGCAGCCGCGTGCTGCAAGAGCGGTTGGAGGGCAAGGCAGAGATCGACATCGACACCGCCCGCCGTCTGTTCACGCTCATTTGTGTTTTGCATTTCGGAGGCTGACGTGTGAGCGGAGCTCTTCCTCAATCCGTCCTCTTTTGCTGTGACCACAACGCCGTCCGCTCGCCTATGGCCGAAGGGTTAATGAAGAAATTTTACGGCATGGATGTCTATGTGCAGTCCGTGGGCGTGAAGAACGACCTGGAGATTGACGGCTTTTCCATTGCGGTCTGTCAGGAAATGGGGGTCGAGCTGTCGCGCCACCGTTCCCGCAGCTTTGACGAGATGGAGGAATGGGGCGATGACCTCGGCTCGTTCGATCTGGTTATCTCACTGTCGCCTGCATCGCAGCGCCGTGCGCTGGAGTTAACGCGGTATTTCCATCTGGAGGTCGAGTACTGGCCGATTCTTGACCCCACGGGGTTGGGGGAGGGGCGTGAGGCGAAACTGACGCAGTTCCGCGCCGCACGCGACCAGATCGCCGAGCGGTTGACCGACCGCTTTGGCCCGCCAACACGCTCTCCTGAGTAAGGGCCAACGGGCGCTCCTCGTTACACTCCTCGCTGGGAGGGGCGCATCACGAGCAGAGTTTCGCCGCAGATTGGCCGAAGGCCTTCCACACATCCCAGAACGCATTGTCCGAGGCCCGGTCAGACTGCCGCCAGACCTGTAGCTTGTGCGGGTCTTTGAATGCCTTGATGCCGCGCTTTTGCTGCGAGGAGGAGAGTTCGCGGTCTGCAACCGCCTGAACACAGCCGCATCGCTGCGAACTGGCGGCTTTGCGGCCCTGCGACAAACACGCACGCTGTAGCGGGCCCGTGGCATACAGCTGCGTCGGCGCATAGGCGCCGCGGGTTGTGTAATTGGATGATCCGCCCCCACAGGCGGCAAGCGTCGTCGCTGCAACCAGCGCCAGAACTGTTGTTTTCATTGTCTCTGCCTTTGTCTCAATGCCGCGTGGGGTTTTCCCCTTTTGGTGCGGCTGTTGTGCTCTGCCGACAGAATAGCATGAAACGGGGGCAGGGGGGAAGAGTATGGGATGCGAATAGCCACCTATGTCCATCTGCGCATATTGCGGGCTGTGGGTCATTCGGGACCTTCGACATCAGGCCGCGATGCGACCCCTCTTCAATATCGGGCCTGTTCCAACCGTAGGTCATGCAACACCTTGTCCTTGGGCGCAGCAATTATCGCCGCGGTAAGAGGCCCCAAATCCACCGCAAGTCTGGTCCATCAGTCCCCGCGACATCATCCACCTTGACCACCCCCGCAAACCGCATCATATCAAGGCTATGACACCGCTTTCACACATCCGCAATTTCTCCATCGTCGCGCATATCGACCATGGCAAATCCACTCTCGCTGATCGTCTCATCCAAGAGACGCAGACCGTTGCTGCGCGTGACATGAAGGCGCAGCTGCTGGACAACATGGACATCGAGCGCGAGCGCGGGATTACCATCAAGGCGCAGACCGTGCGGATCAACTATTTGGCCAAGAACGGGGAGGAATACGTCCTCAACCTGATCGACACGCCGGGTCACGTGGATTTCGCTTATGAGGTCTCGCGCTCCATGCGCGCGGTCGAAGGCTCGTTGCTGGTTGTTGACAGCACGCAGGGCGTCGAGGCGCAGACGCTGGCAAACGTCTATCACGCCATTGATGCGGACCACGAGATTGTGCCCGTCCTCAACAAAATCGACCTGCCTGCCACCGATTGTGACCGCGTGGCCGAACAGATCGAGGATGTGATCGGGATTGATGCCAGCAACGCCATCCGCGTCTCGGCCAAGACGGGCGAAGGCATCATCGACACGCTGGAGGCCGTGGTGCACGAATTGCCAGCACCCAAGGGCGCGTTGGATGCACCGCTAAAGGCGATGCTGGTGGACAGCTGGTATGACAGCTATCTCGGTGTGATCGTGCTGGTGCGGATCATGGACGGCCAACTGCGCAAGGGCGAAAAGATCACGATGATGCAGAATGGCTCGGTCCACCATGTGGACCGCATCGGCGTCTTCCGCCCCGCGATGACCGAGATTGACGTGCTTGGCCCGGGCGAGATCGGGTTTCTCACCGCATCGATCAAACAGGTGCGTGACACGCGGGTCGGCGATACGATTACGCATGAAAAGAAGGGCTGCACAGAGGCGTTGCCGGGCTTTAAACCCTCGCAGCCTGTGGTGTTCTGCGGGCTGTTCCCCGTGGATGCCGCACAATTCGAAGACCTGCGCGACAGCATCGAAAAGCTGGCGCTGAACGACGCAAGCTTTAGCTACGAGATGGAGACATCGGCCGCCCTTGGTTTTGGTTTCCGCTGCGGGTTCCTGGGGCTCTTGCACCTCGAAGTGATCCGCGACCGGATCGAGCGGGAGTATGACATCGACCTCATCACCACCGCGCCGTCGGTGATTTACCACGTCCACATGCGCGACGGCTCGATGGAGGAGCTGCACAACCCCGCCGATATGCCCGATCTGACCTTCGTGGACCACATGGAGGAGCCGCGGATCAAGGCGACGATCCTTGTGCCCGATGATTATCTGGGCGACGTGCTGAAGCTGTGCCAAGACCGCCGCGGCATCCAGATGGACCTGACTTATGCCGGCAGCCGCGCGATGGTGGTCTATGACCTGCCGCTGAACGAAGTGGTGTTCGACTTCTACGACCGCTTGAAATCCGTGACCAAGGGATATGCCTCCTTCGACTACCAGATGATCGGCTACCGCGAAGACGCGCTGGTGAAAATGAGCATCCTTGTCAACGACGAGCCCGTCGATGCTCTGTCCACAATGGTCCACCGCGACCGCGCCGAAATGCGCGGCCGTGCGATGGTCGAAAAGTTAAAAGACCTGATCCCCCGCCACATGTTCAAAATCCCGATCCAAGCGGCGATTGGCGGGAAGGTCATCGCCCGCGAGACGCTGTCTGCCATGCGCAAAGACGTGACGGCCAAGTGCTACGGCGGCGATGCCTCGCGCAAACGCAAGCTGCTGGACAAGCAGAAGGCGGGTAAGAAGAAGATGCGCCAGTTTGGGAAGGTGGATATCCCGCAGGAAGCGTTTATTTCCGCGCTGAAAATGGATGGGTGAGCCGTAGGGTGGGTGAAACCCACGCGTTGCGGGCCATTTGATCTGGGCTTCCAAGGAGAATGGTATCTAGCAAATGATAAACTCAAACCGGCAGAAAGACAAACTTAGCACTGAGCAATTCCGTGAACGGTTAGAGCGAGAATTCTATCGGCTGATAAGTGAATTGTCGTTCTGCTATGAGCTGCTGGACCGTAAAGAACTGCTAACACCTGACGTTGACGTTAGACGTGCCGAGGTTCAATCAATCCAAATTGTTTTTAAATCTTGCGAGGAATGTGCGATTTCTGCGACCGCAAGGCTTTGGGAAGAGAATTCTGACGCAGTTTCACTCCCAAATGCTGAGAAGTTGATAAGGGAACTTTGGGAAGTTAACCCCGATCTGCAAACAGGTTTTTTGGAAGAGTGGCAGGCGAGAAATAGAGTTGCGTCAAACTCAGAGATCAAACCTAAACTGCTTATTTTGCGGGATGAAGAATTCGGGCACAATTTGATGGACTCCGGAAAACGGAGAAAATCGGATGAATTGGTAAATTTGGGGCCAGTTGGTCATCGTGGATTTGGGGTTAGGAATGGCGATGTGTTGGCCTTCTGTAAGGAAACCGCACTCTTGTTGTTTCAGACGATCGCTCCGTTTTCGGAACATCCAGCGCTAGTTAGAAGCTACAAAACGCGGTTTGAAATCAAATTTGATGCACATAGAAAACTTCACTCCGGTTTGCTGGATTTGTTGTAACGTTTTTAGGGTAGGTGAAGCCGTCGCGTTGTACGAGGATCGGCTTTTGGAAATGGGTGGGTTTCACCCACCCTACAACCGCCTTTCTTCAAACGCGCGGTGTATCGTTGAATATGGCCAATCTTTTGCGTCCTTGACCAATCCATGTTTCACTGGGTTCCAATGGCAATAATCCACATGCGCGTTAAAATCGGCGTCATCGCGGATGCAATGCTCCCAAAACCGCCGTTGCCAAATGCCGCGTTCGCCTTTTCGGCGTTTGCTGGCGCTAGGGCTTCCTTCATCGGGACAATTCTGTGAGAAAATGGATTTGATCTTTTGCCACCGTATGGAAAAATCCGCATCCCCGTCCGGCAATGTCCACACCGTGTGAATGTGATCCGGCAAGACGACCATCGCGTGACAGGTGGCGGGATGCTCTTTCATGACCGCTGAATAGGCCGACCTTAACAGCGCAATCTTTCGGGTGAGCAGGGTGCTGCCTCTGCTCGCCAAATTGACGGTAAAGAAATAGGTGCCTCCGGCAATATAAAGGCGGCGGTATCTGCTCATGCCTCATAGTCGGGCACCTTGGTTAACAAAACGTTGCGCGTAGTGTTTGCCCGCCCTACACCCCCCCCATGACATGCCCCCTCTGCACCACCGATGCCCCGCTCACTGACACGCCCGTCTCCGGCGGTCCCGCTGACGCCTCCGTTGCGCTCTGCGCCGCCTGCACCGATCCGCAGACCCCGCCCGATCACTTCCGCCCCATCGCCTCGACCATGTGGAGCGAAGACCCCGCGCTGCAAGTCATCGCCGCCCGCACGCTCAAGCGGCTCGACACCGATTGGGCCCGCGATCTGCTCGACCAGCTCTACCTTGATGACGAAACGCAAGCCTGGGCCGGCAATGTCGCCGCGCAGACGGATCACAAGGACAGCAATGGCGTTGCCCTTTCCAATGGTGACACGGTTGTGCTGATCAAAGATCTCAACGTCAAAGGTGCGGGGTTCACGGCCAAGCGCGGCACCGCCGTGCACCGGATCAGTCTTGTGCAAGACAACGCTACCCACATCGAGGGGCGCGTTGAAGGCCAGCGTATCGTCATCCTGACCGAGTTTGTGAAAAAGCGCGGCTGACCCTTACCGGGTGCGCCTCGATCCAATATTCTGTCCGCCATGCCGCATTGGCTTGTGTACCTCGGGTGCGCAGGGTGTGTAGACTGTCCGCAACGTGAATTCCCCAAGTCCGAGGTCCCTATGACTCCTTGCATCCTCTGCGTCGCCATCACCGGCTCTGTCCCGACCAAGGCGGACAACCCCGCCGTGCCCACCTCCATCTCCGAGCAGATCGAAAGCACCCATGCCGCCTATGAGGCCGGTGCAAGCATCTGCCACGCCCATGTGCGCAATGAGGATGAAACGCCTTCGTCGGACCCCGACAAATTCGCCAAGCTGCAAGAAGGCATCAAGGCGCATTGCCCCGACATGATTATGCAGTTCTCAACGGGGGGGCGTTCAGGCGCCGGGCAAGAGCGGGGCGGCATGTTATCCCTGCGCCCCGATATGGCGAGCCTGTCTGTCGGGTCCAACAACTTCCCCACGCGGGTGTACGAGAACCCGCCGCAGCTGGTGGACTGGCTTGCCTCCGAGATGGTGAAATACGACGTAAAGCCCGAGATCGAGGCGTTTGATCTGTCCCACATTCACAAAGCGGCCGAGATGAACCGCGACGGGCGCATCGCAGGCCAGCTTTATATTCAATTTGTCATGGGGGTGAAAAACGCCATGCCTGCAGACCGTGAGACGTTTGATTTCTATATCAAAACGCTCAAGCGGCTGGTGCCGGATGCCGTGTGGTGTGCTGCTGGCATCGGGCCGAACCAGATTGTCCTGAACGAATGGGCGATTGCGGCGGGCGGCCATGCGCGCGCAGGGCTCGAGGACAACATCCGTTTGGACAAAGACACGCTCGCGCCCTCTAACGCGGCTTTGATCAAACGCGCCGCGGACATTTGCGAACGCAACGACCGCCCTGTGGCGACACCAGCCCAAGCGCGCCAGATACTGGGCCTGCGCCCCGCCTAGATTAGCGTGGACAGCTGTGCAGGCTGGGCACCTTCCTCCAGCAGAACGCTCAGAACGTCATGGGTAAAGGTCCAGACGCCCTCGGTGTGAACCAGATGATGGGTAAGCAGGCCCAGCGGCTCTGTCGGGTCCGTATCCCCTGCACGGCGGGCGAAAAGGGTCGCGGCAATGCCCGCGACCAATGTGTCGGGGTCCACTAACCCGCGATGGCCGCGCCAGAATATCGGGTCGATGTGGGTGTTGATCTGTGTGACATCGGGCGCCACCGCGGCTGCGCTGCGCGGCCCATAGGTCGAGACGGCGCGGTAGCCTGCATTTGGCAAACGGGCGACGACATCCGCGCCGATGCGGTTCCACGGAGGCACAAACAGGGGCAACGCACGCTCTCCGAATGCTGCTTTCAGGCGGGTCCAACCGTCCGACAGCTCTTGTGGTGTCGTGGGGCGCATATGGCCGAACTCGGCGTTTTTGGCGCCATCCGGCGCGTGGCTGATGTGCTGCCAGCCGTGCACAACGGGCACTGTATGCGGCGTGTCCAGTGCGGGTGGCAAAGAGGGTTCGATCAGATCGGGAATGACGGCGACATGCACAGCTATATTCAACGTGTCCGCCAGCGCAATCAGTCGCGACAGCGCGGGCGTCCGGGCCACGGCATCGTCGTCGCGCCACCAGATCGGCAAGGGTAGTTTTTCGCGCCGCCATGCGGCCAATTCTGCGCGAAGGGGGGACCAGTCAATCTTCATACGGCACCGCGTAGCTTGTGGGTAATCTCGACCGTGCGGGCAGCCCCGTCAAAGCCGATCGTGTCGGCCATGCGGGCAGGGGCCGCGATCACGCGGGCGATGGCCGCGCTGAGGCTGTCGGGGGTTAGGGTGGCGCGGGGCAGGCTCTCGATCCCCTCGCGTTTGGACAGGGCCGTGGCGCGCAGGCCTTGCTCGACCTCGTTGCCCTCGTCAAAGGGGATAAAAATCGCAGGTGTGCCAGCCTGTAGAATATCGAGCGCGGTGTTGTAGCCGCACAGCGAAACAGAGGCTGCCGCGTGGGATAGCATCTGCCGAAAATCGGGGCGGGCGGGTTCGATCACAACGGGCGCGGTGGCGCGGGCGTGTAGGGCAGCGATGCGCATTTGCGGGTCTGCTCCGCCGACCAGAACGCGCAGAGGATGGGGGATGCGGTCCGCCGCCTCTACTGCGGCGCGGTAGACATGTTGGCCCACATCGCCGCCGCCCGCGCTCACGATCACTTCACCGTGGCCTGTTGCGCCCGGATGCGTCCCTGCGGCAGGGGGGGCAACAAAGCCGGTATAGTGCAGCATATGTCGCAGCCCGTCATCCACAGGCCAGCTAAGTTCTAGCGGGGTCAGCTTTGCATCGGAATGCACCAACACGGCGTCATAAAACGCGGTCAGGATATCTTGGGCCATTACGGCCTTTTTAGGCTTGGAGGGCGGGGCCAGAATATCACGGATTGACGCACAGATCAGCGGTGGGGCGGGGCTGGCTTTGGCGGCTTGCAGCATTGCGCGAAACTCGGCCGCTAGAATGCGGCGGCCAAAGGGGAACAACTCGGTTATCAGAATGTCGGGGGCAAAGCTATGCAGGGCGCTTAACAACTCGCTTTGGCGCGTTGCCAGATAGCTGTCTGTCGCGAGCGCCCCATCCCCGTCCAGCAACCGCGAAAAATCGACCCCGTCAGAGGCGACAGGCGGCAGCTGCACAAGCTCCACATCACCACGGTCCAAAAGAGGCGCGGGTTTGCCGCCTGACACGACCTGCACCGCGTCCCCCGCGGCAGCAAAAGCCCGCGCAAGGGTCAGCGCACGGGCCAGATGACCCGTGCCCAGAAGATGTGTCACGACGATCATCACACGCATCAGGGGCGGGCCTCCAACCGAACAGGATCAGGGCGCAGATGCCATATGTCGCCGTCGATCTGGATCACAAACAGGCGGTTGCGTTTGACGGCAAAAGGGGCGGAGCCGGCAAAGTTCCAGCCTGTGGCATGGGCCATCAGCACGCGCATTACACCGATGTGGCAGACGGCGACGGTATCATCGGTCAGCGCCTGCGCCCACGGGATCAGCCGCGCCCGAAGGGCCGCAGGGCTTTCGCCGCCAGGGGGGGTATAGTCCCATCCCCAGTCTTCAATGTCGCGGTGGTCGCAGGCGGGATCGGCGCGCAGATCGGCGGCAATGCGGCCCTCCCACTCACCCCAGTTCATCTCGGTCAAGGCGCGGTCGGTGCGCGGTGCGCGGCCTGCGACCAATTGGGCAGTTTCGGCGGCCCGTGACAGCGGGCTGGACCAAAGTGCGGCGCAGTCCCAAGGGGCGGGCAGGCGCTGGGCGGCCAGTTGGGCGCGGGCGTCTGGGTCCAGCGCAATGTCACTGCGCCCTTGCACGCGGCCCGCACGGTTCCACGGCGTGTGCCCGTGGCGCAAAAGAGCAAGGCGGATCATTGCACGCCCACCCGCGCCAGACCCGCAGCCAGTGTCTGTGCCGCTGCTCCAATCAAATGGTGCGTCTTGATAAATTGTTGAATATCCTCGGGTGGCGCTGCGCCGCGGCCCGCGAGCTCGGCCAACCCCTGCGCCCCATCCGCCACCTGCGCATAGCCCCCGTCACGCGGGCAAAGCACGTCACGCACGCCTGCGCGGTCTTGGGCAATGACGGGCAAACCGTGCGCCTGCGCCTCCAGATAGACCATGCCGAATGCCTCATCCACACCGGGCCAGATGAGAGCGCCTGCGCTGCGGTACGCCTGTGCCAACGCGTCTGGGCTGCATTGGCCAAGGAACGTCACGCGATCCGCGAAAGGTGCCATCAGTGCGTCGACTTGCGCACGTGCAGGCCCGTCACCCGCGATCGTCAAAGTCGTCTCATCAGGCAAATGCGCAAGCGTTTGGGCAATCAACTCGTATGACGCGAGCTTGGCCGCAACGCGCATCATTCCGACAGCCAGCAGGCCGTGTCCCTTCGCCGCTGGGGGCAGGTCACTGCGCGGCAGGAACGGGGGCAGGTGGATCAGGGCTTGGCCTGATGGCGCATAGGCGGCCAGTGCCTCGTGGTCGCGGTGGGTGAAATAGAATATTGCGTCGGCCGCGTCACAGGCAGCTTCGGCGCGCTGGGCGAATTGGTCCCACGGACCGCCGAGGCGCTTGCGGGCGCGGGTTGCCTCAACCAGCAGATAGGGGATGCCAAGGGCGCGTGCCGCCGCAGGGCCGATCAGGTCGGGCGCTTTGTAATACGTGTGATAAGTGATCCACGCCTGCCAGCCTGCTGCGCGGCCTCGGGCGATGATGGCGGGGAGTGCGGCATCGGCCTGCGCGATCAATGCGCTTTGTGCTGCCCCATCGCCGGCGCCATCCCTACACCGCAGATCACTGGCCAGATCAACCTGCGCTCCGTTGAGTGCCAGCGCCTGCATCAACGCCCGCGCCATGGCGCGATCCCCCGAGGGGACGGGATGGTCGGGGGCTTTCAACGGGGCGTAAAAGGCCAGCTGCATCAGCTGGACGCGAGGATGCCGCGCAGGCGGGCTGCCAGATGGGCGATGCCCGGCGCCATAGTGAATTCAGCGTGCAAACGGCTATGCGCCGCAGCCGCAAGGCGGGGTCCAAGTGCGGGATCGACCGCGATGCGCTGCATGCCATCGGCAAAGGCCTGCGCGCTGTCTTCGGCCAGCAACCCGTGGGTGCCGTCGGTGATGAACTCGGGGATGGCCGAGACGGGCGTGGCGAGGATCGGCAGCAACTGGCTTGCGGCCTCCATCAACACGTTGGGCAAGCCGTCGCGGTCACCGTCCGAGGCGATGCGCGAGGGCAGGACGAACAGATCGGCCTCGCGCATGGCGGCAATGACATCGGGCTGGTCGCAGGCACCGCGCCACGTAATGCGGTCGGCCACGCCCGCGTCCTGCGCCCGTTTGCGCATCACGCTGTCGAGCGTGCCGCCGCCGATATGGGTCCAGTGCCACGGCATGTCGGCGGGCAACAGTGCCAGCGCGTCGATCAGCGTGTCAAAGCCCTTCTTCTCGACCAGACGGCCAACAGACATCATACGCAATGGCGCATCCGCAGCGCGCAGCGCCCGCGCAGGGGCGTCGGGAAAGCGTGCCAGATCAAGCCCGTGATAGACCAGATCAACGCGGGCAGGTGTGTCGGCCAGCGATTGCAAATGCTCGGCCCCGAAGGCCGTGCAGGTCGCGCCGAAGGCCGCGCCGTAGGTGTCCGCCGACAGCTTTTCGCGCAGCTCCCACTCGGGCGAGGTCCAGATGTCTTTTGCATGGGCCGAGAACGACCAAGGCACCCCGCGCAGCATCGCGGCATAGCGTGCCACGGAGGAAGGCGTGTGCAGGAAATGCGCATATAGCGCCTCCAGACTGCCCTCGGCCTCATGCGCGAGAACACAGGCCTGCCCCCAGCGGCGGCGGCGGTTGGCCGTGTCATCGCGCGCCAGATCGCGGGCGTAGGCGTCGGCTGCGGCGTCAAAGCCGGGCAGGGCGGTGACAGCGCCCATCGCCTCATGTACGCGGCGGGGCTCTTGGTGGAGGTATTCGGGCAGGTAGCGCACCCGCGCCTGCAAACGGTCATGCAGCGGGTGTGTCTTTTTATCGGTGGGATGGCGCAAGGACCACAGGTCAAAGGCAATGCCCGCCTCCTCGAGCGCGACCAGCTCTTGGGCGATGAAAGTCTCGGACAGGCGCGGCCAGCCTTTGACAACGATGGCAAGAGGGGGCGTTTGCATGGAGCTTAGTCCTTTTGGTTCATTAGGGCACGGCCACGCTGCACCACCACGTCCAACCCGTCGAGCAGCCCATCGGCACCCGCCTCGGATGGCTTTTTCTGGTCGGGCAGCGCACGGATCGCCTTTATCATCGCCTCGACGGTCATACCGTCGCGGCCATCATCCAGCATACGGACAAGGCCCAGCTCTTCGGCGCGGCTGGCGCGGATCCATTGCTCTAACCTCGGGACCGTTCGGGGCACGATCACGGCGCGGCGATCAAAGCTGAGCACCTCGCAAAACGTGTTGTAGCCGCCCATGCACACGACCCCTTGGGCCTTGGCGAACAGCGCCTCGATCCGGCTGTCGAACCCTGTGGCGATGACCCGCCCGCCAAGGCGGGCAACCCGCGCATCCATCGCGTCGCGCACATCGCCCGACAAAAACGGACCGTATACCAGCATCGCTTGGGGACCCAGATCGGGGTCGGCCTCATAGGCGTCCAGAACAAGGCTGACCATCGCGGCACCATCGCCACCGCCCCCCGGAGTGATCAGGATATAGGGATCGTCGGGCACATCCGCGCTGTCGGTGACTTCGCGGCGCAAATAGCCGGTGTAGTGCATCCGTGCGCGGGTCGCGTCACTGAAGGGCAGGCCGCTGGTGGGGTCATAGATGCCTTCGACCCCGTACACCCAGAACTCGTCGTAATAGGCTTCGGCGGCTTTGACCGCGCCTTTGCGTTCCCATTCGGCCGCCAGCACTTTCGGCTCGTCCAGCACATCGCGCAGGCCAAGGACCACGCGGCAGTTGCCCTGCTCTTGCAGCCATTCGAGCGTGGGCAGCAGTTCACCGCGAAAGCCTGTCGGCTCTTTGTCCACGATCAGCAGATCGGGGCGGTATTGCTCGACCGCGGATTGGATTAACCCCGCACGCAGGTTGGTGGTGGCGTCGATATCAAGGCCCAGCGTCGAGCTGTCATAAGAGCCATCAGGCAGTTTCGTCACCCCGGGCAGGCGGATGTGATCGACCCGTTCGGGAAAGGTAAACCGCCCCGCCACAGGAGAGCCGGTGAGGATAATCGCGGACGCATCTGGATCGCCCGCCGTCAGCGCAGTGGCCAAGGCACGGCTGCGCCGCAAATGGCCCAGACCGAATGTGTCGTGACTGTACAGCATGACCCGCCGCGAAGGCGCACGGGCTGTGGCATTAACAATGGCCTCTTGTGGCATTACGTGTCTTCCCGTCTGTCGGTCACAAGGCTCAAAGTCTCAGGTCGCTGCCTGATTTGCCAAATATTCCCTTAATATCGTACAGCACCGCCCCCGATTTGCCAAAGGCGCGGATCGCATCCGAGCCCATCTCGACGAATTCGCGGTGCCCAACGGCCACAATGATCGCGTCATAGGCGCCTTTTTCGGGTGTTTCGACCGCTGTGATGCCGTCTATGGCCTGCAAACGCTCTGCGCCGACCCACGGGTCGTGGACCTCGGCCTGCACGGCATAGTCGGACAATTCGGCGACGATGTCGGCCACACGGGTGTTGCGCGTGTCTTCGCAGTTTTCTTTGAACGTATAGCCAAGGATCAGCACCCGCGCCCCGCGCACGCCCATATCCCGTTTCAGCATGGCCTTGATCAGTGTCTGCGCCACATGCGCCCCCATCGCATCATTGATGCGGCGGCCCGCAAGGATCACCTCGGGGTGATAGCCCAACTGCTCGGCGCGGTAGGTGAGGTAATAGGGATCAACCCCGATGCAATGCCCGCCCACCAGACCGGGGCGGAACGGCAGGAAGTTCCATTTGGTGCCAGCGGCCTCCAGCACTTCCAGCGTATCAAGACCCAGCTTTTCAAAGATGAGCGCGAATTCATTGACCAATGCGATGTTCAGATCGCGCTGTGTGTTTTCGATCACCTTGGCCGCCTCGGCCGTGGCGATAGAGGACGCGCGGTGTAGCCCTGCCTTGACCACGGGGGCATAGATCGCCTCGACGCGGGTAAGCGTTTCGTCGTCTTGGGCTGCGATGATCTTGATCACATTCTCCATGGAATGTTCTGCATCACCGGGGTTCACCCGTTCAGGGGAATACGCCAGTTTGATTTGCGTGCCTGCCCGCAATCCACTGCCCGCTTCCAACGCGGGGCCGCAGACGTCTTCGGTCACACCAGGGTAGACCGTGCTTTCCAAAACCACCAGCGCGCCGTCGGTCAGATGCGGCGCGATTGAGCCGCAAGCCCCGAGGATCGGCCCCAGATCAGGCGCTTTGGCCTGTGTGATGGGTGTGGGGACGGCGATGATAAAGGCCGTGCATCCCGCCAGATCATCCGCTTTGCAGGAAAACCGCGCCGTGGTGGCGGCGACTTTGTCGGCGGCAATCTCGCCGTTGGGGTCGCGGCCCGCAGTCAGCGCTTCGATCACCGGGGCATGGGTGTCAAAGCCCAGCACATCAAAACCGGCACGCGCCAGCGCCAGCGTCAGCGGCAATCCCACATAGCCAAGCCCCAATACGGCGATCCGGTCTGTCATCGCGGCTGCACTCATACTCGGATCCTTGATCTGCGGAATATTGCGGGCTGATGCCGCAGGCCCGCTATGGCACGATTATGCACCGCTTGCAAAACCTCATGCAACGGTGCGCTGATACGCGATGTGGGGGAGGGTAGGCTGATTTGCAATACGTACCGCTTCCCCTTAGCGTCACAACCGTGTGAGTACGCACTGCGCGCCGTGCAATGCCACGTTTGACAAGGAATAAGACAATGATCTATCGCATCATGCTGGCTGGATTGATCTGGCTTACCACTGCTTTGATGTGGGTCCCGCAGGCGGATGCGCAGGCGCTGGGGTCGTTATTTGCCCAAGAGGACGGCACCGAGGCCGAGGCGGGCGATGTGTCCGAGCTGACGCAAGCGCTGCGTGCCGCTGCCGAAAATGGTGTCAACGTTGTCGTGATCGACAGCAAGGGCGGGCTTGTGTCCCAATCGGCAGGTCCGGAGGCAGATGGTGCTGGCGATACGCCCGAGGTCGAACACTCCGGATTGATGGCGGTGCAGGAAAGCGCAGACCGCTTCCGCAACGCCTTGCTAGAGCGGTTTGGCCAGCTACCCACTGCCCTGAATGAAGTCATCTATATCCTGCGTGCCGCATCGCCTGACGGCACGATCATGCTGTTCGGCGAAATGCTGCTGTATAGTTTGTTCCTCTTCGGCATCGGCGTGGTGTTCGAACGCGAAGTCTTTGGCAAGCGCATCGCCAGCCGTTTTGTCGTGAGCCGCGTGCTCGATAATCCGATGGGCTACTCGGAAAAGATGCCGTTTTTGGTGTTTCGCTTCTTTATGGGGCTGATCGGTATTCTCACGTCCATGGCCGTTGCCTATGTATTGGGGGTGGTGTTTTTTCAGCCGCTAGAGGACAGCGCGGCGCAGTTCACAGTGACGTTGATCAACATCGGCTATTTCTGCTGTCGTTTGGCAGCGGGGGTGTGGCGGATGATCCTGTCGCCCTTCCTGTCGCAATACCGCATCCCGCATTTCAATGACCGCGACGCCAAGCGTTTGCACCGATGGCTGTGGCTGTTGGGCAGCTTCAACATCTGCGCCATTCTATTCGGCATCTGGATCGGAGAGCTGGGCCTGAACTATGACATCTACGCGCTGGTGGCCTCGATGTTGTCGGCCGTTGTTGTGTTCCTCAACATCCTGATGGTGCTGTTTAATCGGCGTGCGGTGTCAAACGCGCTGTTGCGCGGTGAGGCCCCTTCGCGGGTCGGGTTTCTGGTGCGCATGCTCAGCCGTGTCTGGGCACCTGCCGTAATCGTCTACGCGCTGTTTGCTTGGGTAGAGCTGACCATTGATCTGGTGCTGGAGCGGCCCAGCTCGATCCCGCTGATTGCGGGGGCGTATGGTATCCTGATCTCAATCATCGTGGTGTTCGGGGTGGTCAACTACCTGATCGAGCGTGGCTTTGCGCGGGCACGTGTGTTGCGTGCCATGCGCGAGAAACAGGCCGAGTTCGAGGCCGCCGAGCAAGAGCGGCTGGAGGCCGAGGCCCACGCTCGCCGCGAGATGAAAGAAGACGGCCCCGACCCTGACGCCGCGGGCGAAGAGGCTCTGGAAGGCAACACTGCCGCTGGCCCGCTGGCTGCGCGGATCGAACCGGCGCTGGCCGTGGATCCCGCCGAGATCGCGCAAGCCGAACGCGACGCGCTGGAGGAGGTTGCAGCCGAAGACATGCCCCCTGTCCATGTTCTCAATTCATTCGAGGCACTGGCCCGCAGGGTTGCAGGTATCCTCGCCTTTGTCGCGGGGGCCTATGCGTTCTTTTATATCTGGGACAATGACAGCGCACGTATGGTCGAGACGGTGCTGGACCGTGTGCTGGACATCGTCATCATCATCTTTGTCGGATACGTGGTCTATCACGCGTTCCGCATCTGGATTGATACCAAGATCGCCGAAGAATCCAGCGACGAGATCGAGGCCGAGCCGGGCGATGAAGGCACGGCGTCCTCGGCCTCAAGATTGGCGACATTGCTGCCGCTGTTTCGCAATTTCACCCTGATCGTGGTGGTTGTGACCATCGGGTTGATTGTGCTGATGCAGATCGGCATCAACGTAGGCCCGCTGTTTGCAGGTGCGGGCATCGTGGGTGTCGCCGTTGGCTTCGGCTCTCAGGCGCTGGTGCGGGACATTTTTGCGGGGGCGTTTTTCCTGTTCGACGATGCGTTCCGCAAGGGGGAGTATCTGGACGTGGGCGGGGTCAAAGGCACAGTTGAAAAGATATCCGTGCGGTCGTTCCAGTTGCGCCACCACTTGGGCGCGCTGCACACGATCCCGTTTGGCGAGCTGCAGGTCATGACTAACTATTCGCGTGACTGGGTGATTATGAAACTGCCCCTGCGGGTCACCTACGACACGGATGTCGAAAAGGTGCGCAAGCTTATCAAGAAGCTGGGCGTTGCCTTGCTGGATGATCCTGTCATCGGGCAGAACTTTATCGCGCCGCTGAAGTCTCAGGGCGTGATTGAGATGCAAGACAGTGCGATGATCATCCGCGTAAAGTTCATGACCAAGCCGGGCGATCAATGGCTGGTGCGCAAACGCGTGTATGAAGAAATTCGTGCGTTGTTCGAGCGTGAAGGTATCAAGTTCGCCCACCGCGAAGTGACCGTGCGTCTGGCGGATGGCAAAGTGGACGAGCTGACCGAGGAGCAAAAACGCGATGTCGCTGCCGCAGCACATGCCGCGCTGGACGAAGATGCGCTGGAGGGGGCTGAGGACAAGGGCGGCGACGACCGCTAGGCGCGCTTGCGTAGGATCTGTCGAACAGGCCTTCAGCCTGCCCGACAGATGCGAGAGGCGCTGCCTCTCGCGCTGTCCGGAGAAGATATGGCCAGAAGAAATAGAGAAGCGTGCGGATTTCGGGGCTGCACGCCTTTCTGTTATGAGCGGTAGGGATCGAGGGAGGCGCGTAGGCCGTCGCCGAGGAAGTTGAAGGCGAGAACGACGACGATGATTGGCAGCATGGGGATGGCCGTCCACGGGTAGATTTCGATGCTGGCGAGGTTTTGCGCATCGTTGAGCATGACACCCCAGCTGACGGCGGGCGCGCGCAGGCCAAGGCCAAGGAAGCTGAGCGCGGTTTCGCCGAGGATCATCGCGGGGATCGAGAGGGTGGCGCTGGCGATCAGGTGGCTCATGAAGTTGGGCAGCAGGTGGCGGCGGATCACGCGGGAAGGTTTTGCGCCCATCATCTCGGCGGCGCGGACGTATTCTTCTTCGCGAAGGCTCAGGAATTTGGCACGCACGGCGCGGGCGAGGCCGGGCCAGTCGAGGATGCCGAGAATGATTGAGATGATGAAGAACACCGCGACGGGCCCCCAGTTGGAGGGGACGGCAGCCGAAAGGGCCAGCCAGAGCGGCAGTTCGGGCAGGGAGCGCAGGATTTCGATCGCGCGGTTGATAGTCCAGTCGGTTTTGCCGCCGAAGTAGCCGGCCATTGCGCCGAAGAAGATGCCCAACATGAAGCTGACGGTGATGCCGATAATCCCCACGGTCAGCGACAGTTGCGCGCCATAGAGGATGCGGCTGAACACATCGCGGCCCAGCCGGTCAGAGCCCCAGAGGAAGGCTGTGGCCCCTTGGGGTGCGCAAAAGAGGTGGGTGTCGGAGGGGATCAGCCCTGCGATCTTGTAGTCCGCGCCTTCGCAGAAGAATTCCAGCGGCATCGGCGTCGAGGTGTCGACGGTATAGCGCCAGCGGTAATTCTCGAGGTCGGCCACGGCGGTGGTGGCATAGACATAAGGGCCGATGAAGTCGCCTTCGTGCCACAGGTTGATCTCTTGCGGTGGGTGGTAGAGGTAGTCCGCGCTGCGTTCGTTCGCGGTGTAGGGCGCGACGAAGCCTGCAACGGGCAGGATCAGATAGCACAGCAGCAGGAACAGGCCAGAGATCAGCCCCAGCTTGTGGCGGCGGAACTTGCGCCAGATCAGCACATAGCTGGGCGCGTCGAAATCCGCCCGCTCGGGCGCGGAAATGTCTGCCGCGTCGGACCACGGTTCGGGATCGACAAAGCGGTTGTCCGGCTGAATGCTCATTCGTCGCGTGCCCCCATGCGGATACGTGGATCAAGCAGCATCAGCAGCACATCCGATATCATCGTCCCGATCAGCGTCAGCAGGGCCACAAACATCAGGATAAACGCCGCGAGGAACTGGTCCTGGGATTTCAACGCCGTCAAAAGATATGGCCCGATCGTTTGCAGGCCCAGCACGACAGACACAAGCACAGAGCCGGAGACCATTGCAGGCAACAGGTTGCCGATGTCAGCGACGAAGGGGTTAAACGCCATGCGCAGCGGGTATTTTGTCAGCATTTTGGTCGGCTTCATGCCTTTTGCAATGGCGGTTTCGACGTAGGGTTTGCTCAGCTCGTCCAGCATGTTGGCGCGCAGGCGTTGCATCATCGCGGCCGCCCCCGATGTGCCGATAACGAAGGTGGGCACGATAAGGTGCACGAGGATGGATTTTACCTTGTCCCACGACATTGGCTCGCCTTCGAACTCGGGCGCCATCAGGCCGCCGATGGGCAGGTCGAAATATTTGTGCCCGTAGTAGAACAGGATCAGCGCCAGCAGGAAGTTGGGCGTAGCAAGGCCCAGATAGCCGGCAAAGCCTGCGCTGTAGTCCACCCAAGTCTCGGACCGTGCGGCGGCCAGCACGCCCAAGGGCAGGGCTACGGCATAGACGAACAGAACGGCGGTAAGGTTCACCAGCACAGTCAGCCAAAGCGCGTCGCCGACGATCTCGCTCACGGGGCGGTCGAATTCGAAGGACCAGCCAAAGTTCCCCTGAATCAGGCCAGACAGGCCTTGCGGCCCCGGCATGAAGCCAGCCCAGATCATGTATTGCTCCCACAGGGGGCGGTCGAGCGCGTATTCGCTGCGCAGGAATTCGGCCTTGGCAACGCCTTCGGCTTGGCCCGTGGCGCGCAGTTCTGAAATTTGGTTGCTAAGGAAGTCACCGGGCGGCAGGTTGATGATGGCAAAGACAAGGATCGACACGATCCAGAGCGTCAGCAGCATGGTGGCAAAACGGCCGATCGCATAGGTTAGCATTCTCATTTGGTCACCTGCTGGGCGGCATCGTCGAAATAGAACTCGTCAATGCGGTGGATGCCGAAATGCGCACCGGGGGAATAGGCCCAGATGCCTTCATCGGGGACGTTGCGCAGCTTTTTGGACACGACAACGGGCTGCGGCGCGCCTGACAGGATGCCGATGGCGAATTGCTGTTGTGCGTGAATTTGCAGCATCTCGCGCCAGATCGCCTCGCGTTTGGCCGGATCATCGGTACGCGCCCATGCATCATCCAGTTCCATCAGACGTTTGGGGGCTTCCATATCCGCAGGCTCGCCTGCTTGGCCCATTGTCTGGTGGTACTGGCCCCATTTGGGCCATGCAAAGAATTCTTGCGCCGTGGGGGCAAGGTAATCGGGAGAGGTCTGCGCCGTGGGTAGCCCGTTGTCCCAGCCGTACCAGACGGCGGCCATGCCCGTGCCCGCATAGATGCGGTTGCGCAGAATGTCGCGGTCCAGCGGGCGCATGATCAGACGAATGCCCAACTCGCGCCATGTGTCGGTGATGATGCTCAGCGCGTTCTCTTCTTCCTGCCGCTCGCCTGCGGTTTCGATCACAAACTCCATCGGGCGGCCATCAGGAAGCAGGCGTAGGCCGTTGGGGGAGCGGCCCGTCAAGCCCATCTCGTCCAGCAGGCGGTTGGCGTGGTCCAGATCCATGCCCGCCCATGCTTTCAGATCGGCAGGGCTGTGCAGGGGGCTGCGGGAAAGGGCGGTCATCCCGCCTTCTTGCGCCAGTCCGAAATAGAGGGCGCGGTTGATCATGCGTCGGTCAATGCCAAGGCTGAGCGCACGGCGGAAGCGCACATCGCGCATCACCTCGCGCCAGACGGGGTCGGCAAAGTTGAGGTTGGGGTAGATTGCGATCTGGCTGGCCGCGCCATTGCCCCACAAAAGCGTGCGGTAGTTGCCGCCGTCTGCCTCGCCTTTCTTGAGGATCGCCACATCGCGGAAATCAAGCCCGCGTGCCTGCAACTGGACCTCGCCCGCGTTGGCCTTGGCCGCGATCAAACCGCCGCCCACGACGGTCATCACAACCACATCGACATAGGGCAGCTGCGTGCCCGCCGTATCCATGCGGTGAAAATATGGATTGCGCACAAACACGTTGCGCGACGTAGGCTTGCCCGATGCATTCATCCACGGCTGCAACGTCGGCTGCTGCGGGTTGTCGAACTTGTACATATTATCGCGGCGGTTGTGCAGCGCGGCCCAGCTTTTCACGCGGGCCTCGGCGATCTGCTGTTCAAGGAAATCCGCATCGGCAAAATCGGCGTGGAATTGTTTGAGGTAATGCGCAGGGCGGTAGATGAAGGGCGGGCGCGCTTGGGCCAGCAGGGGCAGGAAGTCGGGGTTCGGCCCGCTCCATTCAAACACAACTGTATGGGCGTCGGGGAAGGTGACCGTACCGATTTCCCCGTCAACGGTCATCCATTCGGGCGGGCCTGATGGGGTGATCTGGTCGTTATTCACCACGTGCTCCCACCAGTAGGCGAAATCAGCGGAGGTGAAGGGCGCGCCATCAGACCAGCGATGCCCGCGCCGCAGGTGCAGGGTGAATTTTGCGTTATTCTCGACCTCGATGTCGCGCAGAATGTCGGGTTGCAGGGTGTAGTCATGGGCATAGCCCACAAGCCGCGCATAGCCATAGACGACCATCTGGCGGATGTCTTTACTGCGCGACACCAACGTGTGGATCGTCCCGCCTTGGGTGCCGATCGTGCGGCCCTTGGCTTCCAGATCGACAACCAGCGGATCGGTGGGGATGCGCTGGGCCACGGCGGGCATGTTGCCTGCCTCGACCTCGGCGGCCCAAAAGGTGCTTTCGGTCAGGGCAGGGGCCTGCGCCCAAAGAGGGGTAGCCAGCAAAGCGGCGGCAATCAGGGGGATCAGTTTACGCATGGCATCGCACCATATGTCCGGGCTCCAACTCTCGCAGGGCGGGGGCGGTTTGGCCTTCGAAACGGAACATCTCGGGCCAGCCTTCCGGGCTGCCTGCGCCCTTTGCCACCAGATCAAGGTCGATGGGGCGGGCGATGTCCGGCTCTGGCTGTGCGGCGATCAGGGCTTTGGTGTAGGGGTGTTGCGGGTTGTAGAACAGCGTGTCGGGGGCGGCTTGCTCGACGATGACACCTGCGCGCATAACGGCGACTTCGTCCGCGATGCGGGCGACCACGGCCAGATCGTGGCTGATGAACAGATAGCTAAGGCCGGCACGGTCGCGGATTTCCTCCAACAGCGTCAGGATCTGGTCCTGCACCGAGACATCCAGCGCCGAGGTCGGCTCGTCACAGACCAGCAGCTTGGGGTCAAGCGTCAGCGCACGGGCAATCGACAACCGCTGCCGTTGGCCACCCGAAAACGCATGTGGATAGCGCGGGAGCATATCAGGGCTGAGACCCACCATGCGGATCATCTCGGCCGCTTTTTCGCGCCGGTCAGAGGCGGAGCCGATGTTGTGGATTTCCGCAGGCTCGGTCAGCGCGTCCTGCACGCGCATGCGCGGCGACAGGGATGAATAGGGGTCTTGGAACACCATCTGCGCGTCGCGTTGAAAGCTGCGGCGCTGGGCGGGGTTCATTGAATGGACGCGGATCGGAGCGGCGCCGTTACCCGCGCAAAACAACACCTCGCCGCCCGCATCAGGCGGGGTCGCGCCCAAGGCAACGCGCGCGCAGGTCGTCTTGCCCGACCCGCTTTCGCCCACCACCGCCAGCGTTTTGCCGCGGGGCAGTTTCAGGTCCACATCACGGCAGGCGGTGATTACACGCGGGGCGCGCCAGCCGCCGCTGCGCAGGGTAAAGCTTTTGGTGACGCCGCGGATATCAAGGATCAGATCATCGGCGGCTGCGTGGTCTTTGCGGGCGGGGGCCGCAACATCGGGGATCACGGGGGCGGCAGCAAACAGCTTTTTGGTATAGCCGTGCATGGGCGTGCCGAGCACCTCCTGCGCGCTTCCCGCTTCCATCACGCGGCCCTTGTTCATCACGACGACCTTGTCGGCCATATTCGCCACAACACCCAGATCATGGGTCACAAGGATCACGGCCATTCCCGTTTCGCGCTGCAATTCTTTAATCAGGCCCAGAACCTGCGCCTGTGTGGTCACATCCAATGCGGTTGTCGGCTCGTCCGCGATCAGCAGGTCGGGCTTTGCGACCATGGCCATGGCGATCATCGCCCGCTGGCGCATCCCGCCGGACATCTCGAAGGGGTAACTGTTCCACGCCCGCTCGGGGTCGTTGAAGCCGACACGGTCAAACTGCGCCAGCACGCGCCCCTTGGCCTCGGCAGCTGATATGTTCTGGTGCAGGTGCAGGACCTCGGCCACCTGATTCCCCAAACGGTGCAGCGGTGAGAGCGAGCGCATCGGCTCCTGAAAAATCATCGAAATGCGGTCGCCGCGCAGGGACCGCATCCGCGCATTGCCTGCGGTCAGCAAGTCGTCTGACTGTCCGCCATGCGCATAGCGGATGCTGCCGCCGCGCACTTGGGCATTTGCGGGCAGGATACGCAGCACCGACCGACAGGTCAGCGTTTTGCCTGACCCACTCTCTCCCACAAGGGCGAGCGTCTCACCGCTGTCGATCGAGAATGATACATCGCGCACGACAGGCGGCGCGGTGCCAAACCCGATAGTGAGCGAATCTACGTCTAGCAATGGCATGTGTGATCCTTGTCCCCTGAAATGAGTGAACCTGAAAAACAGGGGCGCGTCCAGCGCCGTTACCAAGCATGCTGGAGATCGGGATGTGCCGTAAAATATGGCCGCACCGTCGGCCCTTAGGTTTTGCTTGCACATATCTGATCCAGAGCTTAGCGTGCCGGTTCAAATAAGTGAAACACTGTTTTGCATAGCGAAACAAATCCTTGGGAGGGGATCACACATGAGTTTTCTGAAAAACACCGCCTTTGCGGCTGCCATGTCGGTACTTGCCACCACCAGCTACGCCGAGACGACGCTGATCCACGGCGAAGCAGGCCCGAACCGTGGTGCCCGTGCGGCTGCCTTGCAGTGGTATGCGGACCAAGTTGCCGAACGCTCTGCCGGGGATCTGAAGATCGACATCCAATGGGGCGGCGCGCTGTTCAAGGCCAAGGCGGCAATGCAGTCTATTGGTGACGGCGTGGCGGACATGGGCTCTTTGATCGCGGTCTACTACCCGCAGGATATGGCAGCCTACGGCATTGCGGATTTGCCATTGGACAACCCCGACGCATGGGTCGGCATGCGTGCCACGGACGAGCTGATGCGCACGGATGCGATGCAGAGCAATTTTGCCGAGCGTGATCTGCGCTATATCGGGACATGGACGACATCGCAGGTAAACATCGGTTGTAAAGACACGGCCATCCGCAGTGTCGCCGACATCCCGGGTAAGAAAGTGCGCGGCGTGGGTGCATACGGTAAAGTGATGGGCGAAGAGGGTGCGAACCTTGTGTCGATGTCGATCTATGACGCCTATCAGGGTCTGGATACCGGATTGCTGGATTGCTCGCAGGGGTACTCCTATGCCGTTGCTGCGCTGAAGCAGGCCGAAGTGATGACCAGCTACACCTTGCTGAACTGGGGTCAGGTCGGCGGTGTTGGCATGTTCATGAACCTCGATGCCTACGAAGGGCTTAGCGATGAACAGCGTGCCGTGATCGACGAAACCGGCAGCGACATGGCGGATGAATTCGGCCGCCTGATTATCACAGCGAACGAGGCGGCTGTCGCGTCAATGAAAGAGCAAGGCGTCGAGATCATCGAGATGCCTGCCGAGGAGCGCGCCAAACTGGTCGCCTCTGGCGAGAAGTTCCTTGATCAATGGGTCGAGACGGCAAATGGCGCCGGCCTTGACGGTGCAGCCACGCTGGCCGCTTACAAAGAGCTGCTGGCCAAATACACCGCCGAGCGGGACGCCAATGGCTACCCGTGGGAAGCTGCGTCTAACTAACCACACCAAAGGGGCGGGGCCTTGCGGTCCTGCCCCTGTCTATACCCCCACAGTTTTGCGACCCGAAAAGGAGCCTGCCCATGTTGGTGCCGCTTGAAAAGATATTGCTGGCCCTTGGTGCGCTTGCGGTGATTTTGCTGGGCGTGCTGATCACTTCGAACGTGATCGCCCGCGCTGCATTTAACTCGTTCATTCCCGATAGCGTTATTATGGTGCGTGAATTGATGGTCGCGGCCATCGTGCTGCCGTTGGCCGCAGCTACTGCCCAACGTGCGCATGTGTCGGTCGCTTTCCTGTCGGACCGTTTCAATCCACGCTTTCGCAGCTGGCTTATTGTTGCGGGAGCCCTGTTCGGGATGCTTGCCTTTGCGCCGCTGATCTACAAAGGCGTGCTTGAGCTGATCAAGGTGATCGAACGCGGCTCGTTCTTCTCGGGTGACCTTGATCTGCCGAAATGGCCGGGGCATCTGTTTTTTGTGCTGGGACTGTCGGCCGCATGGCTGCGTCTGGCAGAGCTGTTTGTGCGCGATTTGCGCAGCGTTCTGCGGGGCGACACGGTCAGTGACGAACAACAGCACGCAGGCGATCTTTTGGAAGAGGGGCGCAACTGATGGATGGCTCAACTGTTGGTATGGTGGCCTTTGCCGCCGTTTTGTTCCTGCTCGCGTTCCGTATTCCTATCGCCTTCACGCTGGCTTCTGTCGCCACGACGGGTGCTTTCCTGATTTATTCGTTCCGCAGTGGCACGTTTGACCCCAGCCGCGCGGTCAAGCCGACGTCGTCGATGGTTTTCTCGAATTCCTACGACCTTGTGCACAGCTATGAGCTGTCGATGATCCCGCTCTTCGTGGCGCTGGGCCATATCGCCTACAAGGCCGACATCACGACCAAGATTTACTATGCCGCCAAAGTCTGGCTGACCCGTTTGCCGGGCGGTGTGGCAATGGCGTCGGTCATGGGGTGTGGCGGGTTCTCTGCTATTACCGGATCGTCCATTGCCTGTGCTTCGACCATGGGCAAGATTTGCACACCCGAGATGCTGCGCATGGGCTATGACCCGCGCCTTGCCACCGCATCGGTTGCGGCGGGCGGCACGCTTGGCTCGCTTATCCCGCCATCGGTTTTGTTCATTATCTACGGGATCTTTACAGAGACCTCGATTTCCCTGCTGTTCCTTGCGGGCGTTTTGCCGGGGCTTTTGACGCTGGCGGGGTTCATTCTGGTCATCGCGGTATGGGTCGGGATGCGCCCCGAAGTCGCGCCCGCGTCCGACCAGCGCTACACCGCGCACGAACGTTGGGCCGCAGCGTTTGACAGCTGGCCCGCGCTCTTGCTGTTTGTCGTGATCATCGGCGGTATCTATGGTGGTATCTTCACCGCGACCGAGGCCGCAGCCGTGTGTGTCACCGCCGCCACGCTGATCGGGTTTGCGCAGAAAAAGCTGAGCATGGCCGATCTGTGGGACGCGGTAAAAGAGACATGCATCCAGACTTCGGCAATTTTCATCATTGCCGCCTGTGCCAAGATCTTTGTGGCCTTCATCGCGCTGACAGGCGTGGCCCCTGTGATCGTACAGGCCGTGACCGATGCGCAGCTGAGCGTGATCATGCTGATGGTGTGTATCGCTGTGATCTATCTGTTGCTGGGTATGTTTCTGGACCCCATCGGTATCATGGTGCTGACCCTGCCTTTGATGATCCCACTGGTAGAAAGCTATGATTTGAACCTCATCTGGTTCGGTGTGGTGGTGATCAAATTGCTCGAGATCGGGCTGATCACGCCGCCTGTCGGGCTCAATGTTTTCGTGATTGCCAATGTGGTGGGACGCGATGCGCCGATCGACAAGATCTTTGCAGGCATCACGCGCTTTCTGAGTGTCGACATCATCGTGTTGATCCTGATCATGTCCTTCCCGATGATATCCCTGCTGATACCCATGGCGGCGCGATGACAGAGCAGACGACACAGCCTGCGGATCGTAAATTCGCCAACACGCTGGCCCGCGGGCTTGGCGTGTTGCGGGTGTTCCGCGCCAGCGATCACGGTCTGACCCACGCCCAGATCGCCGACCGGACGGGCCTGCCCAAGCCGACCATCTCTCGGCTGACGTATACACTGTGTGAGCTGGGCTACCTCAGCCACGGGGCGCGCAATGACCGCTTTCGCCTTGGGCCTGCCGCGATTGTGCTGGGGTCTGTGGCCAATGTGGCGGTCGGCTTTGTCGATATGGTCAGCGATGATATGCAACGGCTTGCGGATGAGACGGGCACGCTGGCGTTGATTGCTGTGCGCGATGGCGCGCGGATGATGCTGGTACGCACATGGCGGCCCGCCACAGCGCAGGCGATCTGGCTGGAGCCGGGCCACCGCATTCCGCTCGATGCGTCCAGCTCGGGCTTGGCCTTTCTTGCGGCGCTGGACGCCGAGCGTTTCGAGGCGCTGGACCCTGATGAAAGCACCCGTGCATTCCGCCAGTTGGGGTACGATCAACTGCTGGGGCAGGGCTTTACCATTGCGCCCGACACACAGCGCTATGCCAGCACGGTCAACGCCGTAAGCGTGCCCTATTACGCGGGCGAGTTTGGCGAATCCGTTGCCTTCACCTGCGGCGCCACGCCGTCCGAATTGCCCCGCGACCGGATGGAGCAAGAGGTCGGACCCGCCCTTCACCGCCTCGTCCAAGAACTCGAAACCCGATCCGGTCGCCCCCCCGCCCTCAGCCGTCGCGGCTAATATAAAAGAGAACTCCTATGTCTGATCCTGTCGTCTACTCCTCTCACGGTCCTGTCGCTGTTCTGCGCATCAACAACCCGCCTGTGAACGCGCTGTCTGTCGCCGTGCGCCAAGGTCTGGAAGAGGGCATGACCCGCGCCGAGACAGAGGCAGGGATCAAAGCTGTGGTGATCGTGGGCGAAGGCCGCGCCTTTATTGCAGGCGCCGACATCACAGAATTCGGCAAGCCTCCGATGTCGCCCGCGCTGCCCGATCTGTGCACACGGATCGAAGCTTCGCCGCTGGTTGTCATTGCGTCCATGCACGGCGTTTCGCTTGGCGGCGGGTTGGAGGTGGCGCTATCGGCGCATTACCGCATCGCCCAGCCTGACGCCCGTGTGGGCCTGCCCGAAGTCCACCTTGGCCTGTTGCCGGGGGCTGGTGGTACGCAACGCCTGCCACGTCTGGCAGGCGCTGAGAAAGCGATTGATCTGTGTACCACAGGCCGTCAGGTCGGCGCAGAAGAAGCGCAGGCGCTGGGCATTCTCGACAAAGTCACCTCAGGTGATCCGCAAGAGGTGGGCATCGCCTATGCGCTTGACCTCATCGCGGCAAACGCCCCGCGCCGTCCCGTGTCAGAGCTGCCTGCGGCCGCGCCGATCGACTGGGACGCGACATATGACGGTGTGATGAAAAAGGGCCGTGGCCAGATCAGCGGCGGGGCTGCCGTGCGTGCCGTGCAAGCCGCAAGCGAGCTGGACTTCACCGCTGGCATGGCGCGGGAGCGTGAGCTGTTTATGGACATGCTCGCCAGTGACCAGAGCAAAGGCATGATCCACGCCTTTTTCAACGAACGCGCCGTCAGCAGCCTGCCCGAGCTGAAAGGCATCGCCCCCCGCCCGCTGCAAACCATCGGCGTGATCGGCGGCGGCACCATGGGCGCAGGCATCGCCACGGCTGCTCTGTTGGCACAGATGCAGGTTGTCCTGATCGAGACAGGCGAGGCGCAAGCCAGCGCCGCGCGAGAGCGGATCGAAGGCAACCTCGCGGGTGCATTGAAGCGCGGCAAGATCAATCAGGCGCAATATGATGCGCTCACCACGACCGCGCTGACCGTGGCGATCAACTATGACAGCCTCGCCGATGCCGATCTGGTGATCGAGGCCGTGTTCGAGGATATGGCCGTCAAGAAAGAGGTCTTTGGCAAGCTGGATGCCGTGTGCAAACCCGGTGCGATCCTTGCGTCGAACACCTCTTATCTGGATGTGGACGAGATTGCCGCCGCCACCTCGCGCCCTGCGGATGTGATCGGGCTGCACTTCTTTTCGCCGGCCCATGTGATGAAGCTATTGGAGGTTGTTGTCGCAGATAAAGCCGCCGTAGATGTTGTTGCAACGGGCTTTGCGCTGGGCAAACGCCTTGGCAAAATCTCGGTGCGGGCAGGGGTCTGTGACGGGTTTATCGGCAACCGCATTCTGGCCGTCTACCGCACCGCCGCCGATCACATGGTGCTGGACGGGGCGACGCCCTACCAGATCGACCGCGCCTTGACCGACTTCGGTTTTGCGATGGGCCCGTTTGCCGTGGCCGACCTTGCGGGCCTCGACATCGGTTGGATGACCCGGAAACGCAAAGCGCCCCACCGCCACCCGGCCGAACGCGTGCCGACCTATATCGACCGTCTGTGCGAACAGGGCCATTTCGGCCGGAAAACAGGTGAAGGGTATTACCTTTATGAAAAGGGCCGGCGCGCCTCGGTGCCCAATCCGAAAATTCCCGAACTTATCGCTGCCGAACAGGCCGATCTGAAAATTACGCCGCGTGACTTCACCGATCAGGAGATTGTCACACGCTACATGTGTGCGATGGTGAACGAGGCCGCGAAAGTGGTCGAGGAGGGCATCGCAAGACGCCCCGCTGATGTTGATATGGTGCTGCTCTTTGGCTACGGCTTCCCGCGTTTTCGCGGTGGCCCGCTGAAATGGGCAGATTTGCAGGGGTTGGACACAGTGCTGGAAAACATCGAACGCTTTGCAAAAGACGATGCGTGGTTCTGGCAGCCCAGCACCCTGTTGAAGACCCTTGTGGCCGAAGGCCGCAGCTTTGATGATTTGAATTGATTGGCCGCTACATAGCGTCCCAAGATACCCCGAGACACCGATGAAAAGGAAACCCCGATGGATCTGAGCTATTCCCCCGAAGAGACGGCATTTCGCGACGAAGTCCGCGCCTTTATGGACGAAAAAGTCACGCCCGAAATGAAAGACAAAGTGCGCGGCAAAGGCGAGCTGACCAAAGCCGACATGGAAGCATGGCACGCCACCTTGAACGAGCGCGGCTGGCTGGCGCCCAACTGGCCCAAGAAATTCGGCGGTGCCGAGTGGAACGCCGTGCAAAAGCACATCTTTGAAGAAGAGGCCGCGATGGCCTCGGCCCCGCGTATCGTGCCTTTCGGCCTTGGTATGCTGGCGCCCGTGCTGCAAAAATTCGGCTCCCAAGAGCAGAACGACTATTGGCTGCCCCGCATCCTGAGCGGTGAGGACTGGTGGTGTCAGGGGTACTCCGAGCCAGGCGCGGGTTCCGACCTTGCCTCGCTGAAAACCACAGCCGTCAAGAATGACGCGGGCACGCATTACGTTGTGAACGGTCAGAAGACGTGGACCACATTGGGCCAGCACGCCAACATGATCTTCTGCCTTGTGCGCACGGACAAAGACGTAAAGCAGCAGGAGGGCATTTCCTTCCTGCTGATCGACATGGACACGCCGGGCATCGAAGTCCGCCCGATCATCCTGCTGGATGGCACGCATGAAGTGAACGAAGTCTGGTTCACAGACGTCGAAGTGCCGGTCGAGAACTTGGTTGGTAAAGAGAATGAAGGCTGGACCTACGCCAAATATCTGCTGACCCACGAGCGGACGAACATCGCGGGCGTCGGTTTCTCGCAGGCGGGCCTCGCAACGGTTAAACGCCTTGCCCGTTCGGAAATGGCCAACGGCAAACCGCTGATCGAGAACCCGCATTTCGCAGCGCGTGTCGCGCAGGTCGAGATTGACTTGATGGCGATGTCCACGACCAACATGCGCATCGTCTCCAAGGCTGCCGCAGGGCAGGCACCGGGTGTCGAGAGCTCCATGCTCAAGGTCAAAGGCACGATCATCCGCCAGGAGATCAACGATCTGGCACGCCGTGCCGCAGGCGTCTATGCGATGCCGTTTGCGTCCGAGGCCGTCGAGGGCAGCAACGAAGTCCTGCCCGATCCGTTGGGCGCAGGGCCGGTTGCGGCCAAATATTTCAACAACCGCAAATTGTCGATCTTCGGCGGATCCAACGAGATCCAGCGCGGGATCATTGCAAAAGTCACGATGGGAAGCTGAGTTATGAATTTTGACCTGACAGAAGAGCGGCAAATGCTGCAAGACACGTTGCGCCGTTTCCTGCGTGACCGTTACGACACCGCCACCCGCAACAAGATTTTGGAAAGCGACAGCGGCATGTCTTCCGAGATCTGGAGCGAGCTGGCAGAGCTGGGCGTCATTGGCGCGCTCTTCACCGAAGAGCAGGGCGGCTTTGGCGGCAAGGGTTTCGACATCGCCGTGGTGTTCGAAGAGCTGGGCCGCGCCGGCGTGGTGGAACCGTTCCTTGATACGGCTGTTCTGGCCGGCGGCTTGATCGCCGATCTGGGCAACGACGACCAGCAAGCGCACATCGAGGAAATCATCGGCGGTGGTCTGCAACTGGCCTTTGCCCATGGTGAACCGGCCAGCCGGTATGACCTGACCCGCGTCAGCACGACTGCTGCGGCCAAAGGCGACGACATCGTGCTCAATGGCCGCAAGGCTGTTGTGGTGAATGCCGAAGCGGCGGACATGCTTGTCGTCTCGGCCCGCGAAAGCGGCGAGCAGGGCGACGCGGATGGTATCTCGCTGTTCTTGGTGCCCAAGGACGCGGGTGGCCTGACGGTGCAGGGTTATGCCTTGCTGGCCGGTGGTCGCGCAGCCGAAGTCACGCTGGATGATGTTACAGTTCCTGCCAGCGCCCGCCTTGGCGCCGAAGGTGCCGCGAGCGACGCCATCGAGGCGCGCATCGCTGCCGCAAACGTTGCTCAAACCGCCGAGACGCTCGGCGCGATGGAAACGGCCTGCTATCTGACCAAAGACTACCTTGGCACCCGCAAGCAGTTCGGCCGCCCGATTGGTACGTTCCAGGCACTGGCCCACCGTTTCTCCGATCTGCTGATCGAGATGGAGCAGGCACGCTCTGCCGTGATCCTTGCAGCGGGCAATCTGGAAGCGGACCGCGGCACGCGGGAGCGTAACATCTCGGCCACGAAGAACCTGATTGGCCGTGTGGGCCGTCTGGTGGGTGAGGAATCGATCCAGCTGCACGGCGGGATTGCGATGACGCAGGAATACGAGCTGGCTCATATCGCCAAACGTATCATCATGGCCGATCACCGCTTTGGCGATGTCGACCACCATCTGGAGCGGTTCATTGCCCTTGCCGCAGCCTGAAGAAAACGCCGGTTTCATCCATGATGAGACCGGCACACAGCGCCTTGTCGGCTATGTCGTGGATGTCCGCGATGCGGCCCACGGGCGGTGCTATCTGGATGTGACCGACGACCACCTCAACCGCCACGGCGCGTTGCACGGTGGCATCGCCGTGACATTGTTGGACAATGCCAGCGGAACCACAGGGTCGCTGACTGTGGACGCGACGGGCAAGGCGCCCTTCCTGACGGTTTCGATGAATACGCAGTTCGTCGGGTCGGGCAAGCGGGGCCGCATGACGGCCACGGGCACAGTGACGGGCGGGGGGCGAAGCCTTTTGTTCATCGCGGCCGAGTTGCGCCACGAGGACGGCACATTGGTCGCCACATCCACGGGCGTGTTCAAACGCGTTCCACAAGATAAATTAAGCTAAACGGGAGAAACAGACATGAGCGCACGGTTAGAAGACGCAGGCGACCGCCTGATCATCTGGAACGGCAATACCGACAAACGCGGTGCGCTGTCGCCCGAGCTTTATGCCTGCATCATGCAAGCCTGCGAATTGGCGCAAGAGCGCCGCATCCGCTCGATCATCCTGACCGCAGAGGGGCCGTTTTTCTGTGCAGGCGGCGATCTGAACCAGTTGATCAAAAGTCAGGGTATGCCAGCGGACCAACGGGCCGCGCGGATTGACGGTTTGCACGATGTGATCCGCGCCATGCGCGCCTGTCCCGTGCCGTTCATCGCGGCGGTTGAAGGCGGCGCTGCCGGCGCGGGCCTCAGCTTTGCGCTGGCGTGTGATGTGATCGTCGCGGCCAAGGGGGCAAAGTTCGTGGCGGCCTATGTCAAGGCGGGCTTGGTCCCTGACGGCGGGCTGACCGCGCATCTGGCGCGTGCCTTGCCACGGCAACTGAGCATGGAGATGTGTATGCTGGCCCAGCCCGTGCTGGCCGAGCGGATGCATGATCTGGGTGTGGTAAATGCGCTCACGGATGTGGGCGGCACGATAGAGGTCGCACGCGGCTTTGCCGACCGCTTTGCCGCAGGTCCGCGGGACGCGCAGGCCGCGATCCGCAAGATGGTCGCCGCTGCCTATGACGCGACAGAGGCCGCGCAGCTGGATCACGAACGCGACGCGATGGGGCACGCCACAGGGGCACCCGAAGCGGCTGAAGGCATTGCGGCTTTCCTCGAAAAGCGCACGCCGAACTACAGCTAAGACACAAAATTTATTTTTCGGGAGGGGACGCGACATGGCTCGGGTAAACGATTTTCTGACAGCACGGGTGGCCGCCGCCCCTGACAGCATGGCGCTGAGTGATTCTTCCGGTGCGCGCTGGACATATGCGGATCTGGACCGCGCCAGTGATGATCTGGCGGCGCATCTGACGCTGGCGGGCGTAAAGCCCACCGATCGCGTTCTGTTGCTGGTCGAAAATTGCGCCGCGGCAGTCGCAGCCCTTCATGCGGCATGGAAAATCGACGCGGTTATCATTCCCTTCAACGCCCGCCAGACTGACGGCGAAGTCGACAAGATTATCAATCACGCAAAGCCTGCGGTTGTCCTGATGACGGCTCATGTCTCGGACGTGGCGGCGGGCCATGCAGCGCGGATGGGCGCAGAGGAGATCACGGGCGCTTTCGGATCGCTGATGATGGCAACGCGGCACAGCGATGTGGATGCGGATTTGGATGACGTGGCGGTCCTTCTTTATACCACGGGTACAACGGGCGACCCCAAAGGCGTGATGCTAACCCATAGCAGTGTCCGCTTCGGGGGGCAGGCCTCCAGCAGTCTGCGGCGGATGACGCCTGCGGACGTGGTTTACGGTGTTCTCCCGATGAGCCATGTGTTTGGCCTTGTCTCGGTTCTGGTGGGGGCCTGCTATACGGGGGCACACGTCAGGATTGACGCTCGCTTCACGGCGCAGCGTTTGTACGAGGCAGCAATGGACGGGGTGACGATCATTCCCGCTGTGCCCCAGATGCACGCGCTTGTGATGCAATACACCAAAGAGCAGGGGATGGAGCGGCTGGCCTCTCCCACGCTGCGCTATGTGTCGAGCGGGGGGGCGCCGCTGGACCCTGCGTGGAAGCGCAAGGCCGAAGCGTTCTACGAGCTGCCGTTGCAGAACGGATTTGGCATGACCGAGACATCCTCGGGCGCGTCTGCCACGGATAACCCCATCGGCTCGCCCGATGTGTCCGTGGGGCCCGCAACCCCCGGCACGCGGGCGCGGATTGACGTGAATGCACCGGGCGGGAACGGCGTAGACGAGGGCGAGCTACTGGTCTCAGGTCCGCATCTGATGAAAGGCTATTTCCGCAACGAGGCGGAGACTGCCAAGGCGCTGGAGGACGGGTGGCTGCACACAGGTGACTTGGGTAAAATCGACGATGATGGCCGCATTTACATTCTGGGTCGGTCAAAAGAGCTGATTATCCACGGCGGGTTCAACGTCTATCCGCCAGAGGTGGAGGCCGCGCTGAACGACCACCCGCAGGTGATCCAATCGGCTGTTGTCGGGCGCACCAAAGACGGGGACGAAGAGGTGCTGGCCTTTGTGCAAATTGCGCAGGGCGATGATTTGACCGTGGACAGTTTGCGCGCTTTTGTGAAGGAACGGCTGGCGGGCTATAAACGTCCCAAGCATATCGTTCTGGCGACCGCATTGCCTGCGGCGCCAACGGGCAAATTGCTCAAACACAAAATGATCGAAGCCTTTGGTGATCAATTGCCCTAGGCGCCGCTCCTCGCTGCTCGTCCGAGCGCTCCTCGCTTAGACGTAGACGCCTGCAACCGCTTCGCGGATGGCGCGGATGTTTGCGCCATAAGGGGCTGGGTCACTGACAGAGCCGCCGCGGAACACGGCAGAGCCTGCGACCAGAACGTCCGCGCCCGCGCCTGCGACGATGGGTGCTGTTTTCGGGTCCACGCCGCCGTCGATTTCGATATGCACGGGGCGGTCGCCGATCATGGCGCGCAGGGTTTTGATTTTGTCACTCATATCAATGAATTTCTGGCCGCCAAAGCCGGGGTTCACGGTCATCACGCAAATCAGATCCGTAAGGTCCAGTAAATGGGCCACGGCCTCGGCCGGGGTGCCGGGATTCAGCGCGACGCCCGCCTTTGCACCCGTTGCACGGATCGCTTGTAGTGTGCGGTGGATATGCGGCCCTGCCTCGACATGCGCGGTGATCACATCGGCGCCTGCTTTGGCGAAATCCTCGATATAGGCATCGACCGGAGAGATCATCAGATGAACGTCCATCACGCCTTTGATGTGGGGCCGTATCGCGGCGCAAGTGGCCGCGCCAAAGGTGATGTTTGGTACAAAATGTCCGTCCATCACATCAACGTGGATCCAATCCGCGCCCTGCGCCTCGACCGCCGCACATTCCGCGCCAAAATTGGCGAAATCAGCGGCAAGGATGGAGGGGGCAATTTTCAGCGAGCGGTCGAAAGGAGTGGATGATGTCACGGGGATGCAGCCTTTGGATGGGATGGGTTGGCATCCTGATACCCCGCGTGCGCGATCAGGGCAATCGCCCAAGCCCGATAGGGCCGCATCGGGCATATAGGACATACGGATTGACCTAAAATCGGAATCGCTGTTTGGTGTATCGACGACCTGTCGGGAGGGACATATGGACTGGCACCAGATATTCGCCACACGCAACGACCGCATGAAAGCCAGCGAAATCCGCGAACTTCTCAAGCTGTTGGAGCAACCCGACATCATCTCCTTTGCGGGCGGCATCCCCGACCCCGATCTCTTTCCCGCGCAGGCGTTTCAACGCGCCTTTGCCGATGCCCTCACGCCCGAGACCCAAGCCACGGCCTTGCAATATTCCGTCTCTGAAGGCTATCCGCCCCTGCGCGACTGGATCGTAGGCGAGATGGCCCGCCTTGGCATCCCGTGTACCCGTGACAACATCCTGATCACCTCCGGCTCGCAACAAGCGCTTGATTATCTGGGCAAGCTGCTGCTGAGCCCTGGCGATACCGCATTGGTCGGCTGGCCGACATACCTTGGCGCATTGGGCGCGTTCAACGCGTACGAGCCGCGCTATGACAGGCTTGACCCCGAAACCAACCGCTCGGCCGAGGATTATGCGCAGGCGGCGGGTGCGGGGCGGGTGAAGTTCGCTTATATGTCCGTGGACTTCGCCAACCCCACGGGCCGCACACTGGATGCGGGTACGCGCGAGCGGGTGATTGATCTGGCCGATGCGTTGGACATCGCGGTGATCGAGGACGCCGCCTATCAATCGCTGCGCTACGAGGGCGAGGCGCTCTCGCCTGTGCTGGCGCGTGAAATCGCCCGCAAGGGCGACATCAATAACTGCCGCACGCTCTATTGCGGTAGCTTTTCCAAAACGCTGGCGCCGGGGCTGCGCGTGGGCTGGGTCTGCGGCGCACAAGAAGTGATCTCGCAACTCGTCCTCCTCAAACAAGCGGCAGATTTGCACAGCTCGACCATCAACCAGATGGCCATTGCACAGGTCGCGTCAGAGCAGTTCGACACCCATGTCGCTACCATCAAATCCGCCTATAGCGCACGCCGCGATGTGATGCTGGACGCCCTAGCCAGGCATATGCCCGAAGGCGTCACATGGACCCGCCCCGAAGGCGGCATGTTCATCTGGCTTGAGCTGCCCACCAAGGTCAACACAGCAGAGCTACTGGCCCAATCGCTGACATCCGAACGCGTGGCCTTTGTCCCCGGACATGCGTTTTTCGCCGATGGCTCGGGCACGCATACCATGCGCCTCAGCTTCAGCCGCACAGACGCCGCAATGATCAACGAGGGCATTGCGCGGCTGGGTCGGCTGATTGCCGCCGCTACGGTATAAATAGGCAATTGAACCACCCGCACGCCGCGCCTAAATTGCGCGGTATGAAATTACCGCTCGCTCTTTGTCTTTTGTTGGCTGCTGCGCCGCTGGCCGCGCATCCGCATATCTTTGTGAACACGGGGCTTGTCTTTGTGGTGGACGGTGAAAACCGCCTGACCCATGTGCAGGTAACGTGGGAGTATGACGAGCTTTATTCCCTGCTCGTGACCGAGGATATGGGCATCGACAGCGACTATGACGGGATCCTGTCAGAGGCCGATACCCGTGCTTTGACAGGTTTCGACATGCAATGGATTCAAGGCTTCAACGGCGACCTTGTCGGCAGTCAGAACGGCACGGCGCTGTCCTTGTCTGGCCCGTCTTCCCCGACGGCCACGCTCAGCGATGGCAAAATTATCACCACCCATATGCGCGCGATCGAGGGCGCGCCCTCGGCCCTGACGCCACTGGTGTTCCGGCCCTACGACGGCACCTACTACACCGCCTACGAGGTCGGCTTGCCGGTGCGCACGCAAGGGGACAGCAATTGCAACATCGTATTGGACGAGCCTGATATAGAGGGCGCCCTTTCCATGACCCGCGCAGAGCTTGCGGCGATACCCGAAGACTACGACATGGAAGCCGCTGGCCTTGGCGACATCGGTGCGCGTTTTGCAACATCGGTACAGATCTCATGCAGCGCGCAATAGCTCTGGCGCTCTTGGTGGTCGTTGCCGCGCTTGCGGCGTTGTGGCTCACCGGCGGTTTTGACACGCTCGCTGCCTGGGCCGCGGACGAGCAGCGCAGCTTCCAGAACGGCATCGCCCGCACCTTGCGCGCGCTGCGCGCAGGGGAGGCAGGGGCCTACGCGCTTTTGATGGCAAGCTGCTTTGCCTACGGCTTTTTCCACGCCATCGGGCCGGGGCATGGCAAGCTGCTTGTGGGGGGGTACGGCGTTGCACGCGCTGTGCCGATGGTGCGGTTGTCCACGATTGCGCTGCTCTCCAGCTTGGGGCAGGCGGTCACGGCAATCGTTCTGGCATATGGCGGGTTGTGGCTGTTGGGGTGGACGCGCCAAACGATGGTCGGCACCGCCGAAGACTGGCTCGCCCCTGCCAGCTACGCGATGATTGCCGCAATCGGCCTCTGGCTCATTCTGCGGGGCGCGAACCGCCTGCGCACCCGATCCCGATCCGCATCCCACACCCACACGGGCGATGGAGAGACATGTAGCTCGTGCGGTCACCGCCACGGCCCAACCCTCGATGAAGCCAGCACAACTACGGGCCTGCGTGACGCAGTCTTGCTGATCACAGGGATCGCAATACGCCCCTGCACCGGTGCGCTTTTTGTCCTGCTGATTACGTGGCAAATGGGCATCCCGACGGCTGGTATCGCAGGCGCATTTGCAATGGCACTGGGCACCGCATCCGTCACCGTCACGGTCGGCATCGCCGCCAGTGGCTTTCGCGGCGCCCTGATCCGCAGCCTGACCCAAGCCAGCGCCCTCATCTGGGTCATGCCAACACTGGAAATCATCGCGGGCCTCATCGTGCTGACGCTTTCAGGCGCTCTTCTCTACAGCTCTCTCTGACCCACGACCTTCTATTTTTTCTGGCCATAAATACTCCGGGGGAATTGCCCCTTGGGGCACGGGGGTTGGCCCCCTCTTTTCGCGGTTCGCGCCACAAATTCCCTTTTCCCTCAGCCCATCTTAACTCTTTCTACTTAACACTGCCGCGCAGAATGCTGTGCGGAGAATGTTTTGATCAGCCTTGCGTCAAAAATCAAACGGGGCCGCCCCGGCAATGAAGCGGGCCGCCAAAACAGTGCTGCACCGGGTGCATTGCCTGACCTGCGCAGAAAACTGCGGTTGTCGCGCCGCAGCAGCCGTTTGCTTGTGCTCATGTGTGTTGTGCTGAGCATCATGCTCTTTAACTACGCCCTGAAATTCGAACACTTGCGGGCGCAATCGCAGTTTGAAAAACAAGCCACCTATGCGATGCAAAGCCTGCGCAGTCAGGTGCGGATTTACGCGCAAATGCTGGGCGGGGCGGCCGCTTTCGCGCAGGTAGACACATCCGCAGACAGCTTCAGGGCCTATGTCGCGAACCTGAACCTTGGCGATATGGCACCTGATATTCTGGGGGTTGATCTGGTGCGCAGCACAGATGCCAGCAATCCGGTTACAGACACTCTGGCCGCTGCTGTGGGCAGTAAACACCCGCGGCTGAGCCCTCAGATCATCAGCGGTCACAGGGGCAGTGCGGTCGGCGGGTTTGCCATGGTTCGCGCATTGGCACCGCAATCCGCAGGGGATGATCCCGCTGGATGGGTCGCTCTTTGGTTTACCAAAGACGCCATTCTTGCGGCGATCAAGGGACGCAGCCCCGACAAATTTACGCTGACCATCACGGATGGCGCGGACCGCATCTTTTCGGAAATCCCGCCTGATCCCGACTTTGTCGGTAAACAGACGTCGCTGCACACAGCACAGCTTTATGGTCGCCAGTGGAAAATCCGTTTCAACAGCACCCAGACGTTTGACGCCGCGCATTCAAGCCATTTGGCCTACCTTCTGTTGCTGTCTGGTATGGCCTTGTCGCTGGGGTTGGCGGTGTCTTTGCGCGTAACAGCAAGCCATCACAACACATTAAAACGAACCGCCGCGCTTCGCGCACGCGAGCTTGGCGCACGCGAAGAAGAAAACCGGACCTTGCTGGAAAGCAACGTATCGGTGGTTCTGACGCTCGATTCCGAGGGGCGGATTCTTTACGCCAATCAGGCCGCCGCCGTTTTGTTCGGGTACCGTCAGGAAGATTTCAGGGGCAAATGGCTGTCTGATTTTCTGGAGCTGCGCACCCAGGACACACCCAATGCCAATTACAACGCCGAAGGGGTGCTAAGTAGTGGCAAATGTTTGAAGCTGGATGTGCAATCGAACGTCTGGCACACGGCAGAGGGCGATCAGAAAACAACGGTTCTGATCCGCGATGTGACGGATCAACTGAACGGCGAGACCGACATCGCAGCATTGCATAAAAGGTATGACATCGCTCTGAACGGGGCGGGCATCGGTATCTTCGACATCAACCTGATCACGGGCCACGCAGAAATGTCGCCCACGTGGCACCGGATTGCGGGGACCGACCCTGATGGTCCGCCATTTGATCACCAGCGTGACTTTATCGCACGGGTGCACCCCGACGATCTCCCGACCTTGCGCGAGGCGGACCGCGCTTGCATCGCGGGTGAAACACCACGCAGCATCGCCGAATACCGCTTTCGTTTCGAGGACGGGTGGCGTTGGATGTATTCCGATGCCGTGCCGAGCGCGCTGGATGCACGGGGTCGCGCCACGCGGCTGATCGGCACCCAATGCGACGTGACCGAGCTGCGCCACGCCCGCAACGCGCTGGAGCTGAGCGAGGCCCGCTTTCGCGCCGTTCTAAGGGAAGCGCCTGTTGGCATGGCGGTCATGGACGAAAGCGGGCACTTTTTAGGCGGCAACACTGCGCTGGCGCGGCTGTGCGGCTACAGTCTGGAGGTGTTGCAAAACGACATGCGGCTGGCGCAGATCGTGTCGCGCAAATGCTATGTTTCCCTGTCTCGCGATGTGCGCAAATTGTTGCGTTCCGGCAGTTCTGAAACTTACCAAAGTCAGGTGCAACTCCGCACCCGCAGCGGCGAGACGTGTTGGGGCCTGTTCCACCTAAGCTGGACGTTTGACAAGAACCGTGACGAGTATGTCTATATCGCGCAGATCGTTGATATCACCGACCAAAAACGCGTCGAGCAACTCAAAAGCGAATTTATCGCAACGATCAGTCACGAACTGCGCACGCCGCTGACCTCGATCAAGGGGGCTTTGGGGTTGCTGGAGGCCAGCAATGCCGACACGCTGCCCGCCCCCGCGCGGCGTTTGCTGGAAATCGCCCAAGTCAATTCGGATCGCTTGACCATGATCGTCAACAATATCCTCGATCTTGAGCGGATATCGTCGGGCGAGGTGGTGTTCGAACTTGCGCCTTTGGCGCTGGACGCGCTGATCGAGGACACGATTGACTTCATGGCGCCTGACGCACAGCAAAACGGCAACACGTTCACGCATCAGGCGCAGGACGCAGAGGTGCAGATTTATGCGGATGTGGCCCGTGTTCGTCAGGTTCTCATTAACCTAATCTCGAATGCTTGCAAATTCTCGGACCGCGACACAGCCGTCACTTTGCGGACAGATGTGTCGGGCGGTTTCGCCACCGTCTATGTCGAAAACATCGGCCCCGCCATTCCCGGGCGGTTTCAGTCCCGTATGTTCGAAGCGTTCACCCAGGCCGATGCTTCGGACACGCGCAGCAAGGGCGGCGCAGGGCTGGGCCTGCGCATCACCCGCGAAATCGTCGCACGACTGGGAGGCGAGATCGGGTTTGACCAAGACGAAAACCGCAACACCGTTTTCTGGTTTTCCTGCCCGCTGGCCACTGCGGATACATCTGCAAAAGACGAACGGGGGCAGGCGGGGATGCCACTGCGTGCCAACGGCCTGAAGGTCTTGCACATCGAAGCGGACATCGATTTTTGCGATGTCATTGCGGCGGGCCTTGGGGATTTGGCGGTGGTCAGCGCGGCGCACAGCCTACAACAGGCGCGGGCCACCATGGGGCGCGCCTTGTGGGACGTGATTTTAGTGGATTGGGGGCTGCCTGACGGCGACCTGGGCGAGCTGTTGGCAAGCCTGTCGCACAACCATCCGCAGGCGCGCATCATCGCGCTGTCGGCCGAAAACCGTGTGCCGCAGGATGTGCGGATCACCGCGACGCTGATCAAGTCCCAAGTCGATATCGAGCATATCATCGATCACATCATCGGCGCGAATTATACCGCACGCGGACAACAGAAAAAGGCGGTAGGATAATGTGTGGTTTTGCCTCAAAATTGTCACCTTACTGGACGATACACGGCCCCGTGCCTCGGTGGTTTTCCGCGGAGCAGCAGCGATGAAAAAGGATCAGGCTTTCGTGAAACCTACCAGCTATAGATCGCGGGCGTTCATTTTTGCGGGCGCTTTGGCGCTGGCACTGCTTTGGTATGTGCTGTCTATCTGGCTTTTGTCGGGGTGGCTGGCGCAGAGTGTAGCGGTGGCGGGTGCCGTGGTGCTGGCGGCGGGTGTTCCGCTGCTGCGCGGTGCGCCGCGTGCGGATCAAACGCCACAGGCGCAGGTTCTGGCAGGATTGGCGCATGAGGTCTGGGTGATCAACCGCGAGACTGAAACGGTTGCATACCGCAACCATATCGCGGCGGCCCGTGTCACCGCCTATGTGTTGCGCGATATTATTCCCGCCGATCAATACGCTGTGCTGCGGGCGCTGGTGCAGGATACTGCCATCCCGCACCGTGCTGTTTTTCACGCAGGCGATCGCAGTTTCCGGCCCATCGTGACACCCCTGCCGGACGGTCGGCACGTGACGGTGATGCTACACGACATCAGCGATGATCTGGCCGAACAGAAGGTAAAGGACGATTTCGTTTCAACCGTCAGCCATGAGCTCCGCTCGCCCCTGACGTCGATCAAGGGGTCGATGGGGCTGTTGCTGTCGAATGCTGCGGGTGATCTGCCCAAAGCGGCACGGGGGTTGCTGGAGATTTCGCAACGCAACGCAGACCGATTGGTGCTGATCCTGAATGACATCCTTGACCTGCAAAAGATTGCAGATGACGGGATGGAGTTTGAGTATGCGCCGCTCGACGCCTCCGCCTTGGTGCAAGAGGCAATCGCGGCGTCGGCGCTGTTCTTGCAGCGATTCGATCTGAACGTAGAGGTCGAAGGCGCCGAGACCCCCGTGATGCTGCACAGCGATGCCAATCGCCTGATACAGGTCTTGGGCAATCTTCTCACGAATGCGGCCAAGTTTTCGCCTGCGCACAGCACAATCACGGTTTCGATCGACCATACCGCCAAGCATGTCACGCTCAGCGTGCGGGATCAGGGCGAGGGGATCCCCGCAGCAGAGCAGAACAAGATTTTCGAGCGTTTTGCTGATATGACCAACTCGGACCGCCAGAAAAAGGGCGGATCGGGTCTGGGTCTTAGCATCTGTAAAGCGATTGTTGACAAGTTGGGCGGTACCATCGGCTTTGACAGTACCGAAGGTGTCGGCACCAGCTTTTATGTGACCCTGCCGCGTGACGCGACACTGGACCGCAGTGTCGATGTCGACCTCAAGCGCGTCAGCTAAAAAGGGTTTCCAATGATCAAGCTTTTGCACGTCGAAGACGACGACGACATCCGCCAGATTGCAAAGCTCGCGCTGGAAATGACAGGCGAGTTCGAGGTGCTGCAATGTCCGGACGGGCCCGCAGCGCTGGCGCAGCTTGCGACGTTTCGCCCTGATGTCATCTTGCTGGATATGATGATGCCGGGGATGACGGGGAAAGAGACATTGGCCCACATCCGCGCGTTGCCGGATATGGCACAGACGCCGGCCGTCTTCATGACCGCCCGCGCCCAAACGTCAGAGTTGGAAGAGTTGCGCCAGATTGGCGCCGCTGATGTGATCAGCAAGCCTTTTGATCCGATGGCCTTGGCCGATCAGATCAAACAGACATTGGCCTGACCTTCCACCTTTTATTCTTGTGAAATGATCGCGTCGCAGGCTTCGACGAATGTGTCGATGCACCAGATGATCCCGCCCGGGCAGATCGCAAGATCGGCATAGTCGCCTTCCAGATGCGCAATGATCTGCGCTTCGCATTGCTGCGCAGTCTCGCCCAATTCCGGATAACCGACAGTGCCGGCTGTGCCTGCGATCTGGTGCAGGATGCTTTTTGCATCTGCGAGGTTTGTGTTGATCGTATCGGTGTCTTCCCCGTCCCACGCGGCCAGCGCATGTCGGGCAATACTGGTTTTGCGTGTGTCCAGCAGCTCGACGAACCGCGTGCGAATCCGGTCAAGGCCGGGCATCTGTTGGGCCAAAGCTGTCATGCCGATCTCCCCAAATGAAAGAAGTCTGTTTTCAGGCGCTCATGCTCGGCTGCTGCATCCTCGGCCGTGGTTTGCGCCTTGCTTAGGGCGTTCAGGATTTGATCGCCTGACTTCCAGACCAATCTGATGGCCTTGCCCGCACTCACGCGGGGGTGCAGTTCTTTGCTTTGGTTGCTTCTGATCTGGGCGCGGCTCAGGTGTAGGTTCACTGTGTCGGTCAGATCGGGCATTTCGGGACGCCAGCCACTTTCAGTGATGCACAGATAGGTGCCATTGCCCGCGTAGGTCATCAGGAATTGATGCCTCGACAGGCAGTCGGAAATAATCTCGGCCACGTCTTCGATCAGGAACTTGAACTCTGCACCAGTGAGATAGTCACAGTAAATGTCCGGGGTGCGCAACGAGAAGGCGAAGACGGTCGATCCGAATAGCGAATTGCGCGACAGCTGGGCCACGTAGTTTTCCATCGCTGTGCAGGCGATCACATTGTCGATGTCGTGTAATTCGATCGGTTCATGCACGTCCACTGCGTTTTGGACGGATGCATTGTCGACAAGACGGGTCGCGGCGAACACTTTTGAGGTCTTTGCCTGCTGGCCTGTCACCAGATGCTCAACCATATTGATCCGCGCCTTCAGCTCGGTCAGGTCGAACGGTTTGGTCGCATAGTCGGTGGCCCCTGCGGCAAAAGCATTGTCGATATAGCGTTTCTCGGACATCGCGGTAAGCATCACAATCGGCGTCGAGACATACTGCACCGTCCGCCTGATCTGACGGGTGAGCGCGATGCCATCCATGCCGGGCATCTGGATATCCAGCAAGAAACAGTCAAAAGGCTGCTCAGGCCCGTCGCCCAACAGGGCAATCGCGTCATGTGCCGATTCTGCAGTGGTCAGATCATGGTCGCCAATGGCCAGAATGAACTGCTCCAATAGCTCCAGAATAATCGGGTCGTCATCAACCGCCAAAATTTTCATACTCACTACTCCACACGACTTCGTAACCCCCTTTTTCTGCCGCTAAAAAGTGGCGAGATTAGGACGATTCTATAACCACTCGGGGGAGAGAGGCGCGACAAAGCGGTGAACAGATGTGGAAAGATGGGTGGGGCAGTGATGTTGGGTTAAATCTTTGAAAATTAATGGTAAATTTTAACTTCACTCAACCAGTTGATACCGCTTGATATAGTCGCGCATTGGCCGATCAATATGGGCGCGCGATAGCATCAACAATGCGGCGTGATCGCTGGCAACCAAGGCGTCTATAATCTGGCGATGCTCTTTTCGCGCTAGGGCCAGATACCCCGAAACTTTGAAGCTGTTTGTGCGAATGGGCTGGGTTTTGCGGGATTCGGCTTCGATCGCGGCGCATAATTCTTTGTTGTCGCAGCACGCAAAAACCGTTCTGTGGAACTGTTCGTTGAGGTGAAACATCGCCTCCAGATCGCCGCGTTTGCAGGCGGTGCCATGTGCGTCGTTCAGGATCGAGAGCGCGGTGATCACCGTCGGATCAACAGGAAAGCGGATGCTGGTAATTGCGGCGTCTTGCAGGATGTTGCGTAGCTCGTACATCTGGGTGATCTGGGTGTGGGAGTAGCGGCAGGCATGGGCGCCCTTGTTCGGCTCCCGCTTGGCCAGCCCGCGTTTGACGACGGTGTCGATGGCCGCCCTGATGGCGTGACGCGACCCGCTGAAACGCTCCATCAACTCGTCTTCGATCAGACGGTCCCCGGGGGCGATGTGGCCAAAAATGATGTCCATCTCCAGAGTCTTGGAAATGGTGTCCTTGGCTTTAGCCGTGCGCGGCGCGGGTGTGGATAGGTCAACTGACAATGGCTTCTCGGTGGGTTTGGACGTGGGGTCGGTAGGAAATATATTGCACTATACGCATCATTTTCCAAAAGCGACGATATATTTTTTATTCAACCTGCGGTCAGGGTTAGCTGTCGGATGTGCCGATAATCGGGTTGACCGTCTGGCCCTCAAGGCCAATGCTGCCATCTGAAAATGTTGGAACAGGCGGAGCACACCATGGCAGTTGAAAACTGGGTCGCAAAGGACATCGCAGAGCTGACAGAATTCCGGCGCGACCTGCACCGCAACCCCGAGCTGTTGTATGACGTGCAGCGGACGGCCGCTACTGTCGCGCAGCGTTTGCGGGCCTACGGCGTGGACGAGGTTGTCGAGGGCATCGGCCAGACGGGCGTTGTGGGTGTTATCTATGGGCAGGCGAACACATCGGGCCGCACCATCGGTTTGCGGGCGGACATGGACGCGCTTCCAATAACCGAGGAAACAGGCGCTGAATGGGCGTCACAGGTCGCGGGGAAGATGCATGCCTGCGGTCACGACGGGCATACCACCATGCTGCTGGGCGCGGCCAAACAACTGGCCCAAAGCCGCAGCTTTGATGGCCGCGTGCTGGTGATCTTTCAACCCGCCGAAGAAGGCGGCGCAGGTGCGCAAGCCATGATTGATGATGGCATGTTCGACCGCTGGCCTTGCAACGAGGTCTACGGCATGCACAACCGTCCGAATCTGCCGCTGGGTCATTTCACCATCAACGACGGTCCGATCATGGCCTCGGTGGACGAGGTCCGCATCAAGGTCACAGGCCGCGGCGGTCATGCCGCGATGCCGCACAACACCGTTGACCCGTTGCCCATCGCGGCCTCCCTTGTCCAATCCGTACAAAGCCTTACCGCACGCGGCCTGAACCCGATGGACAACGCCGTCATCTCGCTTTGCACGATCCACGCAGGCGACGCATTCAATGTTATTCCCCAAGACGTCGAGATCACTGGCACTGTCCGCACCCTCCGCGAGGAGACCCGAACAGGGATCGAGGAGCGCCTGCGCCAGCTGGTCACCCAGACCTGTGCCGCCCAAGGCGCCACAGGTACGTTGGAATATATCCGCATGTATCCCGTGACCGTCAATGATGTGGAGGGCACAGCACATGCCGCCCGCGCCGCCCAAGAGGTGGCGGGTGTGGAGCATGTCAGCCTCGACATGCCCGCCAGCATGGGGGGCGAGGATTTCTCGTTCATGCTCAACGTGGTGCCTGGAGCGATGATTAACATCGGCAACGGGCCGTCAGCGGGGCTGCACCATCCTGCCTATGATTTTAATGATGATGTGATCGCCTGGGGGTGTTCGTATTGGACGACCCTTGTGCGTCAAAGGTTGGCATTGGCATGAGTACTCGTATCGTATTCGACCTCGATGGTACGCTGATCGACAGCGCCCCCGACATTCACGGCGTGGCCAATACGCTGATCGCACCGCATGGCGCACAGATCACGCTGGCCCAGACCCACAGCTTTATCGGCAATGGTGTCAGCACCTTCATCCGCCGTATGCTGGCGGCCACATCGCTGGACGCCGATCTGCATGATGGTCTGTTGCCCGCGTTCAAACAGGCCTACCTGACAGCATTTACAAAGACCGAGATTTACGCAGGCGTAGAGGCCGCGCTGGATGCGCTGAAGGCGGAGGGTTGCCCCCTTGGCATTTGCACGAACAAGCCCTTGGCGCCGACCCATGCCGTGCTGGATCATCTCGACCTTGGTCGGTATTTCGCGACGGTCTGGGGGGGCGACAGTTTGCCTGTGCACAAACCCGACCCCGCGCCGTTACATGCCGCGTTCAAAGCATTGGGCGAAGGGCCGTGCATCTATGTCGGCGACAGCGAGGTTGATGCCCAAACCGCACAAGAGGCGGGCATACCCTTCCTGCTTTATACCAAAGGCTACCGCAAAACGCCTGTGGACCAAATCCCCCACACCGCCGCGTTTGACGATTTCGCAGAACTGCCCGCGCTGGTCACGCGATATGCTGGATCGCCGTGAACCCTTCGAATACAGGCGTCCCTTCATACAGCTTTGCAGTGTCCTTGGCCCCCTTATGCGAGGCGCGAAACGCGTCTGATGTGGTCCAACCGCGAAAGGCGTCTTCGGATGCCCAAACCGTGTGCGAGGCATAGACGATCCGCCCGTTCACCTCTGGTCCCTTCAGCATGTGAAACTCCACAAACCCGTCCATGTTTTTAAGGTTGCTTTCGCGGTTCAGCCACAGCGCCTCAAACGCAGCGGCGTTTTGTGTGGTGACGGTAAAGCGGTTCATGGCCAGATACATATGCGGTCTCCTCTGCGGCATTGGCGCGATCCTATCATGGGGGACTCGCCAAATAAAACGCCCCCCGCACCAAAGGGTGCGAGGGGCGCTTTTTCGCGGATAAGAAGGGTTTACTTCCAGCCGACAGTGTCAAAAATTTTCTGCGCTTCGGGCACGTTCAACGCAACGGCGGACAAGTCCACATCATCGGCTTTGAACTCACCCAGTTTGGCAACGCTTTCGCTCAGCGCGACGCCCTCGACGGTGGGGAATTCGTCATTCCCTGCCGAGAAATACTGCTGCGCGGAATCCGAGGTGAGGTATTCCAGAAACGCGATGGCATTATCGCGGTTCGGCGCGTTCACGGCCAAGCCACCACCCGACAGGTTCATATGCGCGCCTTCGGCGTCTTGCGCAGGGAAGATCCAACCGATCTGGTCAATATCTGCGGTCACACCCGATACGTCGCGGCGCAGGGCGCGGGCGAAGTAATAGGTGTTGGCGACTGCGATATCACATTCGCCCGACACGATGCCGCGCAGCTGGTCCGTATCGCCGCCTTGCGGGTCGCGTGCAAAGTTGTCGACCATGCCCTGCGCCCATGCCGTTGCGGCCTCGGTCCCGTGGTTTTCAATCACGGATGCCAGCAACGTCTGGCTATAGACGTTGGAGGACGAGCGGTGGCACACCATCCCCTTATACGCAGGATCGGCAAGCGAGAGGTAATCCATCGGCGGATTGCTCACGTCGTTTTTGTCGTAGAAAATGATCCGCGCACGCTGCGAAAAGCCGAACCACTGGTTGTCGCTGTCTTGCAGGTTCGACGGCACCCGCGCTTCCAGTACGTCACTGTCTACGCTTTGCAGCACGCCCGCGTCCTTGGCCCGTTGCAGGCGCGATGTGTCTACCGTCAGCAAAATATCAGCAGGAGAGTTGCGCCCTTCGGCCTGCATACGGGCGATCAGCTCGTCTGCTTTGCCCTCAATCCGGTTGATGGTGATGCCCGTGGCTTCGGTGAAGTCGCTATAAAGCCGCTCGTCCGTGTCGTAGTGACGCGAAGAATACAGGTTCAGCTGGCCCTCGGCCGTGGCGGCCAAGGTGCTGCCGACAAGCGCTGCTGCGGCGATAAAAAGGGGGGCGGTGGTGCGGTTGGCCATTGGTTTTCCTCTCTGGCGTAAATCGTACTGTTTTACTCAATTACTGATTCCGCCGCAGAATGCAATATTCTTGATAAATTTAGTCAGAAATAATTTTCACACCTAAGCCCAATCCAAGGCTCCGCCGCGCCGGTGTTCGATGATAAGACGCGGCGTGTCTGGATTTGGCAGGGCGGCTTTGCTGGCCGATTGCGCGGCCAGTGCCTGCAATTGCGCGAAATCCACGACGGGCAGGCCGGCCCTTGCTAGATCCGCCCGCACGTCGGGGCGCTGCGGGTTCACCGCGATGCCGTGATCGGTAATTACTACGTCCACGTCACGACCTTGGGTCGTGACACAGCGCACACGCTCGACCAGTTTGGCATAACCGCCACCGTTTAGACCCGTGGTCACAATCGTCAGCCGCGCCCCTGCGGCGGCATCGGGGTGCCCGCCCGGCCCGCCAATCAGTCGCCCGTCGCCACCTATTGTGACATTGACGTTGAACGCGGCGTCTACCTCGACCGCGCCCAGTACCATCACGTCAAGGCGGTCAACGACGGGTGCGGGGTGCTGGGGGTTGGCGTATTCAGAGGCGCTCATGATGCGGTGGTCTGGGTTGGTGAGGGCCGAGGCCACGGCGGCAATGTCAAAGCACTGCACATCATGGATGCGGCAAAAGAGGCCGCCGCGCAGCAACGCCGCATGTGCCCCCGTAATCCCGCCAGAAATAAAGCCCCCCGTGATCCCCCGCGTCGCCATGGCCTGCCCGATCACCGGCACACAAGCGAGCGAATATCCTCCCGCGCCTGTTTGCAGCGACATGCCGTCGCGCATCATACCCGCCGCTACAACCACCTGTGCCACAAGGTCGCTGATGGACGCGGCCTGCGCCGTCTGCGCGGCCAAAGTCGTTTCCGAGGCGATGCCCCCCGCATCACCGGGGTGCGCAAAGGGGATGACCGCATCGACATGGTGGCTCGGGACATCGGTGAGCGGCAGCGCGGCCTGCGTGATCTCATGGGCGCAGACCACCGTGCGTTTGGCATAGCCCGCATCGACTTGCGCATAGCCCAGCGGCCCGCAGGCCAGCGTGCCCCCACGCCCCGTGCACGCGCCATTCACCCGCGCAAGCGACGCCCCGATAAAAGCAACGTCAACCCGCAGCTGCCCCGTCGTCAGCGCCCGCGCCCGCCCGCCATGGCTTTGCAGCACGGGCAAGGACCGCAACGCGCCCGACATCATCGCGTCTGCTGCGCCTCCTCGCGCATAATCGGTCACCACATCCGCGATCACACCGCTCTGCATCAGCGCCGCCAAAGGCGCGTGCACGCCGAACAAAGAGCTGGGCGCGATGGTCAGCCCGCGCAAACCGCGCCGCGCCGCTTCCTCCAGCACGGCACAGATCAGCCTGTCGCCGTTGCGGTAGTGGTGGTGGAACGACAGCGTCGCCCCGTCCTTGATCTGCATCGCGTCAAAGGCCGCTGCAAGATCGGGCAGCCGTTTGTCGCTATCGTTCGCGTCACTGCGCGGCGGCAGCGTGTCGCGCAGCGGGGCAGGGGCCTGCCACATCTGACCCAGTGCCGTTTGCCACGGCCCCGTGCCACCTTCGTTATTTACCGCCATCTCGCGTCTCCCCGTGCCCGCTACCAGAAAGGAGTGCGCGCCCATGACTGTCAACAGCACCGCCCTTTCTGTGACGGCCGCATCGGGCGCGCCCCGCGCAATCCGACCTGTCTGGCGTTGGTCGTGCTGTCGCTTGCGGGGAGGGGCTGGCTAGAACGTGACGGAGGCTTGCATCGCCATCCGCCCCTGCGGCGTGGCAGCGGCCAGATCATAGCCACCATCGATGGTGCGTGCATGAAGTGTAAAGGGCGCGGTATCAAACAGAGGGCTTGCCGCACGGAATTGAAACGCCGACGGCTGCGCCCCCTGCGCCAGCCGTTGCGCCATACCCATCAGCAAAGTGGCGATAAGCGGGCCATGCACCACCAACCCTGCGTGGCCTTCGACATCGCGGGCATAGTCGCGGTCGTAATGGATGCGGTGCCCGTTAAAGGTCAGCGCCGAATAGCGAAACAGCATGACCTCGCTTGGGGTGATTTCCTCGGAGTGGTGCCAGTCTTTGCCGATGGAGGCTGTGGGGGCGGGAGGTGCGGATTCTGACGGGTCTTCGCGGTAGACAATGTCGTGTTCCTCCCACAGTGCGGGCGCTGCGCCTTTTGCTGCAAGTTCGTGGCGGACGGTCACAAAACACAGCGCCCCCGAGCGGCCCTGTTTCAGGGTGACATCCTTGATGGTCGAGGTCTTGGTGACATCTGCTCCGATCCGCAGCGCGTCCGTAAAGCCAAAGCGCCCGCCCGCCCACATCCGCCGTGGCAGTGCGACAGGTGGCAAAAAGCCACCCTTGGCCGGATGCCCGTCACGTCCCAGTTCCCCCAGCGGGGCGCTTTGCAGGAAATAAAGCCAATGCCACAGCGGCGGCAGCGCGTCGCCGCGCCCAAGCTGCGGTGCGCGGTCCAGCGTCATCTCCATCAGGTTGGCGGGTTGAGGGTGGAGCGTGTCATGCAAGGTTTCGGTTTTGCCGATCCATTGACGCAGGGTGTCGGGGTCTGTGGTCGGTTTCATGGCGGGTCCTGCGGTTTGATCGGGCCTCAGTTTCGGCTTGGCGATTGCGCCCGTCAAGGTGGGCCATGGGCTGGCCTTTTGCAGTGAAGCACTATGTCCAGATTTAACCAGATGCGTTGGGCGGGAAATAGGTCACTTTGACGGATAATTTGCATGAAAGCCCCGTGGATGCCGTGATCACTTGGGTCGATGGGAACGCACCTGAGCACCGAAGATTGCGGGCGCGGTATATGGCGCAACAGAACGCGCCATTGGGTGAAAATGCCAGCAACCCCCACCGTTGGGAGCAAAGCGACGAGATACAGTATTGTTTGCGGTCATTGCACAACCATGCGCCCTGGCTGCGCACTGTCTGGATCGTGACCCACGGGGAAGCCCCCGACCTGAGTGGGCTGCCACAGGCGTTGGCGGCCAAGGTGCGGATCGTGCCACATGCGCAGATTTTCGCGGGGTATGAGACCGCCTTGCCCACATTCAATTCGCTGTCGATTGAAAGTGTAATGTGGCGGATCGACGGGCTGAGCGAGCGGTTCTTGTATTTCAACGACGATGTGTTTTTGACCGCACCGCTGCGGGTGTCCGATGTATTTGTGGGGATGCACCCTGTGCTGCGCGGGCAGTGGCGCGATTGCACTGCGCTGGCGGGCAATGCTGCGGCCCGCGATGATCCGGCGCTGTTCGCGCATTTTGTGCAGATGAATGCGGCGGCGATCTGCGGTTTTGGCCCTGGGCGCGTCTTTGCTGCGGCGCATGTCGTGCATCCGATGCGTCGGTCGGTGATGGCCGCGCTTTTTGACGCGCATGGCGACTTGTTTCGGCGCAATGTTGCGCACCGTTTCAGGGATGTGTCGCAGTTTTTGCCGCAAGGGCTGCACAACCATTTTTGCCTGTCGCAGGATGCGGCGGTGATTGTGCAGGGCAAGGACCATCTGCACATCAAAAGCGGGCAGGGCGCGGGCGGTTTGGGTTGCGATGTCGCCGCCCTGCTGTCGCCCGACGCCCTGACTGGCATGCGGTTTTTATGCGTGAATGATCTGCCGCAGTTGGAGGTATTGGTGCCGCAGGCGCGGGCGCTGATCCTGTCGGCGGTGGGCGGATGAGCCAGCCTGCACGCTCCTCGTTTGCGCGCCTTCGGCGTGCGGCACTCCTCGCTTAGGTCGCGGTGAATTCGTCGTAGGCTTCGAGCGCCTTTGCGCCGAAGGCGATAGACGGCCCGCCGCCCATATAGCCGATCATTTCCAACGCCTCGCAGAGCTCTTCGCGGGTGGTATTCAGCCGCACCAGTGATTTGACGTGAAAGCCGATGCAGCTGTCGCAGCGGGTGGAGATGGCAATACCGAGGGCGATCAGCTCTTTCGTTTTTTCGTCCAGCGCGCCGTTTCGTTTGGCCGCTTTGCCCATCGTGTTGAAGCCTTCAAACATCTTGGGCGCTTGCGCCTGCAAGCTGCCCATCCGTGTCATCGTCTCGTCCAGAAATTTGGTCCAGTTCACCTTTTTCTCTCCTGTGTCAGCGGCTCTCGTCCGCGCCCATTTTACGTTCCAGCCAGCGCACGAAGAAACTGATGATCAGCACCAGCACGAGGTATTCGAGGATCAGCAGCGTGTAGATTTCCAGCGGGCGGTATTCGGTCACGACCAGTTCGTTCGCGCGGCGGGTGAGCTCCTGCATCCCGATGACCGAGGCAAAGGCCGACATTTTCACGATATAGATGAACTGGTTGGCCAGCGGCGGCAGAATGCGGCGGATCGCTTGGGGCAGGATCACATAGCGCATGGTCTGGCTATAGGTCAGGCCGATGGTCTTGGCCGCCTCTGTCTGGCCGCGTGCGATGCTCTGAATACCCGAGCGGTAGATCTCTGCCGTGAAGGCGCTGTCCGAAATAGCGAGCGTGATGATCGCGCCCCAGAAGGCATCAATGCTCACCGAGATACCGATGGATTTGAGCACAACAGGCAACCCGTAGAACACCCAGAAGAGCATGGGCAGCAGCGGGATGGCGCGGATGAATTCAATGTAGATGCGGCTGGGCAATCTGATCCAGCGGTTCGACGACATGCCCGGCAGGGCGACCATCAGCCCGATCACCATCGACAGCACCGCCGCGATCACCGAGAGCAGGATCGTGGCACCAAACCCGTTCAGCAGGAAGGTGATGTTGGACATCCCCTTGGGCGTGGTCGGATCAATCACATACCAGCCCCAGTTGCCGCCGCTGCCACAACCGGCCAGCAGGGTCAGCGCTGCGAGAAGACACAGGTTTTTCATAAGTGCGCTCAATGTTTCAGGATCTGGTTGAGAAAGGTTTTGCAGCGGTCGGTCTTCGGGTTCTCGAAGAACTCGGTCGGCGTGCCCGTCTCCACAATCGCGCCGTGGTCCATGAATACCATCCGGTCGGCCGCACGACGGGCAAATCCCATCTCGTGCGTCACCACAATCATGGTCATGCCGCTTTCGGCAAGATCCACAATCACGTCCAGCACTTCCGATATCATCTCGGGGTCGAGCGCGGAGGTCGGCTCGTCAAAGAGCATGATCTTGGGCTCCATGCACAGCGACCGCGCTATGGCCACGCGCTGTTGCTGGCCTCCCGACAGGGCGGCGGGTTTCTTGTCGGCCTGTTCGGGGATTTGCACGCGCTCAAGATACTTCATCGCCCGCTCTTCCGCGTCACGGCGGCTGAGGCCGCGGGCCTTCATCGGGCCCAGCGTGAGGTTCTGCAAAATCGTCAGATGCGGGAACAGGTTGAACTGCTGGAACACCATCCCAACCTCCGAGCGGATCGCCTCGATCGAGGCGGCGTCGCCCATCACCGTTCCATCCACCGTGATCTGGCCTGTGTCGTGCTCCTCCAGCGAATTCACACAACGGATCAACGTCGACTTGCCAGAGCCAGATGGGCCGCAAACGACAATCCGCTCGCCGTGGGCTACTGTCAGATTGACGTCGCGCAGCGCCTGATAGTCGCCATACCACTTGTTGAGGCCCTTGATCTCAATCGCATTTGTGTGATCGCGGGGGGCGTGATCGGCCATAGACCTCTCCTTTTTCAGATGTATACTTAGGTTGACAGTTGCCCAAAGCGCAACCTGCATTAGATTGCCGTGCAACACATAAAAGCCGTGCGGATGGCGCAGATGGCAAACGACAAGGGATACGACATGACGATTTTCAAGAAACTGGGGCTGGCCGTAGGGCTCGCCGCCACCCTGATGGCGGGCAGCGCCACAGCGCAGTCCGCATTGAACGAGATTTTGAGCGAGGGCGTGCTGAAGGTCGGTACAACCGGCGACTGGAATCCGATGACCGTTCGTGACCCCGCGACGAACTCCTATGTCGGCTATGACATCGACATCATGACCCAACTGGCCGCCGATCTGGGCGTCGAGCTGGAGATGGTGCCGACCGATTGGAAAACGCTGGTGAACGGCGTTGTGGCGGGCAACTACCACATGACCGGCTCTGCCTCGATCAGCCCTGCGCGTTTGAAGGCGGCAGGCTATTCCAACAGCTATATCGCGGTTGAGATGTTCCCCTTCACCACCGATGACAAGGTTGGCAACTTCTCGGGCTGGGACAGCATCAACAAAGCGGACGTAAAGGTCGCCACCACGCTTGGCACCTCGTTCGAGAAGATGGTCAAGGAGTGGTTCCCCGACGCAGAGATCGTCGTGGTCGAAGCACCTGCACGCGGCTTTCAGGAAGTGCTGTCGGGCCGCGCGGATGTCTTTGTGACCTCTAACATCGAAGGCTCTACCTTGTTGGAAAAGTTCCCGAATGTTCGTCAAGTCGAAGTCAGCACGCCCCGTGCCCCGACCCCGATCGCGATGCTGCTGCCGCAAACCGATCAGGTCTGGATCAACTACGTCAACAGCTGGATCGAGCTGAAAAAGACCCAAGGCTTCTTTGAGCAGACGGCCTTGAAATGGGGCCTCTGAGCCTCGTTTGAGATTTGACAAAGAAGGGCGCCTTTTCGGGCGCCCTTTTCCATTTAATACCCCCAGAGTTGCCCATGACCGAATATGATCTGACCGAAGGCCCGCTTACGGGCCACTTCCGCCGCCTTGCCATTCCTGCGGCTGTGGGGATGCTGTTCAGCACGCTCTATAATGTGGTCGACACGTTCTATGCGGGGTTCTTCGGCACGCAGGCGCAGGCGGGGCTGGCAGTGGGGTTTCAGGCGTTCTTTATTCTGGTCGCGATCGGCTTCGGCCTCAGCTCTGCGATGAGCGCGCTTGTGGGCAACGCAAAGGGCCGCCGCGACGACGCAGAGGCGCGGCATCTGGCGGCGCAGGGTATCGGGCTGGCGGTGGTGGCGGTTGCGGTGATGGGATGTATCGCGGCCTTTGCAGGCCCGCATCTGATCGCGGTGGTGTCCGAACCGGGGGGCTACCGCGATGCGGGCCTTGGCTATTTCTATTGGCTGATCTTTGCGCTGCCGGGGTTTATCATTGGCCCTGCGGCCAACGGTATTCTGCAAGCCCGCGGCGATACGCGCACCATGCAGCGCGCGCTGGTCGTGGCGTTCTTTGTCAACATCGGCCTGAACCCGTTGCTGATGTTCGGCATCCCCGGAGTGATTGGGGGTTTGGGGTTCAACGGCATCGCGCTCGCCACGATCCTGAGCCAGACAGGCGTGGCCGTCTTTATCCTGTGGCGGGTGTTTGGCCGCGCGATGATGCAGAACCTGCGCGCCGCCGAGTTCATTCCGGTGCCTTCCAAATACGCCGAGATTTTTGCCCAAGCTTTCCCTGCGGGCTTTGCGCTGCTGGTGACATTTTCAAGCGGGTTCATCGTGCAATACGCGCTCAAAGACCACGGCGAGGCGGCGTTGGCGGCCTACGGCATCACCATGCGGATTGAGCAGCTGTTCCTGCTGCCCGCCCTTGGCATCACGATCTCGCTGGTGCCGATTGCGGCGCAGAACTTTGGCGCAGGTAATCCTCAGCGGGTGCAAGAGGCCTTCCACCGTTGCTGGATCTTGGGCGTGATCGGCACAACGCTGGCCTTCCCGTTTTTGTGGTTCGGGGGCGGATTGGCGGCGCGGGTGTTTTCGGATGATGCAGAAGTGATCCGCATCTCGGCGCTGTTTTTGAAGGTCGAGGCGTTGATCCTGCCGATCTATGTGGTGCTCTTCTCGATCAACTCGTTGTTGCAGGCGCTCAAGAAAGCGGCGTGGACGATGTGGATCGGGATATACCGGCAGTGGATCGGGATCGCGCTGTTCATCTGGCTGTTCGCCTATGTGATCGATGGAGGGCTGACGGGGATCCGTCTGGGCATCGCGGCGGGTGTGGCGACGGGGTTGGTGTTGTCTTTTGTGATCGCGCTGCGCGTGGCGCGGCGCGAGATTGGCGGGCTGGGGCGGCCGACGTTTCTGCGCTCGGGATGAACGGGGCTGTTGGCGGTTGGGGCTGGTTACGGGATTGAGTTTAAAGGCAAAATAAAGAAGGGCTTGAGGACGTTGATGGTGCCTTCTTTCTGAAGGTTTGCGGCGTGGGTTCTGCGGGTTAAGAATGCGTGGAGCATCTGTTCGAAATGATCGAGTGGATTTGTGGGGGTGTTGAACTCCATGAGCATGGCCCCTTTGCGCAGGCCCGTGGCGCCAAAGGTGTAGAGGCTGACAGCGGTGGCTTTCTCGGTTGCCGATGGATGGGGGCGCGGCGGATGGCGCTGTGCAGCATCGCGTTCAGGTTCGCAGGCCGCGGTTGCCGAAATGCTTTTGACGCGTGATGCAGTCTGACACCGATTGTGGCCAACGGGACATTTTGGTGTCCCTTGCTGGCGTCCTTTAGAGGGCGTCTTTTGTGCGCCGCACCTGATGCTAATCGAGCAGCTTGGACACAAGCCTATTGACCTCGTCCTTTGCGGCCAGTCGATCAATCCACGCTTGTGGAATGCCTTTGGGATTATCCCTGCCATATAGCGCGCCTGCAACCGCACCTACGATCATGGCTCGGCCACAGGTGTCGCCACCGCCATAGATGTTGCGCCGCACGGCCGTTGCGAAATCGGGCGCTGTTGCGATGTTGTGCAGGGCCGACGGCACGCCATAGGGCAGATCGCAGGCCATGCCGAATTCAGCGGTGACCCGAGCGTTATCTGTCTTTGACATCCCCAAGGCTTTTGCAATCAACGCGGCCGCATCGCCAGTGGCAGTTGTCTGCGCGGCTTGCGTTACCGCCGCGACAGTGCCGTCAACCAAGGCTGCTCGCATCATATGGCTTACGATCCGCCCGTATTCGGCCGCGACAGGGTGGTCGGAAGTTGTCTGCACCGCCGATGCGACGTCGTGATCAAACGCCACGTCTTTGGCCGATGCCAAGACTGCAACAAGCGGCGGTAGCTTGGCCGTGGCGGGCAGTTGAATGTCTACAGCGCCTGTGGCGCGGGGGGTGGTCTGCAACTGGCGCAGCAAGGCCATGCCGAAATTACGCTGGGCGGCATCATCGTAATCTGCCAGCAGTCGTTTCTCGAACGCTGTTTCCAGGGTGTTCCCCGACATCCGTGCCAGCATTGGAATGGCCATCGCCACAATCTCTTTGCGTGTGCGCGGCGCAACATCGGCCCCCAATTCGGCGGCAATCTGTAGGGCGCGATCCTCAAACCGTCGGGCGTTATCGAGCGTGTCACGCGTGGCATGATCGATATATCCGATATACTCGCCGCCATAGCCAAAGTGCGCTTGGAACGCCTCCGCAAACTCGGCGGCTTCGAACTCTCCGTGCGCGTTTGCCAAAACGCGAAGCATTACCAAAGCCTGTTCGCCGTATTGTGATTGCGCACCCGACCCGCGGCCACCATGTGCGAAAAAACCCATTACGCCCTCGTAGTTCTTGGCCAAGGGTGGCGTGAATTCAGGCGTTTCGGGGGCGATGGCGGCAATATGCGCCTGGTCGTAAATCCAATGCGTTCCCAACGCGGCAGCATCCGCGACCAGCGCGCCAAAGATCATGTTTTTGCTGCGCGTCTGGCAGTCGGAAAATGTCATGTGGTGATCCTTCGTTCCTGTTGGAATTCAATCTAGCACCACATCGTGAAAAGGGCAGGGGACTGCACGAATAACCAGTGTTTAAACGCTTGTGTAGGTTGGCTGATCTCAAAAATTAGGGCCTGCTGACCCTGCAAAGATCGAAACAATCGTTGCCGCGGGCGATCCTGTATCTGCTGAGTTTTAACAATTGTGCCATTATTCTGAACGTCTGCTTTTGACTGAGTGTGCGTAAGCAATTGTTTTAGTTGTGTTGTTTTCGAGGTGAGTTCCCGCTAAATCTAGATGGACGAGGGCAACGACTTCATCGACGGCCAAAGCGCGGGCTCCGCGTTTTACGCCGAGAGCGGCAACGGCGATGAAGTCTTTTTTGTCGGAGCGGATCAGGGCTCTACCACGATCAATGATTTTGGCGCAGATGGCGCGGCCAACCGCATTGACGTGAGCGGGCTTGCCGATGTGTTCGCCGATCCTGATGCGTTGATGGGGAGGCCGCGACGTTGATTGTCATGAGTGATGATGCGCTTGAGGAAGACGACCTCATTTTCTAAAGGCGGCAGTCATCGCGCTATTGGTCGCAGACAGGCGATCAAGCGCGACCGGTGGAGGGCTGATGCTTTAATAGCAATGCCCAGCCATGCATGGCGAAGCGGCCCGGTGCACCACAACCACGTAGGCCCATATGAAAAGGTAAGGATTGCTTGTGCCGTTCTCACCTCGGAGAGTTCGATTGATTATCTTGGAGGGAGGGGCAGGAGGCGAGGTGAATTTACAAAAACCACGCAAACGCAGTTGCCCCATTTGCGCGAAGTCTTTGGTGTGACGCCATGAAGCCGCAAATTGCGGATTTTTGCCGCTGGTCATGAAAAAGTAGATGAACTCCATGCGCAACCATGCGATTTGACGAAGGGTCAACTGCTAATTGAGGGAAATACCTGTGTCTAACTTGCCTGGAACCGACCTTACCCCCCAATCCATAGGCGTCGGAGAAACCTTCTCGAGCAGTTTGACAGGCCCAAGCGACATCGACTGGATCGAGCTGACAAACGGATCGTATAGCAACGGAGACTTCGTCAGCGGCACCTATCTGACCGTGACGGGGGATGTCGATCTCAGCAATGCGCAGGTCAGTGTCTATACGCATGTTCAAAACTGGGGCAACTATTGGAACAGGAACTATTTCTCGATCGAGGAGCTGCCTGATAGCATCGGTCGGTCGCTCTATGTCCCTGCTTCTACCTCGGCGGATCGGATGTTTGTATCGCTCACAGGATTTACAGGGAACTATACTGTGACCCTTGGCGATAGTGCGGTTTTGTTTGCCTCTGCCCCCGACGACAACGCCGCAGATGTCGATATCATTCCTGATGTGACCTATTCTGGTGTGCTCGACTACACAGGCGATAGCGATTATTTTTACTACGACAGTGCCGTGACGGGAAATTATTACCGTGTGGTCGTCACGCCAAGCGCTGCACTGCTGGCTGATCCGAACCTTGATATGTACGTCACCGCAGATTTGAACCGTTTGCACCGTGTTGAGACACAAGACGGATGGCACCTGGAAACAACAATGCTGCGAGACCCCAGTAACGAGTTCAACACAGGCTTCTCGATCGATGTCACAGCCGACAACACCGAAGGCGCGCTCCAGACTTTTACCGGCATGGGCTACACGGTCGAGTTGCAGGATTTGGGAACGGACATCGGACGCAGTAACCTAAGCGCGGCCACGGCGCAGAATGTTGGCATCGGCCAGACCTATGCGGATGTGTATTCTGCGCTGGATCTAGAGCAATATTATAGCTTTTCGGGCACGACGGGAAACGCCTATGTCGTTTATATTGATGGTGATTATTACACAGATATAACAAGTGCCACTGGCCGGATTGGTGGGGTAGAGCAGGTTCGCGGCCAGGGAAGCGAATGGGATTTTCAAAGGTTTTACAGCTTCGTAACCAACAGGCTGACTGCGGATACGCAATTCACGTTCTCTTTGGAAAACCAGACCTATCTTGCACCGAACACCGATTTTGAAATCACGGTTTTCGAGGTCGCGGATGCGGTCGGGGATACATCCGATATGGCAACGGCGCTTGGCGTCGATGCCCCGATCACTGAAGACATCCACTTTGGTGATATGGACGTCTATTCGCTTCAGGTGGAGGCAGGTGAGTTTTACACGATAACGCTCGACTATGCGCCCAACAGCTACTTTGCAGGATATATACGTGCAGCATGGGACTCGGGCGCCACGGAATGGGAGAGCAATTCGTCAAACGCTGCAGGTCAGCGGACGTACATTTTTTCCGCTCTGGAGGACGGTGAGGTTGATCTTACCATAGCGAACTTTACGACTGTCACCCGTAACGGTGTTCGCACCGATCTGACCCCTGCGTTGCTGGACGGGCTAAGCTATACGATCACAGCCACCGCAGGGATCACCGATGATCGGCCCGCCATTTGGACGGGTCTGGCTGGCCCAATGAACATAAACGAAACGACGACCGCGCTTGCCAATGGGGCGCTGGATACTGACGGTTTTGTGTTCAATGTTGTCGCGGGGAACACCTATTCATTTGCTGTCGATCATGCCGGTGCCTCCATGTATCTTTGGACGGATGCGGACGGTGATGGCTCCCTCAGATCCTATAGCCGCGATTATCCTGACTCAACGACTGGCATCACCTCACCCGGTTTTGCAGAGCAAGAGGCGCTTTTGGGCGGTGGCGGTGGGCTTGGGTTCACGATCGAGGCGTTTGGAACAGGGTCCCTACTGACCTTTACGGCTGAATACACCGGAATAGCGGGCGTCAGCCTTTATCCCGAAATCGTCAGCGGCACCTACAATGTCCACGTCAGTGACAATGGCCTCAGCGAGGCTGTGATTGCCGAGCTTGGGATTACCTTCAGCGAAGGGGATGATCTGTTCGAAGGCGATGCGGGCGATAACCTGCTGGAAGGCATGGCGGGCAACGACACGCTGATCGGCGGTCTGGGCGCCGACACGCTGGACGGGGGCGAAGGCACCGACACAGCCAGCTATCTGAACGCGGACGCGCGGGTGATCGCAAACTTGCGGCTCGGTGGTTCAGCGGGCGAGGCGGCGGGCGACAGCTATGTTGCAATCGAGAACCTCACAGGCTCAAGCCACGATGATTTTCTGTACGGTGACGCGGGTGCCAACCGCATCGAGGGGCGCAGCGGCAATGACCGTTTGCGCGGGCAAACCGGCGCGGACACGCTGCTTGGCGGGACGGGCGATGATACGCTTAGCGGCGGGGCGGATAACGACACGCTCACGGCGGACGTCAGCTTTACCGGTGCTGCGGCCTTTGGCAGCGGCGGTGACGATACCGTGTCCGCAGGCAGTGGCGAGGATGTCGTTTACGGCGATGCGCTCAATACGCTCAACACCACCTACGCGGGCGGGGATGACCTGCTCTACGGGAATGCGGGCAATGATACAGTTTACGGCGATGTTGATGTCGCGGGCTTTATGCTGGCGGGGGATGACACGATGTTTGGCGGCGCAGGCGCCGACCTGATGTACGGAGATTTCCGCACTGGCGCGACAGTTCAGGACGGTCACGACCAGATCGACGGCGGCGTGGGCGATGATACGATCCATGGCAATACAGGCGACGACACGCTGGATGGCAACATCGGCAATGACCTTCTTTTGGGTGGCGACGGTGCCGACATTGGCCGCGGCGGCAGCGGCAATGACACGCTTGCTGGCGATGCCGGCGCCGACAGCCTGTATGGCGGCAACGGCAACGATAGCATCACGGGCGGCACGGGGAATGATCTACTCGCGGGGAGCATCGGCTCCGACACGCTGTTGGGGGGCGACGGGGCGGACCGGCTGGAAGGCGGCAGCGGCTATGACGTGATGTATGGCAATGGCGGTCATGACGTGCTGCTGGGCGGCACGGGCAATGACACGCTATTTGGCGGCGGGGGCGACGACAGCCTGTCGGGCAGCACCGGCTCGGACCGGATCAACGGGGGCGCGGGCGACGACACCTTGTCGGGCGGTGGCGGGGCGGATGTGTTCGTCTTTGCAAGCGGTCACGGCAATGACCGGATCAACGACTGGAACGGAGCGGCGGACAGGTTGGACATCGCTGGCCTGTCGAGCTTTGCCGATTGGAGCGCGCAGGCCGCACAGGTTGGCGGGCGCGTGGTCCTGACCCAAGGCAGCGACACGATCACCTTTGTTGCCACCACATTGGCAGAGTTTGACGCAGGCGATTTCATATTTTAACGCCATACCACGTGGTTGAATAATGCTTGCTCGCTACCTCGTTCTTGCTCAGACTAAAGGGATTACAGGTCGTATTTGACCAAGTTTCATTTATTTTCAGCAGACAGGGTTTCGGGCATGGCACATTCATATGATTACAGCGGCTCGCGTATTGGCGTTTATGTCTCGATGGATGCCCTTCTCACCGATCTTGACGGTGCAAGGAACGCGTCATCAACAAGCGGTGCCCTAACTGCGCTGAACGAACAGTTCTGGAGCGGCAGCGATCCCGTAGCGTCAATTGAATATGGCGGGCAGGCCTATCTGGGCGGGCTGATCAATCAAAACACGTTGACCTACGAATATGCCAGCACAGGCGAAGGCCCGCTGTATCCTTACAATGTCGAAATCCTGTCACGCGCAGGGACCTTTGACTTGCCCGATGGATCTGCCGACGGGTTTTCGGTACTGCCCCATCGGATAAGCGGCTCTCCGGGCAATCTGGTGTTTTTGGACCGCAGCGGCAACGCAACGCGCGAAGGCTACGATGGCTCGGGCACCTATTTCGAATTCACGGGCATTGGCCAACTTAGCCTCAATGGCTCGCTTGCGAATAGTGCGCCTGTCGACAGCGCCTATCCGACCACGCGCAATGCGGCGGGCCACTTGCTGGTTGAGATGATTGAGCAGGCCTATTCCGCGCTGGATGATGATTTGGCGCTGATCCGTGAAATGCCCTTGCGCGACATCGGGCAGGTCGAGGTTGTCGGCTGGAGCGACTTTAACGTGGACACCCCCGACTACCGCCTGATCTACACGCCCGACTCCTCTGCGCTGCGCAGCTTCGGGGACATGTTCTTTGAAGAAGTGCGCGGCGATCCTGTCGACTTTGACCACCTTTCGGTCGGGTGGCTCGGAGAGTTCTACCGCGAGACAAATCAGGGTTTTTATGCAGGTAGCGATGTCGACATAACGCTTACGGCTTTTGATGACATTCTGACCAATAGGTCCTTCCTTGATCCTACAGCGATTATTGTGAGCGCTGGTGCAGGCAACGATACGATCCGTCTGTCGGGTCGCAACGGCCTTGAAGAGCCTGACGTCCTGAGTGATCTGGTCATTTTGCGGGGGGAGGATGGCGATGACGAACTTAGCACGGTGCATAACGCTTTCGGTGCCGTTTTGCTGGAAGGCGGGGCCGGTAATGACCGGCTGGATGTCTATGACAGCACATTCGCGGGCCTTGGTGACGCGACCGTAACGCTTGATGGTGGGGAGGGTGACGACTTTTTAAGCGGCACATCAACAGCAGGGAATAGCCTGTTTGGCGGAACGGGTAATGACGATGTGCGCGGTGGCCGTATGGCGGATTCGATCGTCGCGGGTGATGGCGACGACACGGTGCTTGCCTTTGAAGGGAACGATTTGATCATCGCAGGCTACGGGGATGACCGGATTAACGCGGGATTGGGTCGCGATACGGTGTCGTTTCAAGGCGACTCAACGGCCTATGATATCAACTTTACCGGCGCGGTTACCGATGTCACGCTTTGGCAGACGTCAGGCGCGGATGTGACCCGCGTGAGCGATGCAGAGGTGTTGGATTTTGCCGACATTCGCGTTGTTCTGGATGATTTCGTCTCGGCCACAGCTTCGCAGCGCGAAGATCTGATCGTGTTGCGCACTGCAACCGCGACCAATGCGGGTGAGGGCAATGATCTGGTGCTGGGCAGCGCGCAGTCGGACACGATTGAGGGCGGCGCGGGCGAGGATGTATTGCGCGGCAATGCGGGTGACGACGTGATCGAGGGCGGCGAGGGCTTTGACCAACTCTTTGGTGGCGCAGACAATGACATGCTGGAGGGCGGCGGGGGGCAGGACCTTTTGGTTGGCGGTGACGGCAACGATAATCTGCGCGGCGGCGATGCGGCGGACACACTGGCGGGCAGCGCCGGTGCGGATGCGCATTTCGGCGGCGCGGGGATTGATACCGCGGACTATGGCGAAAGCCGTGGTTCGCTGCGGGTGGACCTGCTGTTCAGCCAGATCAACACCAACATCGCCGCAGGCGATACCTATGACAGCATCGAAAACCTGACGGGTAGTCAGGGCTTTGACAACCTGCGCGGTACGTTTGGCGACAACGTCATTCGCGGCATGGCCAACGTCGATTACATCTTTGGCCGTCGCGGCAATGACACGCTGGAAGGGGGCGTTGGCGATGATGTGCTGTTCGGCGGCGTGGGCGTTGATCTGCTGATCGGCGGCGCGCACCGCGACCGTGCGCAATACTCTGAAAGCCAGACCGCGCTGCGCCTTGATCTGGATAATACCAGCAACAACACGGGCGAAGCCGCAGGCGATATGTATATCAGCATCGAGGACCTCGCAGGCGGATATTACGACGACACCATCGGCGGCGATGCAGGCAGTAACCGCCTTTTTGGCCGCGCAGGCAACGATGACATCAGCGGGCTCGACGGGGATGATTACCTGAATGGCGGCGCGAATATGGATTCCCTCAATGGCGGGTTTGGCAACGACACGCTGCGCGGCGGCACCCATTCCGACACGTTCGTGTTCAACAGCGGCCATGACGTGATCGAGGATTTCAACGTGGGCCACGCTGACACAATCCATCTGGACGCCACCCGCTTCGGGCTGCTGAACGGTCTGAGCAATCAAGAGATCGTTGACCGCTTCGCCAGTGTCGAGAACGGGCAGGTCGTGATGCGGTTCAACGCTGAGACAAGCCTGACAATTGAATCGCTGGATAGCCTGACCAATCTGGATCTCTACTTTTCGTATATCTAGCGCGGGGTGGGCCGCGGGCCCGTTGTCTGTGGTATTGGACGGGGCGCTGTGATCCTGCCACACTGCGTACAACCCGTTCATGCAAGAGGCTATGATGACCGAGATTTGGCAAAAGACCGCAACCGAAATCGCCGCACTGGTACGCGCCAAAACGCTTTCGGCGGTGGAGGTGACACAAGCGCATCTGGACCGCATCGACAGCGTCAACGGGGCGATCAACGCCATCGTGCAGACTTTCCCTGATGAGGCGCTGGCACAGGCGCAGGCCGTGGATCAACGGATCGCACGAGGCGAGGACGCAGGCGTGCTGTGCGGTGTGCCTGTGACGACCAAGGTGAATGTGGACCAAAAAGGTCACGCCACGACCAACGGGTTGAAGCTGCAAAAAGACCTGATCGCGCCGGCGGATAACCCTGTGGTGGCAAACCTGCGGGCGGCGGGCGCGGTGATTGTGGGGCGCACCAACACGCCCGCCTTTTCGCTGCGCTGGTTCACCCGCAACGATCTGCACGGTCAAACGCTCAATCCGCGTGATGCGGGGCTGACGCCGGGTGGCTCGTCCGGGGGGGCGTCTGCGGCGGTGGCCAGTGGCATGTGCGCGGTGGGGCATGGCACGGACATCGCAGGCTCGATCCGCTATCCCGCCTATGCCTGCGGCCTGCACGGGTTGCGCCCGACATTTGGCCGCGTGCCCGCCTATAACGCCAGCGCCCCTGACCGCCATATCGGTGCGCAGCTGATGGCCGTCTCTGGCCCGATTACACGTAGCATCGACGATATCGAAGCTTCGCTGCTGGCGATGGCTGCCCCTGATTTTTGTGATCCGTGGTGGGTGCCCGCGCCCTATGATCAGGGCGCATTTCCCAAACGCGCCGCCCTTGTGGTGGCCCCCGATGGCATGCCCGTTGCGCCACAGGTCGAGGCGGCCTTGCGCGATGCCGCCGCCCGCTTGACCGCCGCAGGCTGGAGCGTGGAGGAAGTGCCATGCCCCTCCCTGCGCCCCGCCGCCCTGATTAATGAGCAGCTGTGGATGGCCGACATGCGCAGCGTAAACGCTGTGGTAGAGGCTGAGGGCGAGGCGGATTCGCAATTTGTCTTTGCCCAGATGAAAGCGCGGGTGCCAGAGACAGATGTGGATACACTGATGGGCGCGCTGCAGGGGCGGCTGCCGCTGATCCGCGAATGGCAGGCGTTTTTGCGAAACTACCCCGTGGTAATCTGCCCCGTCTCGGGCGAGCTGCCCTTTGCGCAACAGCTTGACGTGGAAGCGCCCGAGACCTTCACCCGCATCATGGAGGCGCAGCTGACCCAGCGGGCCTTGCCGGTGCTGGGCCTGCCTGCATTGGCTGTCGCTACCGGTGCGCAGGGCAATACGCCCGTCGGTGCCCAACTGGTCGCGGGGCGTTTTCGCGAAGATATTCTGATCGCCGCTGGCCGCGACATCGAAGCGGCAGGTACGGAGATCAGCGTGAGTTAGTCATAGCGCAGCGCCGTCGCCTTGCCGCGGAAGATGTAATAGGACAGCACTGTGTATCCCAGAATAGCGGGCAGCACGAAAAGCGTGCCCAGTAGGATGATGAACAGGCTTTCGGGGGCCGAGGCGGCCTCGTAAATCGTGATCTGTTCGGGGACTACATAAGGGTAGAACGAATAGGCCATGCCGCCGTAGGCCAGCGTAAACAGTGCAATCGCAGCGGCGAAGGGTGTCCATGACATGCGGTCCTCCGCCAGTGGCAAACGCGCCAACTGCCGCCACAGATAACCCACCAGCACCAGCGACAGGATCGGCAGCGGCGACAGATAGGCGAACGACGGATAGCTGAACCATTTGTCGAAGATACGCGTGCTGACAAATGGTGTCGCGAGCGAGATGGCGGCGATGCCCATCACCAGCCCCCACATGCCACCCTTTGCCCACCCGATGGCGCGTTCTTGCAACGCCCCTTCGGTCTTCCAGATTAGCCACGCCGCCCCGATAAAGCTGTAGCCCACGGTCAGGAACACCGCCGTCAGCAGGGCAAAACCCACATGCGGCAGGGTCCACGTCAGACCCATGATGTACATCCCCAGCATGAACCCTTGGGACAGTGAGGCCATCAGCGATCCCGCAAAGAAGGCCCCGTTCCACAGCGGTTTTTGTTTGAGCGGTGCTTTGGCCCGCATCTCGAACGAGACACCGCGCAGGATCAGGCCCACCAGCATCACGAACACCGGCAGATAAAGCGCCGTAAGGATCACCCCGTGCGCAGGCGGAAACGCCACCAGCAGCAGCCCCACAGCCAGCACCAGCCACGTCTCGTTCGCGTCCCAGAACGGCCCGATCGAGGCGACCAGCTTGTCCTTTTGGACATCATCCGCCAGCGGCATCAGCAGCCCGACCCCAAGGTCGAACCCGTCAAGCACCACATACATCAGGATCGACAGCCCCATCAGAGCGGCAAAGCTCCACGGGAGCCAGACGGCAGGGTCTCCGAAATATTCCATCACTATTCTCCGGGTACGAGGGCTTTGATGTTCGCCTCACCGCTGCGCGGGTAGGCGCGGGTGACCAACTGCTCACCCTTGGTCGCTTTGCGTGCCAGATAGGTAATGACCCCGATATAGGCGAGGATCAGTGCGCCATAGACAACCAGATAGCCGATGAGCGTGCTCAGAACCATTCCCGCAGGCACATCGCTGACGGCGTCCTTTGTGGACAGCACGCCTGATACCAACCACGGCTGGCGGCCGATCTCGGTGGTGTACCACCCTGCAAGGGTGGCGATCCAGCCGCTAAAGCTCATCGCGCAGAAGGCATACAGCGAAACCTTGGGCATATCGCCCGCGCCGTAACGGCGCAGCAGGTACACCCCGCCCCAAGACAGCAACAGCATCGCCATGCCTGTCCCGACCATGATGCGGAAGCTGTAGAACACAGGCGCCACGCGCGGGTGCAGCACCTCGCCGTCTTCGGTTACAAAATCGTTCAGCCCCGGCACCACGCCATCGGCCTTGTGGGTCAGGATCAGGGAGGCAAGATTGGGGATCGCAATCTCGTAGGTATTCTCACGCGCTGCTTCGTCGGGAATGGCGAACAGAACCAGCGGAGTATTGGGGCCCGTGTCCCAGTTCCCCTCCATCGCGGCGACCTTTGCAGGCTGGTGTTCCAGCGTGTTCAGGCCGTGAAAATCCCCCGCAAGGATTTGCAGCGGGATTAGTGCGGCACCCGCGATGATGCCCACCCGCAACGCCGCCTTCACGTCCTCGCCACGGTCGCCCCACAGTATCCGCAGGGCAGAGATGCCCGCGATCAGGAAGGCCACGGTGAGGCCGGAGGCCAGCATCATATGCACTAAGCGGTAGGGCATGGAGGGGTTGAAGATGATCTCGAACCAGTTGGTCGCATGCACGACACCGTCGATCAGCTCATAGCCCTGCGGGGTGTGCATCCATGAATTCAGCACGATGATCCAGAAGGTCGACATGGTTGTGCCGAAGGCCACAAGGAAGGTCGCCAGCGTATGCACCCAAGACTTCACCCGTGAGGCACCGAACAGCATGATTCCAAGGAACACGGCCTCAAGGAAAAAGGCGGTCATGATCTCATAGGCCAGCAGCGGCCCCGCGACATTGCCCACAGTCTCCATGAACCCCGGCCAGTTGGTGCCGAACTGGAAGGACATGGTAATGCCCGACACAACGCCCATGGCAAAAGACAGCGCAAAGATTTTCACCCAGAACATATAGGCGTGCATCCACTTCTTCTCACCCGTGGCGGTGAAGCGCAGCTTGAAAAACAACAACATCCACCCCAGTGCGATGGTGATCGTGGGGAACAGAATGTGAAACGATATGTTGGCGCCGAACTGGATGCGCGAAAGAAGAAGTGTGTCCACGGGGTGGGCTTGTCCTTTGCCTGTTTTGCTACAAAGGACATATCCCTTTTTTCCCGCCCGTTAAGGGCTGTGCGACAATAGGTGCCAAGGGGGGGAAGGACGCGGTTTCCACAACAATCACTTGCCGTGACGGTGCTATGAATGCGTCACATCATGACTCGCCCGAAGGGGCCGAAGTTGCCCTGACGCAAAACTGCTGCGTCGGGGCGTTTGTATTAATGGTTGAACTTCTTGATCTCACCGCTGTCGAGACGTGCGGCATAGGATGCCAGTTCGGTCTTGACCAGTTTCATCAGGAAATACAGGCAGAAGATATTGACCACGGCCATGGCAAAGATCGCCGCATCCGAGAAGTCGATGACCGGACCAAGAGAGGCCGCCGCACCGATCACGATGAACACGCAGAAGATCACCTTGAACACCAGCTCGGAGGTTTTGCCTTCGCCGAACAGGTAGGTCCACGCCTTGAGGCCGTAATAGCTCCACGAGATCATGGTCGAGAAGGCGAACAGAACGACTGCAATTGCCAGAACGAACGGGAACCAGCTGATGCCCGATCCGAACGCCGCCGAGGTCAATGAGACGCCAGAGTTGCCGTCGACTGTGGCGATGGCTGTACCAGCCTCGTTCAGCATGTAGTTGCCCGTTGCGGGATCAATGATCAACTGCTGCGAGATCACGATGACCAGCGCGGTCATGGTGCAGATCACAACAGTGTCGATCAGCGGCTCCAGCAAGGAAACGAAGCCTTCGGTGATCGGCTCGTTTGTGCGCACCGCAGAGTGTGCGATAGCCGCCGAACCGACGCCCGCTTCGTTCGAGAACGCAGCCCGCTTGAACCCTTGGATCAACGCGCCGACAAAGCCGCCTGCAACGCCGAGGCCCGTAAACGCACCGGCAAAGATTTGGCCGAAGGCCCAACCGATCATGTCGTAGTTCACGATCAGGATGATCGCCGCCGCACCAACATACAGGATGCCCATGATCGGCACGACTTTTTCGGTCACGTTGGCGATGGATTTGATCCCGCCCACGATGACGGCAAAGACAACCGCGGCAAAGATGATGCCCGTGATCCAGCCGGGATAGTCACCGACAATGCCTGAAATCTGCGCGTGCGCCTGATTGGCCTGAAACATGTTCCCGCCGCCCAAAGCGCCAAGAATACAGAAGACCGAAAACAGCACCGCAAGGATTTTACCACCGGGCAGGCCCAGCTCGTCAAACCCTTTGGAGATATAGTACATCGGCCCCCCCGAAACAGAGCCGTCAGGATATTCATTGCGGTATTTTACGCCCAGCGTACATTCGGTAAACTTGGACGCCATGCCCAAAAGACCCGCAAGGATCATCCAGAACGTGGCCCCCGGCCCCCCGATACCGACCGCCACGGCAACACCAGCAATGTTGCCAAGGCCAACGGTACCCGACAGCGCAGTTGCCAGCGCTTGAAAATGGCTCACCTCGCCCGCGTCATTGGGGTCGGAGTAGTCGCCTTTGACCAGATGGATCGCGTGTTTGAAAAAGCGAAACTGCACAAAGCCGAAGTAGATGGTGAAAATCGTCGCCGCGACAACCAACCACAGAACGATCCATGGAAAGTTCGTGCCGGGCAGCGACATAAAGATAAAGTTCACGAACCAGCCCGTTGAAGCCGCGAATGCGTCGTTTACTTTCTGGTCCAGCGTCATCGCCTCTTGGGCCAGCGCCGAGGTGGCAAGCGATGACATCAGCCCCGCAGCCCCCAGTGTTTTGTAAGTCGTGTTCATACTATCCCCCTATCCGACAACTGTGACAGGCACGTCCGCGTGCATCACAAGGTTCTGGGTCGAGCTGCCGAACAGCCGCTTTGCAAACCCGTCCGACGAGGCCCGCCCGACGATAATTTGCGCGCCGCCGTTTTCGACCGTCAGCTTGTTCAGTGTCTCGGCCACGTCGCCGTGGCGCACCATGCCGCTGGCGTTGAAACCCGCCGCTTTCAGCGCGGTCACCGCAGGCTCTACGATGCGCGAGGTCGCAAGTGCGATCTCCTCTTCGCGGCGCTTGTGGCGCTGGGCGTTTTCTTCGGCCGTCTGGAAGGTGAATGGCGACCATTCTATCACATAAATCGCCAGCAGCTCGCAGGTTTCCATCTTCGAGGCCAGTTCCTTGGCGAAGGCAAGCGCGCGTTCTCCGGTGTCTGTCCCGTCCAGTCCAATGACTATCTTGATTGTCATTCGTTCCTCCGTTTTTTTGAGTATGATGCACCGCAGCGGGGGTGGCCCCATTGGCGGCACAGAACCATCCGGCACGTCTGTCAGGTGCGCTTGGGTCCCTGTCATTAGTGTAGGGATATGCCTTGGCGATTGGGTCTTATTTTTGATAAATTTTAGGGTAATGTACTTTAAATGGGTAATTTTGCAGCGGAATGAACTTTTGAGCGGGTGTTTTTCCGCGCTTCATCCCTGATCGTTGGAGTTGAACCTGCGCCATATGTGGCCCCGAACGCTCCGCACCAACAGGCTGCACGGGCCTTGTTTACGGAAGGGGCCGAGACAGAGCGCCGCTTTGGCATCGCCGGGGATACAGTCAACATCTTGTAAGGGCCGTGAGGCGGCAGGCGCTTGGCGACGCAATTCGCCGCGCCCACTATTCCAACTCTGCTTGTAAATGAGGGCTAGGAAAGCCTGCCTATACAACTGGGACGAACTTTGGTTCTATATCCCCAAGGCATGCGAATTTCCGCCTGACGCGATGTATTGTACCATCGCGGCCCCCCTATTTTATCAAAGGAACTTCCAATGACGAATATCACAGTAAGCACAAATGGCGGCCTTGGCACGGGGACGGCAGACGGGGACATTATTCTGGCGCAGTCGGCGTTCTTTACTGGCAACCACACGGTCATCGCAGGTGCGGGGAACGATGTTGTGGTGGGCGATATTGATCTGGTTTTTGTAGATGATGACGCGGGCAACAATACAATCGCCACCGCTGCGGACATTAACGACACCTACCTGTGGTCAACCCAACCCAACCCTTTGGTCGAGGACGACAGCATTCCCTATATGACAGTTCTCGGGCAGGGCGCAGGCGAGTACGATGTGTTTGCCGTCGACGTGTTCATGGGGCAAACGCTTACCGCTGATATTGATTTCGGGCACAGCCAATATGGCGGACCCTCCTTTGACAGCGCGCTGACGCTGTTTGATGCGTCGGGCAATGTCCTTGCCTCGAATGATGACACCTTTGAGGGGGGCGGTGGATTGGGCAGTAGTGGCGCGCTGGACGCGTTTCTGAACTGGGAAAATACAACAGGTTTGTATCAAACCGTCTACATCCGTGTGGAGCAGTCGGGCGCTGCGCCAATTGCCTCGGGCGCCACCTATATGTTGGGCGTGTCGGTTACAGGGCACGGGAATGACAACTTTGCGGTGCAGGGCAATGACAGTATTCTGGGCGAGGCAGGCAGCGACTTTTTGATCGGGAACGGCGGCAACGATGTGTTGCGCGGCGGTGACGGTAATGATGCCTTGCTGGGCGGGGATGATATCGACCTGCTATATGGCGATGCCGGTATAGACTTTCTCGACGGTGGTGCAGGCGGGGACAGCCTGAGCGGTGGGGACGGCAATGATGTTCTGCGCGGCGGAGAAGGCAACGATACACTGCTCGGCGGAAACGATGATGACGCGCTGCTTGGCGAAGACGGCGATGACACGATCTATGGCGGGTTTGGCGATGACACGCTTGCGGGCGGCGATGACGACGGCGCAGATGTAATGGCTGGAGAATCTGGAAACGACATTCTGGAGGGTGGCGGCGGAGCGGATCTTTTGTCTGGGGGGGATGGCAATGACACGCTTGACGGGGGCGCAGGAAACGACAGCCTCTATGGTAACGACGGCGGCAATGATCTGAGCGGCGGTGCAGGCAATGACGCGCTGTATGGCGGGGACGCCAGTGATGTGATCCGCGGCGGTGACGGCAACGACCGCTTGTTTGCCTATAACGGCGATGATGTGCTGGAGGGCGGCGCGGGCAATGACACGCTGTATGCCGGAAACATGGGATATGACACGATTTCGGGGGATGCAGGTGACGACTTGATCTATAACCGCTCTGGTCCCTTTGGCACCCATGACATCAGCGGTGGCGCGGGCAACGATACGGTCGATACATTCCACGTTGGCAACATCATTGATCTGGGCGCGGGCGATGACGTGTTCCGGTTCAGCGGCACAGGCAACCTTGATCTGGGGGAAACCGACGGCGGCGCTGGACGCGATACGTTCCAATACGGCACCGCCACGGGGCAACTGGTGAATCTGCAAACGGGCGCGGTCAATGGCGTCGCGGATGTCCTGCTGAACTTCGAGAATTTTGCGGGCAATACCATTGGCGGGAACGATACCGTGACCGCGGCTGATGTCGGCTCCCTGCTGGATAGTGGTGCGGGCAATGACGTTTTGATCGGTGGCATCGGCGCGGATACGTTGTTGGGGGGCAAGGGCACGGATGATATTGTCGGCCAGGACGGAGACGACAGCATTACAGGAGGCACGGACAACGATACCCTGCGTGGCAATATCGGGAATGACACGCTGCTGGGCCAAGCCAATGCAGACCGGTTGTTCGGCGGGCAGAACGATGATCTCGTCTTGGGGGGGGCGGGTTTTGATGCGGTGGATGGCGGTGACGGGAACGATACCGTCGATGGCGGCACAGGCAATGACACCGTGGCGGGTGGCAACGGAAATGACCGCGTGCTGGGGGCTGCGGGTTCTGACATGATGACGGGTGGCGGCGGCGCTGACACCATGTCGGGCGGCACGGGCGCTGACACCCTAGGGGGCGGCACAGGCGCTGACAGCATTGATGGTGGTTTGGGCAATGATCTGGTCTATGCAGGTGGCGCAAATGACATCGTTCTGGGCAATGCCGGATCTGACGTGCTGTATGGCGAGGGCGGCAATGACACGTTGCAGGGTCAGGGCGGCAACGACCGCCTTGAGGGCGATGACGGGTCCGACGTTTTGTCAGGCGGCGTGAACAGCGACACACTGATCGGCGGCGCGGGCAATGACATGCTTGACGGGGGAACAGGCGCGGACACCTTTGTTTTCAGCGCCGCAAACGGGGCCGATATCGTTGCCGATTTCCAACCCAACATCGACATCCTTGATTTCTCGGACGTCATGGCGATCAACGACTTTGCCGATTTCACATCAGCGGCAAACGATGTGGGAGGGGATGTGGTGATCTCGTTGGGGGCGGCAGGGCAGGTCACGCTGCTTGGTGTTCAAGAGGCCCAGATCGACGCGGGTGATCTTATCTTCTGATGCGACTACGCACGCCGCGAAGATCACAAAGACATAGTGGAACAAAAACAGGTCGGCCCGATTCGGGGCGGCCTCTCGTGCGTTGGTGTTGGAGGATTGCGCAAGGCTTGTTCCAGGCGACGGGCACGTGCCGATCAGCGACCTGCCTGAATGACCAAGACAACGATTTCAGAAATACCGTTGGAAAACACGCAGTCTAAGGTATCAAAATGAACTATTTAGATATCTTAGACTGCGTGGCTGGGATGGTAGGATTCGAACCTACGATCCTCTGTACCAAAAACAGATGCCTTACCACTTGGCCACATCCCAACGTAGGCGGTTAGATAGGGCCGATTGCTGTGGGGTGCAAGCCTTTATCGTTCAGAAATCTACCAAATTTGCTGTTATTCCTGTTCGGCGTTTTCACGCAGCAGATCTGCATGCTCTTCTGCACGCTCAAGTTCCACAATTTCTTCGAGTTGCTTGTCCTCGACCGCGTCAACATCCTGCACAGGTGAGGGGGGAACAACGGGGCCCTCATAGGCCACCTCGGGCGTGGGTTGCGTCATTTGCGGTGTGCCGGTCGCCCCTTCGTGCAAAAGGCGGTAGGCGGGGGCCTGCGCGGACATATCCGCTGTATCATAAGCGGCTTGCACCATGCGTATCGCTTCGGAGCGGGCCAGCACCACGCTGGTGTCATTCTGGTTGATCCACGCGGCCATGCCCATCGTGACCCAACTGTCGCCGACCTCCTCGATCCAGACGGATGCTTTGGGTGTGCTCAAAACAAACGGCAACGCGTCGAGCGTGTTGGCGGCCAGTGTCTGCGCGTGGGCCAGATCGGCGTCGGGGGCTACGCCTGCCTGAAAGGTGAACCGCCGCTCGGCGTTGCGCGAAAAGTTGACGATACGGCTTTTGAAGACGGTCGAATTGGGGATGCGGATGTGGTTGCCATCAAAGCTGAGCAATATGGTCGCCCGCGAGGTAAGGCGGATGACTTTGCCGGTGTCGCCCTCGATCTCGATCGTGTCATTGGGGCGGAAGGGCTGGCGAATCGACAGCATGATCGAGGCGATGAAGTTCTCGACCGTGTCACGCACAGCAAAACCGATAGCGAGGCCAACGATCCCCGCAGCACCCAGAATACCCGACAGCAACGCGGTAGCGTTCAGAATATCCAGCGCGACAACCAGCCCGCCGATAACAAAGACCAACCGCAGCACCTGACGGAAGATGTCGGCGATAAAGGCATTCGGGGCCAGACGGTCCCACGGCTGTTTGCGCCGTGCGATGGCAAAGCCCGCGATGACAATGATGACAAACAGCGACACCGCGACCAGCACCAGCGGCAGTAGCGCGATGAATTGCTGCATACGGGCAAGGAGCCGCTCAACGGCGGGGTTCAGGCGCTGCACCACATCGGTGGTTTGGGCCACTTCGTTTTCGATGGCGACAACGCCTTCAACGCGGCCGACCAAATCGTTCAGACGCAAGGCCGTTTCCGTGTCCAGCGTGCTGCCGCGCAGGGTAACGATGCCCGACGAGACAGAGACAGTGACATCACCGTAGCCTTCCAACTCTCCCATGATGTCGCGGATGCGGATGGCAATGCTGGCGTCTTGTGTCGCACTATCCGAAAGGGTGATGGTGCCCGACGGCTGGTCCGCAGTCTGCGCCACGGCCCCAAGGGGCAGCATCAGGCACAGCAAGAAAGCAAAAATGCGCATGTGAAATCTCTGGATTGAATTCTCGTTTATATATTGGAGGATTCTATGCCCACACGCGCATCTTTGCAAATCTAGTCACAGCTAAGCAGGATCGCCCCCGCGCGGCCGCCTGCCGTTACGGCGTCATGTGCCGCGGCACAGTCGGCCAATGGATAGATCGCGGCGACAGGGCAGGTCAGCGCACCAGCCTCTAGGGCGGCGTGCAGGCGGGCAATCCGCTCGGTTCGCTCAGACAGGGGCAGCAGGTAGATCAGAATGATGTCGATGGTCACAGCCTTGAACAGCAGCGGGCGGAACGGCAGCACAGGCATCATATCGAGCTGCGAGCCATAGGCGGCGATTGTCCCGTTTGCCTTGATCACGGTGGCGTTCGTGTCGATGTTTACGCCAAACTCGACCTCCAGCACACGGTCAACCAAAGCGCCGTTGTTCGCGGCAAGGATGTCCTGCGCCAATGTCTCCGAGCGGTAGTCCAGCACGCAATGCGCGCCCGCCGCCTCGACCCGCGCACGGTCCCGTTCGCTACAGGTGGCGATGACATGCGCACCACCCCAGACGGCCAGTTGCACGGCCAGATACCCCACGGTGCCCCCGCCGCCCGCAATGAGCAGCGTTTGCCCCGTCACATCACCCGGGCCAAACACCGCCTCGGCTGCGGTCAGGCCCGGAATGCCAAGGATAGCCCCTGTCTCAAGGCTGACGCTGTCGGGCAATGCCACGGCCTGTTCGGCGGGCAGGGTGATGTGGGTAGAAGCCGTGCCGAAGGCGCGTTGCCACTGGCCGTTCCAGATCCAGGCGCGGGTGCCGATGCGGGCGGGGTCCACGCCTGCGCCCACGGCCTCTATGGTGCCTGCGCCATCGCTGTGCGGGATGACTTGGGCAAAGGCCGGTTTCGCCACACCGGGCGCACCTGCGCGGGATTTGGTGTCAGAGGGGTTTACGCCGGACAGGGCCATGCGCACGGTGACTTCACCTGGCGCGGGGGCGGGCGTGTCGATATCAGACAGGCTCAGCACATCGGCGGCAGGGCCGAAACGGTCGTAAGAAACGGATTTCATCGGGCAGGGTCCTTTGTCAGATCAGCGCAGAGCCGCAGCATGATCCAAAGGACGGGCAGGTTCAATCAGTCAAATTCTTCCAAAGCGCGCACACCCCAAAGCCGCGCCTTGGGCGCCCAGCCTTTAAACCCGCCAGAGCGTAGCAGGCACCATTCTTGTGCGCATTCGCTGACGCGGGCAACCACGCCCAATTCCAGCGCCGCCGTTACGGGCGCTTTGGCCATCGGGCGGGCGTGTAGGGTCAGCATGTCTTTTTCAATCAGCACGGTGCGGGTGCCTGACAGCAGGGAATAGTGGACCCAGCCGCCCATGCCGTCGCGGTCTTCGACGCGGCGCCAGTGGCCATGCTCGGCTGTGATGCGCAGCGGCATGTCGCGGCGTTTGAAAACCCAATCGATGCGGTGCGACAGGGACGGACCACGGCGCACGTTGCCCTCGGATGCTTTCATCGAGACATAGCGCGGGATCGGGCGTTTTGTGACTTTTCCCATCGCTTTGATCTGAACGGGTTTGGCCGAGCTGTCCGACCCCGCTGCCAAAACGGGCGTGGCGAAGCTGGTTGTCAAGATAAGGGCTGTCGCGCCAAGGAGGCCTGCGCCAAGACGGCGCATACGGGATGTGTTCATGGGGTGCTGCCTGCACTGAATTGTTATTTGTCTTGCTCTGATGCGGCGCGGGGTTCTTGTGCCTCGTCGCTGCTTGGGCCACCATGCCAGTCAGGGGTGGACCCTGCCAAGCACGGAGAATGAGTTATGCCAAAACAACAGCTGAGTGTTGTAGTCACGCGACGGTTACCTGAGGTGGTCGAGACCCGTATGGCAGAGTTATTCAATGTGACCCTGCGCGAGACGGACGCGCCGATGACCCGTGCCGAGCTGGTCGAGGCGGTCAAGACCTGTGATGTGCTGGTGCCTACGATCACCGACGCAATTGACGCAGGCCTGTTGGCGCAAGCGGGGGAGCGCCTGAAGCTGATTGCGAATTACGGCGCGGGGGTTGATCATATCGACGTGGCCACTGCGCGGCAAAAGGGGGTGTTGGTGTCCAACACGCCCGGCGTTCTGACCGATGATACGGCAGACATGACCATGGCGCTGATGCTGGCGGTGACGCGGCGGATGCCCGAAGGTATGGCCAAGATGCAAAAGGGCCAGTGGGACGGCTGGGCCCCCAATGCTTTGCTGGGCGGGCGGATCGCGGGCCGCCGCTTGGGTATTTTGGGAATGGGCCAGATTGGTCAGGCTGTTGCGCGGCGGGCTTCTGCCTTCGGGATGCAGATCCATTATCACAACCGCCGCCGCCTGCGCTCCGAGGTGGAGGCCGATTTGCAGGCGACCTATTGGGAGAGCCTTGACCAGATGGTGGCGCGGATGGACGTGATCTCGGTCAATTGTCCGCATACGCCGTCCACCTTCCATCTGATGAATGCGCGGCGGTTGAAGCTGATGAAACCAGATGCGGTGATTGTGAATACCTCCCGCGGGGAAGTCATCGACGAGAACGCGCTGACCCGCATGTTGCGGGCGGGCGAGTTGAAGGGCGCGGGGTTGGATGTGTACGAGCACGGAGTTGAGATAAACCCGCGCCTGCGCGAGCTCGATAGCGTAGTGTTGCTGCCGCATATGGGATCGGCGACGTTGGAAGGGCGGATGGAGATGGGCGAGAAGGTGATCATCAATATCAAGACGTTTGATGACGGCCACCGGCCCCCCGATCAGGTTGTGCCTGCGATGCTGTAAACGGGTCTGTCGGCGTTTTTAGGGTCATGCGGGATTGAGTTTAAGGGCAAAATAAAGAAGCGATTGGAGAGCGGTGTGCATAGATTGATGGCGATGTGCCTGGCGGTAATGGCGCAGGGGGCTGTGGCGCAGCAGGCGGCGGATGCGGTTGACCCGGAAGCGGCTGGTGTTGGCGTGTTCGAGAGTCTGTCGCCAGAGGTTTCGGCATCGCTTGCGTTAAAGGGTGCGGGCGCACCCGTAGAGGCGTCGCAGTGGATGGTTGCGGCTGCGAACCCGCATGCGGTGCAGGCTGGCGCCGATGTTTTGGCCGCCGGGGGGACGGCGGCGGATGCTTTGGTTGCTGTGCAGGTGATGCTGGGGCTGGTTGAGCCGCAAAGCTCGGGTCTTGGGGGTGGCGCGTTTCTGGTGTGGTATGATGCGGAACGCGGGGCGTTGACCACGTATGACGGGCGCGAAACAGCGCCATTGGCGGCAACGCCGCGGTTGTTTCAGGACGCGACAGGCGCGCCGCTGCGGTTCTTTGATGCGGTTGTGGGCGGGCGCTCTGTTGGTACGCCTGGAACGCCCGCGTTGCTGGCGCAGGTGCATGAGCGGTATGGCCGCCATGCGTGGGCCGATTTGTTAGAGCCTGCGCGCAAGCTGGCGGCGGCGGGGTTTTCTGTCAGCCCCAGACTGGCGCAGCTGGTGGCCAATGATGCAGAACGGTTGGCGGCGTCGGACATCACGGCGGAGTATTTTCTGCCCGCAGGTGTGCCCGTCGCGGCGGGCGACAGGTTGGTGAATTTGCCCTATGCGCACACGCTTGAGGTTTTGGCCCAGCAGGGGATGGGCGCGTTCTATGCGGGTGATTTGGCAAAAAGCATTGTGGCAACCGTGCAGGGGGCAAAGGACAATCCGGGCGTTTTGTCGGAGGTCGATCTGGCGATCTACCGCGTGAAAGAGCGGCCAGCGGTTTGTGCAGCCTATCGTGCGCATGAGGTATGTGGCATGGGGCCGCCTTCGTCCGGCGCGATTGCGGTGGGGCAGACCTTGGGCATGTTGCAGGGCTATGATCTGAGCGCGGGACCAAGTGATGTGACGGTACGCCGTTTGATCGGCGACGCGGCGCGGCTGGCTTTTGCGGATCGTGGGCGGTTTGTGGCGGACAGTGACTTTGTGCCTGTGCCTGTAGAAGGGATGTTGGAGCCGTCCTATCTGGCGCAGCGGGGTGCGTTGCTGGCGGGCGACCGTGCGCTGGAGGAGGTTTCGGCGGGATCGCCTGCGTTTGACCATGCGCTCAATTGGGCAGACGGGGAAGCGATCGAGCTGCCTTCAACCTCGCATATCTCGATCGTGGACAGCTATGGCAATGTGGCCTCGATGACGACCACGATCGAGAACGGCTTTGGCAGTCGTTTGATGGTGGGGGGATTCCTTCTCAATAACGAGCTGACGGATTTTTCGTTTCGCAGCCACCGCGAGGGTGTGCCGATTGCCAATCGGGTGGAGCCGGGCAAACGGCCGCGGTCTTCTATGTCGCCGACAATTGTGATGAAGGACGGTGCGCCCGTGATTGTGGCGGGCTCGCCGGGGGGCAGCCGGATCATCGGTTATACCACGCAGGCGATTATCGCGATGATTGACTGGGGGATGGACCCGCAACAGGCCGCAACATTGCCCCATGCGGTGAACCGTTTTGGCACTTATGATCTGGAGGCGGGGACGTCGGCGGAGGCTTTGGCCGATGGCCTTGGTGCAGTCGGGTATGAGACAAATGCGCGGGCGTTGACGTCGGGTCTTCATCTTATCGCGATTGGTGATAGGCTGCGCGGCGGTGCGGATCCGCGCCGTGAAGGCATTGTGTTGGGAGAGTAGAGCGTGACAGCATTGCAGCGGAATGAAGACGGGATCGGGGCGGCGCTTGGGATCCTCAAGCAGCAGTTCGGAGAGCGGTTTAGCGCGGGTGCTGCCATTCGTGAGCAGCACGCGCACACAACAACGTGGATCGCCAACCAGCCCCCCGACGGGGTTGTTTTTGCGCAGTCGACGCAGGAGGTGTCGGATGTGGTCAAGATTTGTGCCGCGCATAAGGTGCCGATTATTCCCTTTGGTACCGGCACTTCGCTTGAGGGGCATGTGAACGCGCCTGCGGGCGGGATCAGCATTGATGTGAGCCAGATGGCCGACGTGCTGGAGGTGAATGCGGGCGATCTGGATTGCCGTGTGCAGCCCGGTGTGACGCGGATGGCTTTGAATACCCATCTGCGGGATCAGGGGCTGTTTTTCCCGATTGATCCCGGAGCGGATGCCAGCATTGGCGGCATGACGGCCACGCGGGCCTCGGGTACCAATGCGGTGCGCTATGGTACGATGAAGGACAATGTGCTGAGCGTGGAGGCCGTGATGGCCAATGGCGAGATTATTCGCACCGCAAGTCGCGCGCGCAAATCTTCGGCGGGGTATGATCTGACGCGGTTGATGGTCGGCTCTGAAGGGACGCTGGGGATTATTACCGAAGTCAGCCTGCGGTTGCAGGGCATCCCCGAGGCGATCTCGGCGGCGAGTTGTTCGTTCCCGACGATCGAGGCAGCCTGTGAGGCGGTGATGGCGGTGATCCAATACGGTCTGCCCGTGGCGCGGATCGAGCTGTTGGATGCGTTGGTGGTGAAAGCGGTGAATAGCTATTCCAAACTGACGCTGCCCGAGACGCCTTTGCTGTTGCTTGAGTTCCACGGCTCGGACGCAGGCGTGGCCGAGCAGGCAGAGACCTTCGGCGCATTGGCGGAAGATTTCGGCGGCAACGGCTATGCCGCGACGACCAGCCTGGAAGAGCGCAACAAGCTGTGGCAGGCGCGCCATGACGCCTATTGGGCGATGCTGGCTTTGCGGCCCGGGTGCAAAGCGGTCGCGACGGATGTTTGTGTGCCGATCTCGAAACTGGCCGAAGCGGTGGGCAGTGCGAATGAAAAGGCGCTGGAGATGGGGCTGATTGCGCCCATCGTAGGCCACGCGGGCGACGGGAATTTTCATGCCTCTTTGCTGGTGGACATGGAAGACCGCGATGAGGTGGCGCGGGCCGAGCAGTTTGTCAGTTGGCTGAACGACCGCGCGATCGCGCTGGGCGGGACCTGCACGGGCGAGCATGGCATCGGGCAGGGCAAGCGGCCCTATCTGCGCAAGGAGTTGGGCGGTGCTGTGGATGTTATGGGAGCTATCAAACACGCGCTTGATCCGGACGGGATTATGAACCCCGGCAAGATTTTGCCGTAACTGTCTGAGGCCGGTGTTGTCGGGGCTCTGCCCCACCCCGACGCCCTTTTGGAACATCGGGATTCTCCAGAGGATATAGGGCCGGAAAAAATAGGCCGTAGATCGGCCTTGGTTCTTTCGGGAGGAGGTCGGTTTTTTGCGCTGGCGCGTCGCGGGTTTGCCGTTGGTATCGGGTGTGCGCGGTACAACGGTGGCATCACGCGCAAAGGGGAATCGGGATATGAAAACGCAAGTCAAAGCTTTGGTTGTTGGTGGCGGCGCTGTTGGCACCTCGATTGCCTATCATCTGGCGGCTGCGGGCTGGGATGATGTTGTGTTGTTGGAGCGCGACGAGTTGACTTCAGGCTCGACCTGGCATGCGGCGGGGTTGCTGCCGTATTTCAACATGTCTTATGCGACGACGCATATCCACGACTATTCGATCAAGTTCTACAAGACGCTTGAGGAAGAGACGGGGTTGAACGCGGGCTTTGCTGTTGTGGGCAACCTGCGCATGGCGCAGACGCAGGAGCGGATGGAGGAGTATATGCTTTATGCCTCCACCGCCGAGACGTGCGGCGTGCCTTATGAATGGATGACGCCAGACGAGATCAAGGCGAAGTGGCCGCTGATCCGCACGGACGATCTGAAGGGCGCGATTTACCACCAGACGGACGGCTATATTAACCCTGCCGATGTGACCATGGCGATGGCCAAAGGCGCGCGCCAGCGTGGTGTCGTGATCGAGCGCAAGTGGCAGGCCGATGCCTTCCATTGGAACGGTGAGGCGTGGGAAGTCACCGTGACCAAGATGGTCGAGAAGGGGGGCAATCTGGTCCCTTCGGACGAGCAGGTAGTGATCACGGCAGAGCATGTGGTGACGGCCAGCGGCAACCACGCGCAGCGCACGGCGCAGATGCTGGGCATCAAGATGCCCGCGATCCCTGTTGAGCATACGTTTATTGTGATGGACCAAGACCCCGAGCTGGTGAAATGGCGGGCGGATGGAAACCCCGAGCATCCCGTCATCCGCGATGCCGACAATGAATCCTACGCCCGTGAAGAGCGGGGCGGCTGGATTTTGGGCATCTATGAGCACGGTGCGCCTGCAAGGTTTGAGCATGGCGTACCCGACAGTTTCCGCGCTGACCTGTTCCCGCTCGATCTGGACCGGATCGCCGAGCAGTATATGGCCATGACCGAGCGTGTGCCGTCTTGTGCGGACTCCGGCCTCAAGGATGATTTCAACGGGCCGATTTGTTATACGCCGGACGGCAATCCACTGGTGGGCCCTGCGCCGGGGCTGCGCAATATGTGGCTGGCCGAGGGGTTCTCGTTCGGGATCACGGCGGCGGGTGGCACGGGGTATTACCTTGCGCAGATGATGGTCAACGGCGAGGCCGAGATCGACATGGCCTCGCTTGATCCCAAACGCTATGGCGACTGGATGACGACCGAATTTGCGGCCCGCAAGAACGAAGAAGCCTACGAACACGTCTACATCCTGCATCACCCTGACGAAGAGCGCCCTGCGGCGCGGCCCCTGCGGACCTCGCCTGCCTATGACCGCCAAGCGGCGCGCGGCGCGCAGTTTGGTTGGGTGAACGGGTGGGAGCGTCCGAATTACTACGCGCCCGAAGGGTTCAGCGATGCAGACAGCCGCAGCTTCCGCCGTGGCGGATGGTGGCAGTATGCGGTGGAGGAGGCGAAGGCCATCCGCGAGGGCGTGGGCCTGATCGACGCCACAGCCTTTACCAAACATCTGGTCAAAGGGCCGGGGGCGACTGCGTTTCTGGATTGGTTCACGTGTAACAAGCTGCCAAGCGTGGGCCGCATCAACCTGACCTATGCGCTGACAGGCGCTGGCACCACGCGTACGGAATATACCATCGTGCGGCTGGCGCAGGACGAATACTATCTGGTGAGCGCGGGCGCATGGACCGCCTATGACAGCGACTATCTGCGCAAGGCCATTGAGGATAAAATGCCCGAGCTGGGCTATATCGAGTGTCATGACGTGACCACGCAGTGGGGTGTCTTTGCCATCGCAGGGCCGAAGTCGCGCGATGTGCTGAATGCAGTCGTGAGCGACGCCTCCCCCGAAACAGTGCTGAGCAACAAGCGCTTCCCGTGGCTGACCATGCGCAACATCGAACTGGGCATGGTGCCCGTGCGCGCCATCCGCGTCGCCTATACCGGAGAGTTGGGTTGGGAGCTGCACCACCCGATCGAGATGCAGAACCACCTGTTTGACCTGCTGGAAAAAGCGGGGGAGCCGCACGGCATGAAGCTGGTTGGTGCGCGGGCGCAGAACTGGCTGCGACAGGAGAAATCCTATCGCGCCTTCGGCACCGAGCTGGGCCGCGATGCCACACCGCTGGAGGCTGACCTGCCGCGCTTTGTTGATTTGAACAAGGAGTTTCACGGCAAGCAGGCGATGGCCGATCACGGGATCAAGGCGAAATGCGTGACCGTGCTGATTGACGGGCCTGACGATGCGGACCCTTGGGGGCGCGAAGTACTCTATTATGGTGATACCCGCGTGGGGCGTCTGACCTCGGGCGGCTATTCTGTCGCCTTTGAAAAGTCGATCGGCATGGGCTACGTCTCGCCCGAGGTGGCCACCGTGGGCACCAAGCTCAAGGTCAAGATGTTTGACCAGCTGTGGGACGCCGAGATTGTCGAGGACAGCCCGTATGATCCGAAAAACACCACAATCCGCGTGGACGGCTAGACACTATTTCACCATCGCGGCAGGCTTTGTCGCGGTGGTCTTTGCGCTGGGCGGGGCACTGTCCCCGCCACGCACGCCGACGATAGCCGTGATCGGGGACCGCGCCGATGAGGTCCGCGAGGCGCTTGGCGCAGAGCAGGCTGACGACGCCACGGTCACGATCGTTCTGCTCAACCGTAGGGACAGCCTGCGGCACCTCCCCGATATTGCAGAGCTGTGTTGGGACGCCTGCCACAGCCGCGCCGCCGCGCAGATCTCGCTTACGCAGATGCGCTTCGGGGCCACGCGCAAGGTGGTGATCTTTTACCTGCCTGATTTTGCGGAGGACCTGACCTGCGTCACGATCCGTGCGGGCCGAGAGCTGGCGGGCCTGCGCGCCCATGCGCCGTCTTGCCAGATCAAGGCCGCACGGCAGCCCGTCTGGATACTGCCGATGGGCCTTGGGCGTATTTCCTAGCGGTGCGCCCGTGCGGCAAGCCACGCATTCCACTGGGCACGGTTGCCGTTGAACAGGTTCAGATCAACCTCCCCCGCGATCCCGTCAATCAGGCCGGTCATCGAGTATTGCCAGAAGCGCCAGCTTTCGCCGGGATAGGCCTGACGCGGGGTTTTAGCCGTGGTGCGCAGCCAGTATTCATAGCCTTTGAACTGCGCCAGCTTGTTCTCTTTGTAAAAGCGCGGCGTGGTGTAGATGATCGGGCGCTGGCCGTAATGCGCCTCGACGATCTTCAGCCAGCGGCGCATTTCGTCTTGCACCACGCGGGCTTCGGGGCGGCGATGCGCGCAGGTGGGCGAAAACGGGTTCCACTCCATGTCCAGCACAGGCGGCAGCATGCCTTTGGCACGCGGGACGTTTTTGATGAACCAACGGGCCTGCACCTCGGGCGTAGTGCAGAAATAATAGAAGTGATAGGCGCCGCGGGCCACGCCTGCCTGACCTGCGCCGCGCCAGTGGGACTTGAACGACGAGTCCAACAGATCACCGCCTTCGGTCGCTTTGATGAAGGCAAAGTTCACGCCATTGCGCCGCGCCTGTTTCCAATTGACGCTTTTCTGGAACCGCGCCGCGTCGATCCCGTGCACGGGAAAGCGGGCAGGCGTTTGGCCTTTGAAGTCAACGGGTTTTGCGTCACGAAAGTTTGGGGCTACGGCCTCACCCACAGGGATCGCTTTGCCCCCGCTATCGCCGCCCCCACAAGCAGCCAGTGTTCCGATCAGCAAGGCAGAGAGGATGGTGCGGAAATTCATGACGGCTCCTGACGGGCGATAAGGCATAGGTTGTTGGCGGGCATTTCCACGACCTTAAGGTCAAGGCCCGCTTGTGTCAGTATCTCATTGATCCAACGGTCATCTTTATACCCGATCGCGGGATCCGCGCCCCGCAGGTCGGCGTGAAACGATTTGTCCCCGTCCGAGGTCAACTGCCCTGCACGCATGAAAGGACCATAGAGGATCAACACGCCATGGGGCGTGAGCACCTGCGCCGCCTGGCTCAGCACTGTGTTGGCGGCGGCGTCGGAGATGAGGTGCAGCAGGTTTCCAAGGTAGACCAGATCGTATGGCACATGCTGCGCGGGCCAACCTGCCGCCGTGGCATCCAGCGTTTGCGCAGGGTGCAGGTTCGGCAGTGCGGCCTCGGCGCGGTAGGCGTTGATGCTGGTGATGCGTTCGGGGGCGATCTCGGTGGGGTGCCAGTCCAGCGCGGGCAGGGCGCGGGCAAGGGCGGTGATATGCTGGCCCGTTCCCGATGCGATCTCCAATGCGCGGCCCGAAGGCGGAGCGTGGGCGGTGACCACTTCGGTGATTGCTGCGATGTTACGCAGGGCGGATGGCGCGCTGAGCTTGCCGCCTTCTTCCGCATGTGTGATGCTGGCAGAGGGGGGCAGTTTGCTCATGTTTGCAGCCTGTCGGGGCGCAGCGCCGCGACGGCGTCAGCCTTTAATGCGGGGGGGCGCCCCGCCACAAGATCGGCCAGCAAAACAGAGGCCGCAGGCGATGTCTGGAAGCCATAACCGCCTTGGCCCGCGCACCAGACGAACTCCGGTTCATGGGTATCACGGCCCAGTACCAGCGTGCGGTCCGGGGCGAAACTGCGCAGGCCCGCCCATGTGGCGACAGGGCGGGTCACAGGCTCGGACACCATGGATTGATAGCGGTCCAACCCTTCGGCCAGCGTCATGTCATCGGCAAATGCATCATGGGGGTGGGTCGCGACTTCTTCCGCAGGAGAGACAAGCAAAGCGCCCGCGTCAGGCTTTGCATACCAGCTTTCGCCAGTGCCGAAAAACATCGGCCAGCGTGACGTGTCGTGCCCGCCAGGGGCGGCCAGCCGCGCCATAGAGCGGCGGTGCGGCACGATGCCAAGCGGCGTCACCCCCGCAATGCCCGCAATCAAATCGGCCCAAGCGCCCGCCGCATTCACCAGCGTTCGCGCCGTATAGTCAGCCCCCGCCGAGACATGCCAGCCGTGGCTGTCGCGGCGAATGCCTGTTACGATGGCCTCGGTGATCACCTCGCCGCCGTTCTTGCGCAGCACACGGATGAAATCCTGCATCAAACGGTCGGTATCAATGTCGAACGCCTCGGCGTGGTAGCCCGCGAACCCGACCTTTGCGGGATCAAGGATCGGCACCTTGCCTACGGCCTCGGAGGGCGAGATTTCGTGCACGCCCATTTGGTCCGCATCTGCGCGGAACGCCTCCTTGTCATCCGCTTGCGCGAGAATCATCAAGCCGCGCTGGGTCAGGTAATCACCTTCGTGGAAATACGCCATGCTGGCGCGATTCAGTGCCTGAACCAAGGGCGCGCCATAGTTCTCTTCGATCAGCGCGGCAGAGCGTCCGGAGGCGTGGTAGCCCGTCACGCTCTCCATCTCAAGCACGGTGACCTTTGCATCCGCAGAGAGACGCGCGGCGGCAGACAGTCCTGCAATGCCGCCGCCGATAACGATGATGTCGCGGCTCATGCTTCTTCTGCCCTGTCGGTGGCGGGTGGCGGCGCGGGGACCAGTCCGGCCAATTCTGCATAGAGCGCGTCAGACAGGTCATAGCCGATCGCGGCGAGGGACGGCTTCAATTGCTCCAGCGAGCGGCCCGACAGGATTGGTGAGGGAGATGTGGGGTGCGCTGCGGCCCAAGCCACTGCCAGCGTGGCGGGATGCACATCTTCGCGGGCGGCAATGCGGGTCAGCTCCTGTGCGGCGCGGTGCATATAATCAAAGTCGTAGCGCGCAGCATAGCGGGCGTCCTGAGTCAGACGCCCCGTGCCTTTGCCGTCGTATTTGCCTGTCAGCAACCCGCCGCCCAAAGGCGAATAGGGTGCGCAAAGCATCCCCATATCTTCGGCCATGGGGAGGATTTCGACCTCGGCCTGCCGTTTGACCACGTTATACATCGGCTGGATCAGCGCGATTTCCAGATCGGCCATATTCGCCATATAGACGGCTTTCATCGCTTGCCATGCGGCAAAGTTCGAGATGCCGACGTAGCGAATGACGCCCTCCTGCTTCAGTTCGGCCAAGGCGCCGAACGTCTCGTGCATATCGGTGTCGGGGTCAAACCGGTGCAGATAGAGCGCATCGATTACGTCGATCTTCATCCGCTGGAGGGATGTCTTGGCCGAGGACAGGATCGTCGCGCGGGTCGAGCCGCCCGTATAAGCCGCCTTGGTCGCGACAAAGACCTGATCGCGGTGCGGCGCGATCATCTCGCCCAGAAAGGTCTCGGATGCGCCGTCGGTGTAGACGTGCGCGGTGTCGAAGTGGTTGATGCCGGCGGCGCGGGACGCGTCATACATCGCTTGTGATGCGGCACGGTCGGCGCCCGCGCCAAACTGCATCGTGCCAAAGGCAAAGCGGCTGATGGGCGTCCCATCAAGAGTGGTCAGTTTTTGTATCATACCCCTTTGGTGCCACCGTTGCGGCGGCACTTCAATGGGGCGGGCGGATTACACCCCGCCTTTTTCCACCGCACGGAGATAGGCGGGCTGCGCCTCGACCCAGTCGACGAACGCGGTAAGTTTGGGGTAGGCATCGCGCCCGTTCAGCCGCATGGCGATCTGCGCAGGAAAGCTGAGCATGACGTCAGCGGCGCTCAACTCATCCAGCACAAAATGCCCCGACGGGCGGATCATGTTTTCCATATAGGAGAAATGGTTGTCCAGCTCGGATGTGATGCGCGGATGCAGGGGCGCGCCTGCATCCCCCAGCTTGCTGACATAGAGGTTCAACAGAATGGGCGTCATGGCAGAGCCTTCTGCGAAATGCATCAGCTCCAGATGTCGGCGGTGTGCAGGGCTGCCCGTAGGCGGGATCATATCGGGGGCATGTGTCGCGCACAGGACCTCGGTGATTGCGCCGCTTTCAATCACGGTCTCGCCGTCCATCTCGATCATCGGGGATTTGCCCAGCGGATGCAGCGCCAGCAGCGCGGGCGGCGCAAGGTTCGTCTTTGCGTCCCGCTCATGCACGACAAATTCGTATGGCACGCCGATCTCTTCGAGCAGCCAGAGGATACGGAGCGAGCGGGACCTGTTGAGGTGGTGCAATTTAATCATGAGACAAAGCTTAGGCGGTTTGCGCCCGCCTGCAAAGCGGGTCACACTGCGCGTGACGCAACGGGAGAAGCGCAGATGATCATCGCGGATAAGGCAACCCTGACAGGCACAGCACGCGACGCCAGCGGACCAGGATGGGAGAGTTTGCGCCTGCTGGTACGCTCTGACGGTATGGGGTTTTCCATGACAGAAACCCGCGTTCTGCCCGGGGCGGTCCTGCGGTTGCAGTACAAACACCACATCGAGGCATGCTACTGCATCGGCGGCGCGGGCGAGGTAATCGAGCTGGACAGCGGCAGGGTTCACGAGATTTCGGCGGGGGTGCTTTATGCGCCCGACGCCCATGATCTGCACGAGGTCCGCGTGCCTGCGGATGGCACGGCGCTACACCTGATTTGTGTTTTCTCACCCGGGCTTGAAGGGACCGAAGTCCACGGGCCCGACGGCAGCTACCCTGCGGGATAGCGGGCGATGTTGTAGCGCAGCACAAACAAGAAAGGCCCCGCCGTTTCTGGCGGGGCCGATCCAAATTCCAAAGCGGTCCGCTTATTGTGGGATGTCGCCTACGATGCCTTCGACATAGAAGTTCATGCCAGCCAAAGTGCCGTCATCCGCAGTCTCGCCTTCAGCAAGGAAATCGCTGCCGTCTTGCTTTTTCAACGGGCCGGTGAACGCGTGGTATGAACCATCCGCCAGCGCCGCTTTCATCGCCAGTGCTTCGGCTTTGATGTCTGCGGGGACTGCATCGGAAATCTCGCCGATGCCGACCATGCCCGCGCCAATGCCGTCCCATGTGTCTTTCTGCTCCCAAGTGCCGTCCATGACAGCCTTGGTGCGTGCGATGTAGTAGGGCGCCCAGTCGTCAATGATGGACGAAACGCGGGGGAAGGGCGCATATTGGCCCATGTCCGACGCCTGACCGAAGGTCACAACATTGCCCGCTTCCTGTGCGGCCGCTTGGGGCGCTGTGGAGTCGGTATGCTGCAAGATCACGTCGGCACCTTGATCGATGAGAACCTTGGCCGCGTCGGCTTCTTTCGCGGGGTCAAACCACGTATAGGCCCAGACGATCTTGAACTCGACCTCGGGGTTTACTTTGCGTGCGTGGATGAACGCAGAGTTGATGCCGCGAATAACTTCGGGGATCGGGTAGGACGCGATATAACCGATGATGTTCGACTTGGTCATGTTGCCCGCGATGTGGCCCTGAATGGCGCGACCCTCATAGAAACGGGCCGAGTATGTGGACACGTTGGGGTGCAGACGCTTGTAGCCTGTTGCGTGCTCGAACTTCACATCAGGGAACTTGGCCGCGACATTGTTCGTCGGGTCCATGTAGCCGAACGACGTGGTGAAAATCAGGTCCGCACCGTCCAGTGCCATCTGGGTCATCACACGCTCGGAATCGGGGCCCTCGGCCACAGATTCGACGAATACGGTTTCGACTTGATCACCGAACTCGGCCTCGATCGCTTGGCGGCCTTTGTCGTGCTCGTAGGTCCAGCCGCCGTCGCCGACGGGGCCAACGTAGACAAAGCCCACTTTTGTTTTTTCGTGGCCATCGGCCATTGCAGCGGTGCCCATGGTGGCCGCCAGTGCGGTCCCCAGCAACAGCTTGGCTGCGGCGCGTTTGGTGAATGTCATATGGTGTCTCCCCGGATCGGTTCTCTAGCAGATTGATGCCTCAGGACGAGGCGTGGAAAATGCGCCCCAGTGACCCTGGTGCGGCGGTTTTCGACCGCGACAGCAGGACAAGGACGACGATGGTAATAACGTAGGGCGACATTGCCAGATATTCGACAGGAATGGCAACGCCTGCGCCTTGCAGATTCAGCTGCAATTGCACCAAACCGCCAAAAAGATAGGCACCCAGCAGCACGCGGAACGGCCGCCACGAGGCAAACACAACCAGCGCGAGCGCAATCCAGCCAACGCCCGCAGTCATCCCTTCGGTCCATTGCGGCACGCGGATCAGGCTGATGTAGGCACCGCCCACGCCCGCACAGGCTCCGCCGAACATAATCGCCAGTGTGCGGATGCGCTTGACCTTGAACCCCAGCGCATGGGCCGCATCGTGGTTTTCACCCACGGCGCGCAGGGTCAGGCCGACGCGGGTAAACTTGAGCACGGCCCAAACCGCCACAACCAACGCCAGCCCGATGTAGACAATGATATCATGGCTCAAGAAGACAGGGCCGATGACAGGAATATCGCCCAAAACGCCAAAATCCACGTCCCCCAAACGCGGCGGTTTCACCCCGACATAGCTTTGCCCCAATAGCGCCGAGAACCCCAACCCGAACAGCGTCAGCGCCAGCCCCGAAGCCACCTGATTGGCCAGCATCACTTGGGTCAGAAACGCAAACAGCAGGCTTAGTAGTGCGCCACCAACAGCGGCAGCCCCAAACCCCAGCAAGGGCGACCCCGTCTCAACGGCCGTGGCGAAACCACAGATCGCGCCGATGATCATCATCCCCTCAACCCCAAGGTTGAGAACGCCCGAACGCTCCACCACCAGCTCGCCAATTGCGGCGAAAATCAGTGGTGTTGCGGCGACGAAAAAGCCCGCGACAAACAGGATCGGGTTAATTGCGGACAGGTCCATCACGCCACCTCCGTGCGGCCAAATCGCAGCCGGTAGTTTGTGAATAAATCAAAGGCGAGCAGAAAGAACAGCAACATCCCCTGAAAAACCTGAATGGCCGCGGCTGGCAGTCCCAGCTTGGATTGCGCGATATCCCCGCCAATATAGGTCAGCGCCATCAACCCGCCCGCCAGCAAGATCCCCACGGGATGCAACCGCCCAAGGAAGGCCACGATGATCGCGGTGAACCCGTAGCCCACATTGAAATCAATCGTCACCTGCCCCGCAGGGCCGCTGACCTCAAACATACCGGCAAGACCCGCCAATATGCCTGAGGTGCCCAAACAAAACAGCACCAGCCGCGCAGGGTTCACGCCGCTAAAGCTCGCCGCACGCGGGGCCTCTCCGGTCACTCGAATGGCAAATCCCAAACGGTGGCGCGCCAGCAAAACATAGGCAAAGATCACCGCGATAAAGGCCGCCACAACACCCCAATGCATCCCCGACCCCGCGATCAAATCCGCATTGTGCGCGCTGGCATATTGCTGCAAATTCCGCGATCCGGGAAAGCCGAACCCCTCGGGGTTTTTCAACAATCCCAGCGACATGGATGCCAAAAACTGCTCCGCCACATAGACCAGCATCAGTGATACCAAAATCTCGTTCGTCCCGAACTTTACCTTCAGCACCGCAGGGATCATCGCCCAGACCCAGCCGCCAAAGGCACCAGCCAGCACCATCAACGGAAAGATAAACACGCTCTCGGCAGGGTAAAACGCCAATCCTGCGCCTGCGCCAAACAGCGCACCCATGATGTATTGCCCTTCCGCGCCGATGTTCCAGATGCCCGCCTTGAACCCAAGGCTCAGACCAATGGCGATCAATACCAAAGGCGCGCCTTTAATCAGCAGCTGCGGACGGTAGAAAAACGCAAATTCCCCAAACAGCGGCTCCCAGAAAATCGTAGCAATCGCCTCCTGCGGGTCCTTGCCCAGCAGCGTAAACAACAGCCCGCCAAACACCATCGTCGCCAACACAGCCAACAGCGGTGCCGCCAGCGAAAAAGCACGGCTCGGTTCTGGCCGCTTCACCAGCGAAATCATGCGCCGCCCGCCTTCTTTATTTTGCCTATAAACTCAAATCCCGCAGCCTCAACCATGCGCCACCTCCATACCGTGGGCGCCGCCCATCAACAGACCGATCTCCTCAATCGTGATCCCGCGTGCAGGGCGCGGCGCGCTTAACCGCCCCTCATTCAAGGCGGCAAAACGGTCCGAGATTTCCATCAACTCATCCAGATCTTGCGAGATGACGATCAGTGCCGCTCCGTTATGCGCCAGATCCAACAAGGCCTGACGGATCGCGGCAGCAGCCGATGCATCCACACCCCACGTCGGTTGGTTCACGATAAACACAGCAGGGTTTTGCATAACCTCGCGCCCGATCACGAATTTCTGTAAATTCCCGCCGGACAAAGACCGCGCCGCGGCTTTAGGACCAGGCGTGCGCACATCGAACCGCTCGATCACGCTGGCAGCAAACCGCGTGGCCGCAGGCCAGTTCAGGAAACCGCCGCTCTCAAGTTCCATCCGCTGTGCAGCGGTCAGCATCGCGTTTTCGGTCAGCGACATGTCGGGTGCTGCGGCATGGCCCATCCGCTCTTCGGGGGCGGCCAGCACGCCCAGCTGTCTACGCGGTGTGGGGCCCAGCGGTCCGATATCGGTTCCCTGATAGTCGATCATGCCCCGCGCCACTGGCCGCTCACCAGACAAAGCAGCCAGAAGCTCATCCTGACCGTTGCCAGCCACGCCGCCAATACCCAGCACTTCGCCCGCGCGCAGATCAAGGCTGATGTCGCGCAGCGCCATGCCAAAGGCATTGGGCGCGGCGACATTCAGACCCGTGAGGCGCAGCACAACGTCGCCTGTTTCTTGCTCTGCGCGCTGGGGCGTCTGCAACAACTTGCCGACCATCATTTCTGCCATCGCCCGCGCTGTTGTCTCACGCGGGGTGCAGGTGCCCACAACCTTGCCCAAGCGCAGGATCGTAGCGGTGTTACACAGGCTGCGTATCTCCTCGAGCTTATGCGAGATATACAGGATTGCCGTACCCTCGGCGCTTAGCTTGCGCAGGGTTTTGAACAGGATTTCAACCTCTTGCGGCGTAAGCACGCTTGTCGGCTCATCCATGATAAGCAGCTTGGGGTCTTGCAGCAAACAGCGGATAATCTCGACCCGTTGACGCTCGCCTGCGGATAGGTCGCCAACGATGCGGTCGGGGGAAAGCGGTAGCCCGTAGGCTTCCGAGACGGCGCTGATCTGTGCGCTGAGGTCGTTCATCTTGGGGGCGTTTTCCATCCCCAATGCGATGTTCTCGGCCACGGTCATGGCATCGAAAAGGGAGAAATGCTGGAACACCATGCCAACGCCCGCCGCCCGCGCAGCACGCGGTTGCGCGGGGGCAAAAGCCTTGCCGTGCATCTGCATCTGGCCGCTGTCCGGTTTGACAAGGCCGTAGATCATCTTGACCAGCGTTGATTTGCCCGCGCCATTCTCGCCCAGCAGGGCGTGCACCTCACCCGGCGCGATTCGCAACGAGACATCGTCATTCGCCACAACGCCGGGGTAGGCTTTGGTCAGGGAATTCAGGGACAGCAATGGCTGTATCATAGGCAGACCTCTTTGGCAGAATCGGACAGCAAAGACTGCACGACCCCATCTGCAATCTGATGCGGGGCTTTGCCAAGTGTTTTATCGCCAATCGGGCAGGTAATCAGCGATGGATCAAGGCCCATCGCCGCAAGGCGCTTGGAAAACCGCGCCCATTTGGTATCTGACCCGATCAGCCCGATGCTGGCCGCCCCACGTTTGGCCAAGGCGGCACAAAGCGCCAGATCAATCTCGTGGGAGTAGGTGAAAATCAGGTGATGCGCATAGTGCGGGGCGCGGGTTGCCAGCAGCGGCATATCGGCGGCAGGGGTTTGCGTGACATGGGCAGGGATGCGGACGGGAAAGCGGTCCGCCGCATCGTCGATCCATGTGATTTTGAAGGCTTGGGGGTGGGCGGCTTTGATCACTGCGCGGCCCACGTGACCGGCCCCCCAGACCCAGAGGTGTTTGGGGTGGGGGCGGTTCGGCACGATCCTGTGCACGGTGAATTGGTCCAACGGGCGAAAAAACTGCGTTTCTCTGGTATAGCGCAGCGTAACCGCGCCACCGCAGCATTGGCCAAGGTTGGGGCCCAGCGGGATCGTTTCGGTCTGTTCCGCCGCGCCTGTCGCCAGCAGTGCGCGGGCTTTGGCGATTGCCTTGTATTCCAGCGCGCCGCCGCCAATGGTGCCATCGGTGTCGTTTGCAGTAACCTTCATCACCGTGCCCGCGTCACGCGGGGTAGAGCCGCGGGTGCCGGTGATCTCGACAAACAGGGCGGCGCTCTTCGTTTCACTCATCGCTTTGTCCTGCGCGGGTGACAGCGGCGAGGATGGCCTCGGCTGTGGCGGGCGTTTGCAGGTCGGCGTAGGTCGGCCCGCAGGATTGCACCGCATCGGCCAGCGCGGACCACGCAGAGATACCCAGCATCAACGGCGGCTCTCCCACCGCTTTCGAACGGTAGATGGTGCGGGCTGGGTTCGGCTCGTCCCAGAGGGCGACGTTGAAAATGTCGGGACGGTCCGAACAGGCGGGGATTTTATAGGTCGCGGGCGCGTGGGTTTTGAGCGCGCCCTTGTCGTCCCAGACCAACTCCTCTGTCGTGAGCCAGCCTGCGCCTTGCACATAGCCGCCTTCGATCTGGCCGATGTCCAGCGCGGGGTTCAGCGACTGGCCTGCGTCATGCAAGATGTCGGTGCGCAGGATGCGGTTTTCGCCCGTGAGCGTGTCGATGACGACTTCGGTGATTGCCGCACCGTAGGCGAAGTAGAAAAACGGCCGCCCCGTGCCTTTGATGCGGTCCCACTGGATGTCGGGCGTTTTGTAGAACCCCGTGGCCGAGAGGCTGATCCGCGCTTCATAGGTTGCTTGCGCCGCTTGGGCAAAGCTGAGCGTTGTGTCGCCTAGTGTGACTTGGCCATCGGCAAAGCCAATATCTGTTTGAGGTATGTCATAGATGGCTGATAAATGCTCTGACATACGCTGCCGTATGGTTTGACACGCCGCCCGCACGGCCATGCCATTGAGGTCGGTGCCGGAACTTGCCGCAGTTGCGGAAGTGTTGGGCACTTTAGCCGTGTCCGTGGCGGTAATCTTGATCTGCGCCACCGGCACGCCGAATTCCGAAGCGGCGACTTGGGCTACCTTCTGAAATAACCCCTGACCCATCTCGGTGCCGCCGTGGTTCAGATGGATCGAGCCGTCCTGATAGACATGCACCAACGCGCCTGCCTGATTGAGGTGTGTGAGCGTGAACGAGATGCCGAATTTCACAGGCGTCAGGGCAATGCCGCGTTTCAGGACCGCGTTGCCGGCGTTCCACTGCGCCACGGCCTTGCGGCGGGCGGTGTATTCACTGCTGTCGATCAGGCGATTGGTCAGGGCGCCGATGATGCAATCCTCGACGGGTTGGTCATAGGGGGTGGTCTGCACCTGACCCTGCGCGGCGCTGTCACGGTAGAAATTCGCGACCCGCACGGCGAGGGGGTCAAGCCCCAGATGGGTGGCGATGTGGTCCATCACCCGCTCGATCCCGACAATACCTTGCGGACCGCCAAAGCCGCGAAAGGCTGTGGCGCTTTGGGTGTTGGTTTTAAGTCGGTGCGACGTAATGCGCACATCCGTCAGGTGATAGGCATTGTCCGCGTGCAGCATGGCACGGTCGGCGACAGGCAGGCTGAGGTCCATAGCCCAGCCACACCGGACGTAATGGGTGAAGTCCACGGCGGTCAGGCGGCCCTCAGCCGTGAAGCCCACAGTATAGTCCATGCGGAAATCGTGCCGTTTGCCCGTGATGGTCATATCGTCATCGCGGTCATAGCGCATTTTGCACGGCTGCCCCGTGGTACGGGCGGCGATGGCGCAGGCTACGGCCAGCGCGTTGCCCTGGCTTTCTTTGCCCCCAAAGCCGCCGCCCATGCGCCGCGTCTCGACCCGCACGGCGTGCATTGGTAGGCCGATGGCCTCGGCCACTTTGTGCTGGATCTCGGTCGGGTGTTGGGTGGAGCTGTGGATCGTCATGTCACCATCTTCACCCGGCAGGGCGAGGGCGCATTGGCCTTCAAGGTAAAAATGTTCCTGACCGCCGACGTCTAGCTGTCCGCTGAGTGTGTGGGCCGCGCTGGTAAGGGCGGTGTCTACATTGCCCTTGGTGTAGATGCGGGGGCCTTCCTCGAACCGACTATTGGCGGCCATCGCTTGATCGATGGTGAGGATGGGGGTTTGCGACTCTACCGTAACTTTCCCCAAACGCGCAGCTTTGCGGGCGGCGAGGTGGCTGGTAGCGATGACAAGGAATAACGGCTGTCCGAGGTAGTGGATGGTGCCGTCCGCCAGCAACGGCTCGTCGTGATTGGAGGGGGAGACATCATTGGCGAAGGGCAGATCGGCGGCTGTCAGGACGGCGATTACGCCCGGCGCGCTCTTCGCTTCTTCGACGCTCATCGCTGTGATTGTGCCGCGGGCGGTATCGCTGAGGCCGAAGGCGAGGTGGAGCGTGCCTGTGGGGGTCGGGATGTCATCGACATAGCGGGCCTCGCCTGTGACGTGCAGGTGGGCGGTGTCATGCGGGAGGGGTTTGGAGACACTCATGCGCGGACCTCGTGCAGATCGGAGGGGGTGCCGGTGATGGTGTGATAGGCGCGCAAAACCATGTTTTGCGCGACCTGCATCCGGTAGTCAGCAGAGGCGCGCATGTCTGACATGGGGGTGAAGTCGTCCCGCATGGCCTGCATCGCGGCGTAGATGGTCGCGAGCGTAACGGGTTTGCCCGAAAGCGCGGCCTCGGCGTGGCGCGCGCGCGCAGGGGTGCCTGCCATGCCGCCAAAGGCAAGGCGGGTGGTGCCGAAGTGTCCGTTCTCTATGGGCAGGTTCAGGCAGCCGCAAACAGCGGATATGTCTTGATCAAAGCGTTTGGATATTTTGGCGCAGTGCAGCGTGTCGGGCTGTGCGGGTATCGAGATGGCCTCGATAAACTCGGACGGTTTGCGGTCTTGTTTGCCGTAGGCGATGAAGAAATCCTCGAGCGGGAGGGTGCGGCGGGTATCGCCGCAGCGCAAATGCAGGGTGGCCCCGAGCGCGATCATGGCGGGGCTGCCATCACCGATGGGCGAGCCGTTTGCGATGTTGCCGCCCAAAGTCGCTGCGGCGCGGACTTGGGCAGAGCCGTAGCGGCGCAGTAGGGTGCCAAGGCTGGGAAAGTGGGGGGCAAGCGCGTGTTCTAGCTCGGCGATGGTGGTCATGGCACCGATGTGCCAGCCCGTGTCGGTTTGCGTGATGCCGCGCAGGTCGGTGCATTTATTGAGAAAGACGGGCGTGTCGAGAGGGCGCAATTGCTTGGTGATCCATAGGCCGACGTCCGTGGCGCCTGCGATCAGGGTGGCGTCGGGGTGGTCGGTGTAGAGCTGCGCCAGATCATCGGATGATCTTGGTTGAAGGGGAGTTTGGGGCTCTGCCCCCGCAACCAAAGGCTGCGTTCCCGGAGGATTTTTAGCCAGAAAAAATAGGTGGTCGGGGATGGGGTGTTGTTCTGCCGCTTTTGCAGCGCGGATGATGGGGGCGTAGCCGGTGCAGCGGCACAGATTGCCCGCGAGGGCGGTGTCGTGATCTGTGTCGCCGTTCAGGTGGGCTGTGGCCATCGCGATTGTGAACCCTGGTGTGCAAAAGCCGCATTGGCTGCCGTGGTGGGTGACCATTTCGCGTTGCACGGGGTGGAGGGTGCCATCTGGCGCAGCCAAGCCTTCGACCGTTGTGACGTGTTTGCCGCTGAGTTGTGGCAGCAACAGGATGCAAGCGTTGAGCGCCGATGTGCCGTTCGCATCTGTAACCATGACGCTGCACGCGCCGCAGTCACCCTCGTTGCAGCCTTCTTTTGTGCCCGTGAGGTGGCGCTGGTCGCGCAACCAGTCGAGCAGAGTGGTCGTGGGGTTCGGGTCCGTCAAAGTGACGGGTGCGCCGTTTAGCGAAAATGAGATGGTCATGGGGTAGGGCCCCGCCGCGGTACCAGTATCGTTATGTGCGCGGCCTTCGATGCGGCGTAGAAGGCGGTCGAGCGAGGTCAGGCTACGGCGGGGGCGAGGGGGTTGGCAAGGGGTTTGATGCCCGAGCGCGCCGCGTTGGGTGCGTATTGCCGCGGGATTGTGCGTTTTCTTTGTAGAGGCTGTTTGGGATCCGTAATAGGATCAACGGATGAGCAACTCCCCCCGATTCATTCACCTGCGCACCCATTCCGAGTATTCGTTGCTGGAGGGGGCGATGCGGCTGAAAAAGCTGCCTGATCTTTGCGTGAAGGCAGGGATGCCTGCGCTTGCTTTGACCGATACCAACAACATGTTTGCTGCGCTGGAATTCTCGGTCGGGATGGCGGGGGCGGGGGTGCAGCCTATCATTGGCTGTCAGGTTGATCTGGAGTATGTGGTCCCCGCACCCGGAGAACGGGCAAAGCCGCCGGCGCCTGTTGTTCTGCTCGCGCAGAGCGAGCGCGGGTATGAGAACCTGATGAAGCTGAATTCCTGCCTTTATCTGGATAAGGGCGGGGCGCTACCGCAGGTCACGATGGCCGAATTGGCCGCCTATAGCGAAGACGTAATTTGTCTGACGGGTGGGCCGATGGGGCCTGTGGGGATGTTGTTGCAACACGGCCAAGCACCCGCAGCGCAGGCGTTGATGGATGCGTTGAAAGCGGCGTTTGGCGACCGCCTTTATGTAGAGCTTCAGCGCCATCCCGAAGACGGCGGTGCGCCCGAGGCAGAGCGGCTGAGCGAGCGCGGCTTTGTCGAGATGGCCTATGCGATGGATCTGCCGCTGGTTGCGACCAACGATGTCTATTTTCCCGACACGAAAATGTACGAGGCGCATGATGCGCTGATCTGCATTTCCGAAGGCGCTTACGTTGACCAACAAGATGGCCGCCGCCGCCTGACGGCGCAGCATTACTTCAAATCGCAGGCCGAAATGGTCGCCCTGTTCGCCGATCTGCCCGAAGCGATTGAAAACACCGTCGAGATCGCCAAGCGTTGCGCGTTCCAAGCCTACCGTCGTGATCCGATCCTGCCCAAGTTTGCCGATGACGAGGTGGCCGAGCTGCGCCGTCAGGCCGAGGAAGGCTTGCGCGGGCGGCTGGCCATTATCCCCCATGCGGCGGATGTGGCCGAATATGAGGCGCGGCTCGATTTCGAGCTGAAGATTATCGAGGGCATGGGCTTTCCCGGCTACTTTCTGATCGTTGCTGATTTCATCAAATGGGCCAAGGATCAGGGTATTCCCGTGGGGCCGGGCCGTGGCTCTGGTGCGGGCAGTCTGGTGGCCTATGCGCTGCTGATTACCGATCTGGACCCGCTGCGCTACTCGCTGCTGTTCGAGCGTTTCTTGAACCCCGAACGTGTCTCCATGCCCGATTTCGACATCGACTTTTGCATGGACCGGCGCGAGGAAGTCATCCGTTACGTGCAAAAGAAATACGGCCGCGACAAAGTGGGGCAGATCATCACCTTCGGTGCGCTGCTCTCCAAAGCCGCCGTGCGCGACATTGGCCGCGTCTTGCAGATGCCTTACGGGCAGGTAGACCGTCTGTCCAAGATGATCCCTGTTGAGGGCGTGAAGCCCGTGTCGATCGAGAAGGCGCTGGCCGATGAGCCTCGGCTTCGTGAAGAAGCACGCAACGAAGAGGTCGTGGCGCGTCTGCTGGAATACGGCCAGCAGGTCGAAGGGCTTTTGCGCAACGCCTCGACCCACGCGGCGGGTGTTGTGATCGGGGACCGACCGCTCGACGCGCTTGTCCCGCTGTACCAAGACCCCCGTTCCGATATGCCCGCCACCCAGTTCAACATGAAATGGGTCGAGCAAGCGGGGCTGGTGAAGTTCGACTTTCTGGGCCTGAAAACCCTGACCGTAATCCAGAATGCGGTGGACCAGATCAAAGCATCTGGCCGCCATTTGCATATAGCCGCAGACGGGACCGAATTGTTCGAGCCGCCGCAAGGGTTGATCGACGATATTGCGACGATCCCGCTGGATGATGAGGCGTCTTACAAGCTTTATGCCGCGGCAAAGACCGTTGCTGTATTTCAGGTGGAATCCAGCGGCATGATGGATGCGCTCAAGCGCATGAAACCGACCTGCATCGAGGATATCGTGGCCTTGGTGGCGCTGTATCGTCCCGGCCCGATGGAGAACATCCCGACCTATTGCGAGGTGAAGAACGGCCAGAAAGAACGCGAATCCGTACACCCCTCGATTGACCATATCCTTGAGGAAACGCAGGGGATTATCGTTTACCAAGAACAGGTTATGCAGATCGCGCAGGTCATGGCGGGATACTCGCTTGGTGGGGCCGACTTGTTGCGCCGTGCGATGGGTAAAAAGATCGCCGAGGAAATGGCCAAGGAACGGCCCAAGTTCGAAAAAGGCGCCATGGAGAATGGCGTCGACAAGAAGAAGGCCTCGGAGGTTTTTGACCTTCTGGAGAAATTCGCCAACTACGGATTCAACAAATCCCACGCGGCGGCCTATGCCGTGGTCAGCTATCAGACGGCGTGGCTCAAGGCCAATCACCCCGTCGAATTTATGGCCGGTGTGATGAACTGCGATATCCACCTGACCGACAAGCTGGCCACCTATTTCGAGGAAGTGCGCAAGCGGCTGGAACTGCCGTGGGTGCCGCCCTGCGTGAACCGCTCTGATGCGACGTTCAAGGTTGTGGACAGGGCGTTGATCTATGCGCTGGGCGCGTTGAAGAACGTAGGCGTCGAGGCGATGAAGCTGATCACCGAAGGGCGCAAGGTTGAGGGGGCGGATAAACCTTTTGCCACGCTGTTTGATCTGGCGCGGCGGGTGGACCTGAAACGTGTGGGCAAACGCCCGCTTGAAATGCTGGCCCGTTCTGGCGCGTTTGATGTGCTGGACCCCAACCGCCGCCGCGTCTTTGGCGCGCTGGACGGGTTGGTTGCCTATTCCGCGGCTATTCACGAACAAAAGGCATCCAATCAGGTGTCGCTGTTCGGCGAGGCGGGCGATGATCTGCCAGAGCCGCGTATGATGCCCTGTGATGACTGGGAAGCGCCCGAGCGGTTGACCGAAGAGTTCAAAGCCGTGGGCTTTTATCTGTCGGGGCACCCGCTGGATGACTATATGGGGCCGCTCAAGCGCAAGTGGGGCAACGACCGTGGCGTGCCCTTCCTGACATTGGACGAGCTGACCGATAAGGTCGCGGACCGTGGCGCGATGAATGCGCGTCTTGCGGGTGTGGTCGCGGGGCGGCAAGAGCGGAAATCCGCACGTGGCAACCGCTTTGCCTTTGCGCAGCTGTCGGACCCTGCCGGCGCTTATGAGGTCACGCTGTTTTCGGACACATTGGAAGCCTGCCGCGCCCATCTTGAGACGGGGTCGAAGGTTGTCGTCACGGTTGAGGCAACAATGGAGAGTGACCAGCTCAAACTGCTGGGGCGCAGTGTTGCCCCGATTGAAATGGCAGTGGCAGACGTTGGTGGCATGGGGCTGCGCATCTTTATTGAATCGCCCTCCGCGATTGCGGCTGTCAGTCAGGTGTTGGAGGGGGCGCGTACAGCGGCCAGGGCAGCGGGCAAAGGCCCAGTGCATCTGACCTTGATGGATCCTGCACTGCCGGGTGAGGTCGAGGTCGACCTTGGCGCTGAATTCCCCGTGACCCCGCAGATCAAAGGCGCGATACGGTCCTTGGGCGGTGTTGTCGAAGTCGAAGAAATCTGACCCGATCGGCAAGACGCGGCGCAGGGCAGGGGTGTCCTGCTGGACGTCTCCTTAACGCTTCGTTAAACCAACGCCGAATGAGTGGGGAGTAGCAGCGTGCGCATTGTACCAGTATTGTCGGTTGTCGCCTTTCTTGGCGCTTGTGGTGATCCGCTGAGCGGTATTGCAAAGCTTGGCGATGTGGACGTGGCCCAGACAGATCCGGCAGCAGCGGTTGTTCCCGAGGCGGATGAAGTCGCCCGCGACGGTTTCTTTGGCACGGCCGCGACGGAAGGCGAAAATGCCGCAGCCGAAGCTGCAATCGCAGCCGCACCTGCCGCAGCGCCCAAAACGGCCAAACCCGAAATGGGTGGATTCTTGCGCGGGTTGATCAAGCGCGGCGCGGACGCGAACCCCGAAGCTGTGGCCGCAGCAACCGCGAAGGCAAAAGCCGACGCCGCGCCAGACCTGCCTGCGGATGCCGTGGTGATTGAAACACGGCCCACTGTCTCTGCGTCGGTCGAATTGGCCGCATTGCCTGATCCAGCCGTCACACCCCGCGAAGAACTGGGCCAGCGCAAGCGTGGCATCGGGCTGTTCGGCGGCGGGCTGAAGAAGAAAGACGCGCCACGCACGGGGCCGGATGCCTCTGATGTGGCTTATGGTACCGTGTTGCCCTTCGGTCAGATTGCACGGGTCTGCGATGCCCGTGGCAAGCCGCTGGGCACCAAGGTCGAGGGAACGGGCCGCCGTGGCTTTGCGCTCTTTGACAGTAAACACGGGATCCGCGACAGGCGGACCTTTTATATCACCGGCTTTGAAGATAAATGCCCGCGCCAGTTCACCGCTGCCAATGCGTTGCTGGGCGTGCCATCATTCTATGAGGACTTGCGGTTTGGCCCGACAGGCAAATTTTTGCCCCATGCCGCCACGGACAAGGCCTATGACAAGCTCAAGTCAAAGGTCTGCCGCGCAGCCAAGAACAAGCCGTGCGGCAAGAACATGGCCAAGATGGACAGCACAACCGTTTTCGTGAGCGCCTATGAGTTTGGCGAACACAACAAGGGCTGGAAAGAGTTTCTGGTGCATAACGGCGAGGTGCTGGCCAGCGCCCGCAAATAGAGGTCGTTAATAGTGGGGCGGCCGTTCGTCGCCCACGATGACGCCACCGCCGCCTGCGGCGTCGCGCTCTCCCTCGCGGCGCATCAACATCTCGACGCGGCGGTTCAGGCGGTCAATCTCGTCTTGCTGGTGGGTGACGATATCCGACAGATCGTCGACCGTGCGCAGCAGGTGCGCCAATTGTTCTTCGAGTTTTTCCATATCCGGCGCATACGCCCCCGCGCCCGCGGACGCAATGGGGCGTGACCGCCCGGACATGGCCCCAAGGGCCATGACGACATTTTTGGCGCCCGTCTTTTGCGTGCTCGAAGAAGGTCGATCGGGGTGTGTGCTTGCTCCTTGTGGCTCCATCCGCTATGGCCGACAGCAGAATTTTGCGTCCAGAGGTATGTCATGGCAAAGCCCAAAAAGACCCCGCGCCCCAAGGCGGAAACGCCACGCGGGTTTCGCGATTATTTCGGTGCAGAGGTAACACAGCGTGCTGAAATGCTGGCTAAGATTGCCGCTGTCTATCATCGCTACGGCTTTGATGCGCTGGAAAGTGCGGCGGTCGAGCGTGTCGAGGCGCTGGGTAAATTTTTGCCTGATGTGGATCGCCCCAATGAGGGTGTCTTTGCGTGGCAAGAGGATGCGGATGGCGACAAGGGCGGCGATTGGCTGGCGCTGCGTTATGATCTGACGGCGCCGCTGGCGCGGGTTTATGCCCAGCACCGCAACGATTTGCCCACGCCTTACCGCCGCTATGCGATGGGCCCTGTCTGGCGTAATGAAAAGCCCGGGCCAGGGCGGTTTCGCCAGTTTTATCAATGCGATGCCGATACGGTCGGCGCACCGTCGGTCGCGGCAGATGCCGAGATTTGCGCGATGTTGTCCGACTGTCTTGAGGAAGTGGGCATTGCGCGGGGCGACTATGTTGTGCGTGTGAACAACCGCAAAGTCCTAAATGGTGTGCTGGAAGTCGCGGGCCTGTCGGGCGATGACAAAGAGGCCGAGCGTGGGATCGTGCTGCGCGCGATTGATAAGTTGGACCGTTTGGGACCAGACGGCGTGCGTGCGCTGTTGGGTGCGGGGCGCAAGGACGACAGTGGTGACTTTACGGATGGTGCAGGGCTGGACGATGCCAGTGCCGATGTCGTTATGGGCTTTATGCAGGCCAAGCGCGACAGCGGCCCCGCCACCTGTGCGCGTTTGCGTGAATTGGTCGGCGACAGTGCCGTCGGTGCCGAAGGCGTGAGCGAGCTTGAGACAATTGCGGATCTGCTGGCCGCTGGCGGCTATGGCCCCGACCGGATCGAGATTGACCCATCGGTCGTGCGCGGCCTTGGCTACTACACCGGTCCCGTCTACGAGGCCGAGCTGACTTTCGAGATTACCGACGACAAAGGGCGTGCGCGCAACTTCGGCTCTGTCGCGGGGGGCGGGCGGTATGACGATCTGGTCAAGCGGTTCACGGGACAGGAAGTGCCTGCCACGGGCGTTTCAATCGGTGTTGACCGTTTGCTGGCCGCTTTGCAGGCCAAAGGGCGGTTGGACACAGCCGCGCAGGGACCTGTTGTCGTCACCGTTATGGATAAGGCACGCATGGCGGATTATCAGGCCATGGTCACGGAGCTGCGTCAGGCGGGCATCCGTGCCGAGGTCTATCTGGGCAATCCGAAGAACTTCGGCAACCAGCTGAAATATGCGGACAAGCGCCACAGCCCCGTCGCCGTCATTGAGGGTGAGGCAGAGAACGCCGCAGGCATGGTGCAGATCAAGGATTTGGTGCTGGGGGCCAAGCTGGCCGAGAACGCAACACTAGAAGAGTGGAAAGACCGCCCCAGCCAGTATGAGGTGCCGCGCGGCGATCTGGTCACCAAGGTGCGCGAAATTCTGGAGCTGTATTCGTAATGCCAACCCGTTTGCAGACCAACGCAAAAGCGGCCGCGCTGCGTGCCGTGTTCGAGGCCAACGGTGCCATCGCCGTTGAGCCTCCGATTTTGCAGCCCGCCGACACGCTGCTGGACCTTTATGGCGAAGACATCCGCGCCCGTGCCTATGTGACCTCGGACGCGCTGCGCGGGGAACAGATGCTGCGGCCTGATTTCACCGTGCCCGTGGTGCAGATGCATATGGCGGAAGGTGCTGACCCCGCCCGCTATACCTACGCGGGCGAGGTATTTCGCCGTCAGGAAAACGACCCCGAGCGGGCCAATGAATATGTGCAGGTCGGGTTCGAGATCTTTGACCGCGCCGACCCCGCCGCCAGCGATGCCGAGGTGTTTGCCCTGATCGCGGATGCGCTGAGTGGTCTGAATGTGCGCGCAACCACTGGCGACATTGGTCTGCTCATGGCCGCTGTTGACGGATTGGACACCAGCGTGATCCGCAAGGCCGCGTTGATGCGCCACATCTGGCGGCCGCGCCGCTTCCGTCAGCTGCTGGACCAATACGCGGGCAACACGCCTGTATCCGAAGCGCGGCAGGCGTTGCTGTCCTCTGGCCCGCCCGTGTTGTCTGCGCCACTGGTAGGCGCCCGCCGCCAGCACGAGATTGACGCCCGCCTTGCCGCATTGCGCGCGGATGCAGATGTGGCTCCGCTGGCCGCCGGCGATGTGGCGTTGATCGACGCATTGCTTGATGTTTCAGCGCCGATGCCGCAGGCGATTGCGCTGTTGCAGGACCTGTCCGAAAAGATGCCCGCGATTGGCCCCGCCGTGGCCCGCCTAGAGGCGCGCCAAAGCGCGTTGTCGGCCCTCGGAATTGATACAAGCACACTGGTTTTCGAGGCAAACTATGGCCGCACTTCGATGGAATATTACGATGGTTTCGTCTTTGGGTTTCGGGCATCGGGCCGCACGGACCTGCCGCCGCTGGCCACAGGCGGGCGCTATGACGCGCTGACGCGGCGCTTGGGCGGGGGGCGTGAAATCCCCGCCGTGGGTGGCGTGATGCGCCCCGGTGTGATGCTGGACCTGGAGGCTGCGACATGAGTGTGAAACTGGGTGTGCCGTCCAAAGGCCGGTTGATGGAAAAAACGTTTGAATGGTTTGCCGCCCGCGACATCCATCTGGCCCGCAGCGGGTCCGAGCGTGAGTATGCAGGCGTGGTGGACGGGATCGAGGGCGTATCGCTTGTGCTGCTCTCGGCTGGTGAAATCCCGCGTGAATTGGCAGCAGGACGCATCCACTTGGGCGTGACGGGCACCGATCTGGTGCATGAAAAACTGCCCCTGTGGGAGCAGACAGTCGCCAGCGTGGCCGAGCTTGGCTTTGGTCATGCCGATCTGATCTTGGCTGTGCCGCAGGGCTGGGTGGATGTGGATACGCTGCATGATCTGGACGCCGCCGCCGCCGCCTTTCGGGCGGCGCATGGCAGCCGTTTGCGCATCGCCACAAAATACCACCGTCTGGTGCGTGAATTTCTGCGCGGTGCGGGCGTGGCGGACTATGCGTTGGTCGACAGCCAGGGCGCGACCGAAGGCACCGTGGCGAATGAGACCGCCGAGGCGATCGCCGACATCACCTCGACAGGGGAGACGCTGCTGGCCAACCACCTTAAGATTCTGTCGGACGGGCTGATCCTGAAATCGCAAGCGACGCTGTGGCAATCACAGGTGGCGCAGGTAAACGCGGAGCAGCGTGCCGCATTGGACGCGCTGCTGGCGCGGGTCGCTTAGAGCACGCCAATATCGGCGAGGGCGCGGTTCAGCTCCATCGGCAGGGCTTGTTCCTGACTGCGCCCTTCGGGCAGGTCGGCAGGCGCGTCTTCGGGGTTGAGGTATCGCCAGCCTTGGAACGGCCGTTTGAGCGCGGCCACCGTGGGGATGACCTTTGGGTCCAGCACAATGCCGCAACGGCGGATGCCGTCGGCACCGATCTTTTCATCCAAACGTATGATGCGCTGGCGGGCCGAAATCTCGCCCTTGATGACCCAGTAGATAGAGCCGCCGTTGATGATCTCGGGCTCGCGCTTGGGCCACAGGCGGGTTTGATGATAGTACAGACCATCCGGGGCCAGCGACGCACGATGATCCTGCCATGCGGCCAGTTGGTCGATGCTTTCTGTGCCGACAGACAGCTTGATGAGATTGACGAATTTGTTGCTCACAGGCTTACCCACCGAATTATCCACAGACTCACCCCTGAGCCACAGCATAAGGTAGGGCAAACTGGCGCAGATGCAAACTGTGGTGGTTTGCCGCGAATTTTTAGCTGAATGAGCGGTGGCGTTTTTCGCGGTTCACGCTATTGTCTGCATCCGCCCTGACAGAATCTAAAGGAATCGCTCATGACCCGCTTCGCCGCCCCTATTGCTGAACAAATCTGGGACATGAAATACCGTTTCAAAGCCGCTGACGGCACGCCCAAGGATGTCACGGTTGAGGACACATGGCGCCGCATTGCGCATGATCTGGCACAGGTCGAGGATGATAAATCCGGCTGGGAAGAGACGTTTTACAACGCGTTGGAGGATTTCAAATATCTTCCCGCAGGGCGCATCACCGCAGGCGCAGGCACGGCCCGCAAGGTCACGCTGTTTAACTGTTTTGTCATGGGCACCGTGCCCGACAGCATGGGCGGCATTTTCGATATGCTCAAAGAGGCGGCGCTGACCATGCAGCAGGGTGGCGGCATCGGTTATGACTTCAGCACCATCCGCCCTAAAGGCGCGGATGTGTTGGGCGTGTCGGCGGATGCTTCTGGCCCGCTGTCCTTCATGGATGTCTGGGACGCGATGTGCCGCACGATCATGTCCGCAGGCTCGCGCCGCGGGGCGATGATGGCGACCATGCGCTGCGACCACCCCGATGTTGAGGCGTTCATCACCGCGAAATCGGATGCGGCCCGTCTGCGCATGTTCAACATGTCCGTGCTGATTACCGACCCGTTCATGGACGCGGTCAAAGCGAATGGCGATTGGGATCTGAAGTTCGATGGCAAGGTCTACAAGACCGTGAAGGCGCTGGACCTGTGGAACGCGATCATGAAGGCGACCTATGATTTCGCCGAACCCGGTGTGATCTTTATCGACCGCATCAACGAGGCGAACAACCTGAGCTATTGCGAGACCATCGCGGCCACCAACCCCTGCGGTGAGCAGCCCCTGCCGCCTTATGGCGCATGCCTGCTGGGCTCGATTAACCTTGCACGTCTTGTGTCCTCCCCATTCGAGGAAGCGGCCGAGCTGAACGTTGAGGCGCTGAACAAGCTGGTCGCGACCTCTGTGCGGATGATGGACAACGTTGTGGACGTATCCCAATTCCCGCTGGAAGCGCAGCAACGCGAGGCCAAGAACAAGCGCCGGATCGGCCTTGGGGTGACGGGGCTGGCCGATGCGCTGTTGATGCTGGGCCTGCGCTATGGCTCGGACGAGGCGGCGCGTCAGACGGAGCAATGGATGCACGCGATCGCCCGCGCCGCGTATCTGGCCTCGGTGGAGTTGGCGAAGGAGAAGGGCGCATTCCCCCTGTTCGATGCGGATGAATATCTGGCGTCCGGCACGATGCGCGCCATGGATGATGACGTGCGCGCGGCGATCCGTGAGCACGGCATCCGCAATGCGCTGCTGACCTCGATTGCGCCTACGGGCACGATCAGCCTTTATGCGGGCAATGTATCATCGGGGATCGAGCCGGTGTTTGCCTATGCCTATACCCGCAAGGTTCTGCAGAAAGACGGCAGCCGCACCGAAGAGGAGGTCGTGGATTATGCCGTGCAGATGTGGCGCGATAAATTCGGCGACAAAGAACTGCCCGACTATTTTGTGAACGCCCAGACGCTTGCTCCGCTGGAGCACGTCAAGATGCAGGCCGCGGCACAGAAATGGATCGACTCGAGCATTTCGAAAACGATCAACTGCCCCGAAGACATCTCGTTCGAGACCTTCAAAGAGGTCTATATGGAGGCGTGGGACACGGGCTGCAAAGGCTGCACGACCTACCGCCCCAACGATGTGACAGGCTCGGTTCTGTCCGTCTCGGAAGATAAGAAAGAGGCACCCGAAGTTGTCAGCCACGATGGCGAGGAACCGCAAGCGCCCCACGGCGACGTCATCTATATGTCGGATCCGCTGGACCGTCCGCAGGAACTTGAAGGGGCGACCTACAAAATCAAATGGCCCGATAGCGAACATGCCCTGTACATCACGGTGAATGATCTGGTTGTCGGCGGCCATCGGCGCCCGTTCGAGGTGTTCATCAACTCCAAAAACATGGAGAACTTCGCCTGGACTGTAGCGCTCACGCGGATGGTGTCGGCCGTGTTCCGCCGGGGCGGCGATGTGTCGTTTGTCGTGGAAGAACTGAAAGCCGTGTTTGACCCGCGTGGCGGTGCATGGATGGGCGGCAAATACATCCCCTCCATCCTTGCGGCAATCGGTGGCGTGATTGAACAGCATATGATCACCACAGGCTTCATCGCGGGCGAGGGGATGGGGCTGAAATCCGACCCTCAAGCCAAAGTCGTCGGGCTTGAAAAGCCCCGCGGCAAGGCGTGCAGCAGCTGCGGGCAATTTGATTTGCGCATGGTCGAGGGATGCATGACATGCGGTAGCTGTGGCCACAGCAAGTGCGGGTGATCTGGTGATTTTTTAGCGGTTTGTTGAAAAGACACCCTATTTTCTGCCAAACGGGGTAAAAAGTCTGCCACTTTACTATGCTATTTTTGCCAGTTGAAGTTAAGGCATTGTTTTAAAGTGTTTTTTAATTTCTGGTGATCTGGAAGTTTTGAGGGGCCACTGTAGACAAGCATCTACAGTGGCCCCTCGCCTACGTTGACACAGCCTCTTCATTTGTTCACTTTCCGTTCCAAGGCTCCGGAGCCTTTCATATCAAAACCCTTGTCCGACCCTCGGTCTGGCAACCGGTGCATAGCAAAGCTGTGTGCTGGGATCTGAAAGGAATCCAACATGCTGAAATCAAACATCCCGATCGCGAACATTCGCTTCTTCGACAAAACCCCTACGGTCGCCGATCTTGAACGGAGGTTCTCCAGATTTCTGAGAGGCTTTCGCGAGCAGCGATGTGCCGCCGAACAAATTGAGAGATTTGCAGAAGATGGCCCGACGGAAACTTTCGACCTTTCTGTGAACTCTCTTTCAACTCAAGATAAGATCAAGATCGAGAGGCGCGCTTTGAGATATGTCGAGTTGCAAGAGGCAGCGACAGGGATGCAGCACCTGAAAACAGAGGATCGGAATGCCCTTCGTAGACTGCAGGACGGCGCGACAGTCTCAAGGATCTCTAACGAATACGATGCAGATGTCCTTGCCGCGACCCTGCACGAGGAGATGCCTTGGATGGCGCCTGCCACCGAGCACTCGATGCGGAAATCCGTTCGCGAGGGCCGTCCCAGCATCCAGTTTGCGCCACTTTTGCTTCTCGGCCCACCGGGTATCGGCAAATCCCACTGGGCGCGGAGGCTTGGTAAACTGCTCGAAGTGCCGACTACCGTCGTCGAGGCTACCGGTGAGCCTGCAAGCTTTGCACTTATCGGCTCACAGCGTGGCTGGGGCAGTGCCGGGCCTGGTAAGATCGTTGAGACAATCCTCAGAGAAAGATGTGCCGATCCGATCATTGTTGTTGATGAGGTGGAAAAGGCGGGTGACGTGAACTCAGATAAGGGGCTGCGGTTCAGCTTGACCGATGGGCTCTTGCCACTTTTGGAAAGAATGACGGCTTCGACTTGGCAATGCCCCTACTACCGCGTCCAGTTTGATCTCTCATGGGTGGGGTGGGTGCTGACGGCGAATGGTTTGCGCGGCCTTCCTGAGCCCCTTTTGAGCCGCTGTCCGCCGCTGGAATTGCCTCCGGTGTCAAAACAGCACCTTGTCGGTTTCGCGCAGCGTCTGGGTAGAGCGCATAATCTTCCTGATGAGGCGGTCGCAGTTATCGAAGAGATCATTCTGTCGTGTCATGGCGATATCGGGGGGCCGAGCTTGAGGACGGTCAAACGAATGATTGAGCGGGCAGAAATAGCTTATTCTCGGCCATTGTTGCATTGATTGGTGCTTTCCATCCGTTGCGATCTGGTATCGATGTAATTACTTTAACCTTGGGCGGGATTGCCGACATTCGCTGCAGGTGCGAAATCGAAAGGGCAGCGAGAAGGAAGCGGACGCTCAGGGCATCAACCAGTTTTTTCTGTTGTGCAAACGCAGCGAAGGTCGGCAGTGAGCCGATTGTGTTGAAAAACTCCGTTTTTGGCAAAATCGGCGAAATTTATGTCCGTACGGCGCGACGGAATTTTTGAGGCGAGGGGTTCGGGCAAATTGGCCCTCTGCCCCTCATGCATCAGCTCACTGCGCCTCATGGCAGATATCATCTGACTTTTGGGTTTCACGGGTTCTTTCCGAAAAATTGCGGCATCCAAAATCCGGAGTTTTTCAACACAATTAGCCCAGTTTGACTGATGCTGCACTTTGGCTGTGTAACGCCTAATGCGATCATAGCGTGGATTTCTTCCGTCGCGCCAGCTCGCGATAAAACGCCTCACGTGTGATACCGAGCTCATTCGCCACGTCCTGCCAATGGCCTTTTTCCGGCAGTCGGTTTCCTTCGCCAAGCCAGGCGTCAAGCCGCTCGGCCACCTTGGGCAGGGACCGGATTTCTGATTTGATCCGTGCGGCCTGAACGCCGCGCGCCAGGGTTGCCGCCCAAACCGCCGCAAGGCTCGGATTGGAGGCTATTGCCGACAGGAATGCGGGTTTCGGCAACGCCAAAGCGATACAGTCCGTCGCAGCAATCGCATCGCAATGATAGTTGTCCGAATAGGCAGAGGCTTCGGCCACGACCATTCCCTGCCTCGCCCGCTGCAGAACCATTTTCACGCCATGCACCGTATGACGGATCAGATGAATCTGCCCTGCGCTCACCAAAAAAATCTCAGATACAGGCGCCGCACTGCGGAACAGGACTGCACCATCAGCGAGATGAACGGATCGTGATCCGGAAAACAAGGTTTCAAGCGTGGGGGGCATGATCACGATCATATGCTGTGGATGGTCAAACTGCAATAAGGGCGCAACGTAGAACGCAAGGACACCCGATGAAACTGATCCCACTAACCATTTTTGCAGCCACTTTGCCCTGCCTTGCCTTCGCGCAAGAGCTGACGGCCCACGGTAACTTCCGCCACATGATGCGCACCGGTGAGACCGGAGGTGCCATTGCGCTGGATACGCTGACCGTCCCGTCTGCCTGGGGCGTTGGCGCGACTGCTGGCCTACGTGGCGAAGTGGTAATGCTTGACGGAGCAGTACTCGTCAGTCGCGGTGATGATCCGGAGGCACGCTTGACGCGACCAATGGCAGGGGAGGAAGCGGTTATTCTCGCATTTGGAACGGTGGCCGACTGGCGTTCTTTCGAAATCCCCCACGATATGGCACCCGAGCGCCTGACCCACTTCATCGAAATGCAGGCGCAAAGCATTGGCCTTGATCCTGAAGGTGGGTTTCCGATCCGCGTTCAGGGCAGCTTTCCGCAATTGGTCTGGCATGTGGTGACCGGAGAAGCCCCGGCGCATGGCACACTGGGTGGTCACGGCGGCGGTCATGCCAACAAGCTGCCCGCGATGAACGCCTATGAAGAACCTGGCGCAAGTGGCGAGATTGTCGGCGTCTACACCGGTGAAGCGCTGGAGGGCGTCGCCTCGCACCCTGGCGAGAAGCTACATCTGCATTTTGTCTCGGGAGATGGCGCGCGCTCGGGTCATGTGGACGAGATCACAATCCCTGCGGGTGCAATGCTGTTGCTTCCTGCCGTCGAGCAGGCTGCCGCGCATGATCCGGCAATGCATGGGACCGCATCCACCACTCTGCGCGAGGGCGGACAATCCGCCTTTGCCGCTATTCAGGAAATCACCGCCGTGCTGATGGCCGATCCCGCGACGGACTGGAGCAAGGTGGACATTGAGGGCCTGCGCCAACACTTGATCGACATGGACAATGTCACCCTGCGCGCCGATGTCTTCAGTGAAGAGCTCGACGGCGGGGCGCAGTTCACCGTCACGTCGACCGATCCGGCCGTCATCGCTTCAATCCGTGCGATGACGGTGGCGCATGTCGCCACAATGAACGGCGTGGAGGGCTGGAACATGCAAGCTGAAGAAACCGATGGAGGCGCTGTCATGACGGTCATCGGGCCAGACACCGCTCGCATTCGCGGCCTTGGCTTTATCGGCCTGATGACCGTAGGTATGCACCATCAAGCCCATCATCTGGCACTGGCCTCTGGCCAGAACCCTCACAATCATTAAGGTTCTTCGATGAAACATATTGTCCTGACACTGGCCGTTCTTGTCCTGCCTGTCCCCACCCTCGCGGATGTTCTGGAAATCCAGCCTGTCACGGACGACGTCTGGGCCATCGTCGGCCCACATGAGCAACGAAACCCGGAAAACCTTGCCAATAACGCGACCTTCGGACTGGTGGTGACGCCCGAGGGGGCGGTGTTGATGGACCCGGGCGGGTCATTCAAGGGCGCAGAAATGCTGCACGCGGCGGCCCGTTCTGTCACCGACCAGCCGGTGGTCTATGTCATCAATACGGGCGGACAGGACCACCGTTGGCTTGGGAATGGGCACTGGCAAGCACAAGGCGCAAAGGTGATCGCGTCGACCGAAGCCGTTGCCGATCACAAGGATCGGGAATCCTTGCATTTTACGATGCTGTCCCAACTCATCGGCGAAAAGCTGGACAGGACCGAGCCTGCCTATGCCGACATAACTTTTGAGACGGATTACACGCTCGAAATCGGTGGGCTCAGCTTTGAGATTATGCATCGTGGACCTGCCCACACGCTGGGAGACAGCTTTGTCTGGCTTGATGAGCGCGACGTGATGTTCACCGGCGATATCGTCTATGTCGAGCGGCTTCTGGGTTATGGACCGGCAGGCAACACGCGAAGCTGGGTCGAGGTGTTTGACGAGATGGCCGCCTTCAATCCGGCCCATATCGTGCCGGGTCATGGCCATGCCACTGATCTTGAGACGGCGCGGCGCGATACCTACGACTATCTGGTGAACCTGCGCACACATATCGGCGCACTGATCGACGAGGGCGGTGATATCATCGACGCGCCCAAGATCGACCAATCGGCCTGGGCCTATCTCGACCAGTTCAAGAGCCTTGCAGGCCGCAACGCACAGGCCACTTATGAAGAGATGGAGTGGGAGTAAGGGCGCTATTTGTCAGCAGGACCAGTGTGATCGTTTTCACTTGTTGATCAAAGTGTATAGGATAAGGCGTCAAATTTGTACCTGCCAGCTATCTGCGATTGGAGGCGAAGTTCGGTTTGCCCGTGAAGGATTGGACCAACCCGTTAGCTCGGATAAGTTGGCGCGTCTGTGAGGGTACAATTCGCGGTCGGCGCTGAAAGTCCGGAAATTGTTGAGAGCGGCACTTCATTTCAGGAGGCCGAACGGCAAGTCTGTCCGCACTCTGTGAATTCGCAACCCTCTTGATTTCGCGGTTGCAGCGAATGGCCGGTCTGACGGGCCGCACCGCAGCAAGGCGATCAATGGGTGAATGGCCGGTAAGGGCCGTTTATGATAATTTGTATGAAGTAATGTTGATCTGGCTCACGGCGAACCAAGCTTAACTTGCAGTCCTTCCATACAAACGAGGAAATTTTAGGTATACTTGTAAGTCGTTATTTTTCATATTGATTGATATTTTAAGTCTTGACCTTCCACCTGCTGGAACGCGTATCCCTGCTTCAAAAAATTAGTGAGAGGCAGATGCAGTGATGAAGTTCATAATAGCCGCCGCAGTGGTTATCGCAGTGCTGAGTGTCGGGTTGATCTACTTGCCACTCGGGGGGGACGAATCTGCTGACGGTTCGGTCGGCTCCGTTGAGGGTGCTGAGATCGTCAGTGTCGCACTTCCCGACGCTTTGACGCAAAATGCGCAGATCGGGCAGCGGGCCTATGATGCGAATTGTGCCGCCTGTCACGGGATCAACGCGGCAGGGCGGGAGGGTATCGCACCCCCGCTTGTTCACATCATTTATGAGCCCAGCCACCATGCGGACGAAAGCTTCCAGCGGGCCGTGTCTCTTGGCGTGCGCGCGCATCACTGGCCCTTTGGCGACATGCCGGCGGTCGAGGGGCTGACACGCGGGGATGTCACATTGATCACCGCCTACATTCGAGAATTGCAACGTGCCAACGGGATCAACTGATGGCCTATGAGGAAATGAAAATGAAAAATATACTGCTTGCGGGCATAATATCCGCTTTCGCGACAGGCGCTTTGGCGCATTCGGCCATGGACGAGACTACACCGGCTCATGAGGCGGTTTTGACCGAAGCTCCTGCTGAAGTTGTCATGAACTTTTTGCACGATATCCGCTTAACGCGGGTGAGTATGACGCATGCGGATCACGCGTCTGTCGATCTTGACCTGAGCGCCTATAAGGGGATGGAGATTGATTTTACCGTGCCAATGCAACCCATGGGGAGCGGCGCCTATGTCATTGACTGGCGCGGATTGGGGGCTGACGGACATGCTATGACCGGCTCGTTTAGCTTTGTTGTAGAGTAAGTATGCTGGATATCTGGGGGCTTGCAGCGATCATTACCAAGATGGCCCTATATCTGGGCGTCCTGACGGCGGTCGGCACGGTTATTGTTGCTTTGGTTTTCAAGACGGACCGCTACAAAGGGCCTGCAATTGCCTTTGGAGTGCTGGGGCTTGCCGCCGCTGTCTTGTCCTTTTCCCTTGGTGGAGCCAATCTGACCGGTGATGCGAGCGGGATGACCGATCCAGAGATGCTGGGGCTTCTCTGGGGCACTTCGGTTGGCACGGCGCTTTTGTGCCGCGTATTGGGCCTTGGTCTTTTGATTGTCGGGCTGTTTATGGGCCGTAGGGGCCTTGTACTGTCAAGCGTTGGCGGGGTTATTGCGCTGTGGTCATTCCCGTTGATAAGCCATGTATCGACCCGAGATACGGCACTTCTTGATGGCGCACTGGTGCTGCATTTGGGGGCTGTCGCATTCTGGCTCGGAATACTCATTCCCCTTAAACGGCTCGCAACTGTGCCCGCGCATTGGCCAAGGGCCGCAGATCTTGGACATCGCTTCGGTATTGTCGCACGGGGAGTAATTCCCGCTCTGATCGTTGTCGGCGTCTACCTCGGCTATATGCTTGTGGGCTCAGTTGCTGCGCTGCTGGGCACAGGATACGGGCAGGCGATGATCTTGAAGGTCCTGTTTGTTGTCGGATTGCTTGCTTTGGGGGCTGCAAACAAGCTGCGGTTTATTCCTGCGCTCAAAGCGGGCGATCCGCATGCCGCAGGGCATCTGTCGCGCTCAATTTCCATCGAATGGGGCGTTATCTTGACTGTGCTGGCTGTTACCGCGGTTCTGACATCCACACTCGCTTTGCCGACATGAGGTTTACATGAAGAGACGGACTTTTTTGACTTCGACCAGCGCGCTCGCATTTCTGCCTCGCACTGTTTTTGCGGCGGGGGAGATGTTGCGGTTGAAAGCCGAAGCGGTTCTGCAGCAGGTCTTGCCCGAGGGCGAAGGGACGACGGCGATGCTGGGCTTCAATGGCGGGATGCCAGGGCCCGAGCTACGCCTGCGCCGTGGTATTCGGGCGGAGGTGGAGGTCGAGAATGCGCTTGAGGAGGGCACCGCCGTTCACTGGCATGGTATACGGCTGGAAAACGTGATGGATGGGGTGCCTGTCCTCACGCAGGAGCTGATCCAGCCGGGTGCGCGGATGACCTACAGCTTTGTGCCGCCGGATTCCGGCACATACTGGTATCACTCGCATTACATTTCGCATGAGCAGGTGGCACGCGGCATGATGGGACCGCTTATTATCGAGGATGATGTGCCGCCGGACGTGGATCATGACATTACTGTGCTTCTCGCGGATTGGAGGTTGCAGGAAGACGGTAGCCTCATTGACGAGTTTTCCGACATGCACAGTGTAGCCCATGGCGGTTATATGGGGAATTTTGCACGCGGGTTCTTATCCCAATCGCAGGTCAGCATCGGGGACCGCGTCCGCTTGCGGCTCATCAATGCGGCGACCAATCGGGTATTTCCATTGCAAATAAGCGGGGCTGTGGGGTCCATTGTGGCGCTCGACGGTATGGCGCTTCCTGCGCCGCGCGCTTTGACAGCTATAACACTGGCCCCTGCACAGCGCGCTGATCTAATCGTAGATGTGCAGGCGGATGTCGCCTTCGATATGCTGATGCGTGACGGCTCGTTCCGATTGGCCGACCTTGCTGCCGTGGGGGCGAATGCCGACAGACAACCAACCGCGATTGCGGCCCTTGCTGCGCCGGACTTGCCGGAACCGGACACGCCGACACAGCACTTGACCCTTACCATGATGGGCGGTGCCATGGGCGGGCGGCACGGGGGTGACAACATCTGGGCCTTCAACAACGTCTCCGATCTGCAACCGGAGCCTTTCGGCGCGTTTCAAAGGGGCGAGACGGTCCGGATCACGCTGGTCAACGATACCTCCTTTCCGCATGGCATTCATTTGCATGGCCACCACTTTTATGAGGTCGGTGCAGACGATGCCCTTGGGGATCTGCGCGACACCACGCTGGTGGAAGCGCGAGCCAGCCGTGATGTCATCTGTGTCTTTGACAATCCGGGCAAATGGTTGCTGCATTGCCATATGCTGAGCCACGCGGTGGGTGGCATGCGCACATGGGTTACGGTTGCATGAGAAAGCTGGCACTGGTCCTGATGGTTTGCGCAAGCGCTGCAAATGCTGATCACGAATTGGAGGGGCGCGACATCGCGGCAGGGGCTATGCTCTATGCCGCGAACTGCGCTGCTTGCCATGGGGTGAATTTGGAAGGCCAGCCGGATTGGCGCTCTGCCGGAGAGGACGGCGTCCTTCCAGCACCGCCGCATGATGCGTCTGGCCATACATGGCATCACGATAATGCAATGTTGTTCGAGTATACCAAGCAGGGCGGGCAAGCGGCTTTGGCCGCGATGGGTGTGACCGGATTCAACAGCGGCATGCCTGCCTTTGAGGGCATAATTTCGGATGACGAGATATGGGATATCCTCGCCTATATCCGCTCCACCTGGCCCGAGCGGGAGCGTGATGTTCAGGCCGGTCGAAACCCGCCGCATTAAACAGCACGAAGATTAAATCCACATCAGCCCTTGACCCTCCAGCTACTGGAAGCCCTATCTGTTATGTGAGACAGAATAGGAGCCTCACCATGAGCAGCGAAAATTCGACCACATTCCATGTCCGCGAGATGTCCTGCGCTTCTTGTGTAGGGCGGGTAGAAAAAGCGTTGCTGGCCGTAGCTGGGGTGCAGTCGGCATCGGTAAACCTTGCGGCAGAGACGGCGACAGTTGTGATGGCGGAAGGGTCCGATATGGAGCCTGTCGTCACTGCGCTCAAAGACGCGGGCTACCCTGCGGAGCTGCAAACATACAGGTTTTCAATCGAAAATATGTCTTGTGCGTCCTGTGTCGGGCGGGTTGAACGCGCCCTTGGCGCAGTGCCCGGTGTTGTGATGGCTTCTGTCAATCTGGCGCAGGAGCGCGCAACAGTTCAGGCACTTGGTGTCTCTGCTGCGCAGATTTCACAGGTGGCGAGCGCTGCCGGTTATCCGGCGCGGCTGATCACGGATGAGGGCGACACGGACGATACCCGCGACCGCAAGGCATCCGAGGCTGCACATCTCAAGACGATGACACTGCTGGCCGCAGCGTTGACCCTACCTGTGTTCGTCCTTGAGATGGGCAGTCACCTTATCCCTGCGCTGCACATGTGGATCATGGACACGATGGGCATGGGGCTCAACTGGGTGATCCAGTTTGTCCTGACGACCCTTGTTCTTGCGATCCCCGGGCGGCAGTTCTACCTCAAAGGGTTCCCCGCGCTGTTCAAAGGTGCGCCTGATATGAATTCCCTTGTAGCTCTTGGCACGTCTGCGGCATGGGGGTTTTCCACTGTCGCCTTGTTTGTGCCGATGCTTCTGCCAGAGGGCACACGCGCAGTTTACTTTGAGGCGGCGGCGGTCATTGTTACCCTTATTCTGCTGGGTCGGTTCCTTGAGGCCCGCGCCAAAGGGCGCACAGGGCAGGCGATTGCGCGGCTTGTCGGGCTCAAGGCCAAAACTGCCCATGTGGAGCGGAGCGGCGAGATTGTGGAGCTGTCTGTTGATGAAATCGTGGTTGGTGATCTGGTGCAGGTGCGACCGGGCGAGAAGATCGCCCTCGACGGGATCGTGTTGCGTGGCACGTCTTATGTCGATGAGAGCATGATCACCGGAGAGCCTGTGCCCGCCGAGAAATCCGAAGGCTCGGAGGTTGTCGGTGGCACCGTCAACGGCACTGGAGCGTTGACATTTCGCGCCACGAAAGTGGGCGGAGACACAACTTTGGCCCAGATCATCCGCATGGTAGAAGAGGCACAGGGCGCCAAGCTGCCCATTCAGGATCTGGTCAACCGGATCACGCTTTGGTTTGTGCCTGCGGTTATGTGCGTTGCGGCGCTGACTTTTGTCGCATGGCTGGTGCTGGGGCCGTCTCCCGCCCTCGGTCTTGCGGTGGTGGCAGCGGTGGCTGTCCTGATTATTGCTTGCCCCTGTGCGATGGGGCTGGCGACGCCCACGTCGATCATGGTGGGCACGGGTCGTGCTGCGGAGCTCGGCGTTTTGTTCCGGCGTGGCGATGCCTTGCAGTCGCTTGGCGATATCGAAACCGTTGCGTTTGATAAGACCGGCACACTGACACAGGGGCGTCCGGAATTGACCGATCTGCAGGTGATGGAGGGGTTCCAAGAGAGTGATGTGCTGCGGCTGGTGGCCTCGGTTGAGGGCACGTCCGAGCATCCTATCGCTGCTGCGATTGTGCGGCGTGCGGAACAGGAGGGGCTGGCCTTCGGCGTTGTCGACACGTTCCAGTCGTTGACCGGTTACGGTGTCAGCGCCGTAGTTGACGGACATGAAATCCTTGTCGGTGCAGACCGCCTTATGGTGCGCGAGGGTATCGCGCTGGATGCCGTGCAAGAACAGGGAACAGTGCTGGGGCAGGCGGGCAAGACCCCGCTCTATGCTGCAATTGACGGGCGTTTTGCCGCGATTATTGCAGTGTCTGACCCAATCAAACCCAGCACAGCGCAGGCAATCGAGGCACTGCACGCGCTGGGACTTAAGGTTGCGATGATCACGGGTGATAATCAGGCCACGGCGGAAGCAATTGCAGCACAGTTGGGCATTGATACGGTCGTGGCCGAGGTCCTGCCGGAGGGCAAGGTCGCAGCACTACAACAGCTGCAAGCGGGCGGGCGCAAGGTGGCATTTGTCGGAGACGGTATCAACGACGCACCTGCCTTGGCCCATGCGGATGTGGGGGTGGCCATCGGCACTGGCACCGATGTGGCAATCGAAGCTGCGGATGTGGTGCTGATGTCGGGCGACCTGAACGGGGTCGTGAACGCGCTTCATGTGAGCAAACGCACAATGCGCAATATCCGCCAGAACCTGTTCTGGGCCTTCGGCTATAATGCATTGCTGATCCCGGTGGCGGCGGGGGTGTTCTATCCTCTGTCGGGCCTGATGCTCTCGCCCGCGCTAGCCGCGGGGGCCATGGCGCTGTCGAGTGTGTTTGTGCTGTCCAATGCGCTCCGGTTGCGGTGGATATCACCTGCTACTGCGGAAGGGCAAACTATACGCAATGATACTGGCAAGCTTGTGCCCGCAGCAGCAGAATAGGAGAGCGATAATGAACATCGGCGAAGTTGCAAAGAAATCCAACCTACCTGCTAAAACCATACGGTACTATGAGGATATCGGCCTGATCACACCGCTGCGCGACACAAACGGCTACCGCAGTTTCCGCGAAAGCGACATGCACAAGTTGGCATTTCTGGGACGCTCGCGGGCGCTGGGGTTTACCATTGAAGATTGCCGCAATCTGCTGGCGCTGTGGGATGATCAAGACCGTGCAAGTGCCGATGTGCGTGCCATTGCGAAGGAGCATCTGGAGCAAATCGAGCGTAAGATCGCGGACCTGCAAGCGATACGCGATACGCTTTCCCATCTGGTGCAGACATGCGCCGGTGATGGCCGTCCAGACTGCCCGATCCTTGCGAAGCTGGAGAAGCTTCCCACATAAATATGGAACCCTCCAGCGCTGGAAGTTTGTTTCTTTCCTGAACAGGCAATTATTCAGAGGAGGAATTTCCATGTCTTACACACGTTTTTTCGCAATGATCATCACATCAACTATAGTGATGTTCGGCTTGATGTATCTCAACACCTACGTGCTGGATCATGTCTTTTTCAGCGAAACCCGTAGCTATATGGCTCTCTATATGGGCGCAGTGATGGCAGTGATCATGCTGGCATTTATGCTGGGCATGTATACCAACCGCGCCGCGAACATGGCGATATTTGCGGGCAGCGCGCTGGTCTTTGGTCTCGCGCTGTTTGCGGTGCGCAGTCAGACCACGGTCGATGACACATCCTGGATGCGCGCGATGATCCCACACCACTCCATCGCAATTCTCACCTCGGAGCGGGCAAACATTATGGAACCGCGTGTGCGCAAGCTGGCCGATGACATTATTGAGGCGCAGCGTTTGGAAATTTCCGAGATGAAAGCGCTGATCATCGATCTGGAAGGCGGCCCCGCTGCAACACCAGAAATAGACGGAAAATGAAGGAGATGAATATGCCAAGCAATAAAGATACCAGAACCGCCAAACTCTACCGCATGGCCACCCCTGACCACACATGCCCCTACGGCCTGAAATCCAAGGATCTGTTGGAGCGGCAGGGGTTGGAAGTCGAGGATCACCCCTTGGAGACCCGCGAACAAACTGATGCGTTTATGGAAAAGCATGGAGTTGAGACGACGCCCCAGACGTTTGTTGAGGGGGAACGCGTTGGCGGATATGAGGACCTGCGCATTTATTTCGATCTGGACAAGCCCAAGGAGGAGCAATCCGACACCTCTTATCAACCGGTCATTGCAATCTTCGCGGTGGCGGGCCTGATGGCGCTTGGTCTGTCATGGTATAGTTTTGAGAATATATTCACCCTGCGCGCGTTTGAATGGTTCATCTCGATCTCCATGTGCTTTCTGGCGGTTCAAAAGCTGCAAGATATCGAGAGTTTCTCGACGATGTTCCTCAACTATGATCTGCTCGCGCAGCGTTGGGTGCCTTATGGCAAAGTCTACCCTTTCGGTGAGGCATTCGCCGGTATCGCCATGACGGCAGGCGCGCTGTTGTGGCTGGCCGCACCTGTGGCAATTATCATCGGCGGTATTGGGGCGGTTTCGGTCATCAAGGCAGTCTATATCGACAAGCGAGAGCTGAAATGCGCCTGCGTGGGCGGCAGTAGCAATGTGCCGCTTGGGTTTATCTCGCTGACCGAAAATCTGATGATGCTTGGCATGGGTGGATGGATGTTGGCACGGATGTTTTGAGGCATATCGGTCAAAGTGCCTGTGACCGATACATCTGAGCTTGTATCACGAAAAAGTTGGAAACCTTCCTGCGCTGGATGGATTGACAGGAGGGACCGAGTTGCCCAAACGAGAGGGATGAACACGGTGAAATCCATATATGCATTGATAAAAACGTTGGCATGCGCTGCGTTTGTCTTTGCTTTGGTGCTCCTTCCGCCCTCCGCCGCGCATGCTTCGTCTGATATGCATGGCGGCCACCATTCCACCCCCGAGAGTTTGACTGTCGGCGCTGATCACCAAAGCCATGATATGTCGCAGGTTGCTCAAGTAGCTGGGAAATGTGGGTCTGTGGACAGTGCCGAAGGGCAAGACCACGGGGCGGGCAAATGCTGTAGCGGTATTTGCAGTTCTGTTGTCCTTAATGAGACTGCACGTCTTTTTCCGGGGCATAGCATTGCTGACCGTTACATCCCCCTTCAAGCTCAGGCGCGCTCGACCGAGCCTTCAGGCTTTTTACGCCCTCCCCAATTTCTGATCTGATCATAGGCTCTTAACAGAGCCTTCGTTTCGCGTTCTTTTTCACGCGGTTCCGAAGTTCATCAGTCAGGTACGACCCATGAAAATTCAAATACTTTTGGGGGCCTCGGCCCTTGCTCTTGGCGCATGCGCGCAAGAACTCAAGCCTTTGCCCTATACGGCGACGCCATTGCCCGTCGTTGCCGCACAACAAGCCGTTACGAACACGGCCGTTGTGTCGCCTGTGAGGTATCAAGATCCCCTCGCCGGATACACATATCGCGGCCCGACCGGCCCACGCGATTGGCGCACCGTCAACGAAGAACAGTCGGAGGGAAATTAATGCGTATTTCTAAATTACCGCTGATTGCAGGTTTTCCGCTGTTTCTTGGGGCCTGTGCGGTCGCCGTGCCCGGTGCTTACACCGAGCCAAAAGCAGGCTTTGCCAACGTTTCAAGCCAGGTGACACCTGCAATAGGCAAGCGAACCGTTTTTGCCGAAACCCAGGCTGAAAACGAGGCTTTGAAAAAACAAGTTCATGCGATGGTACATCGCAAGACGATCTCGGCGGATACGGCCGTTCAGGTGGCATTGCTCAATAACAAGGGGCTTCAGGCATCCTATGCAAACGTAGGATTGTCAGCTGCTGACGCATGGCAGCAATCAACGCCAGAGAACCCTGTGGTATCGATTGGCATATTGGGAATAGGTGCGCCTGAACTGGGTGCCTACCGCGCCATCGAAGGTTTGATACGCGCAAATATTCTGGATGCGACAACGCGCAAACAGCGCCGTGAGATTGCTGATGCCGGCTTTCGCCAAGCACAGCTGAGTGCCGTTAATGACACCCTCGCACTGGCAAATCAGACCCGTCAGGCATGGATTGCGTCCGTAGCTGCGTTTGAGGCGGTTGGATACCTCAAGCGGGCGAAAGTAACATCTGACGCCGGGTCGGAATTGGCGCGGAAGCTGGGTGAGACGGGTGCTCTGAACAAGGCAGGACAGGCCCGTGAGCAGGCGTTCAATGCCGAGTTGGCAGGACAGCTCGCAAAGGCACGTCTGAATGCAACCAAGTCGAAAGAGGAACTGACACGGTTAATGGGCCTCTGGGGAACCGAGGTTGACTACTATGTGCCCGATGCATTGCCTGCTTTGCCCAAGTCAGTCGGCAACATTGGAAACATCGAAGCGAAGGCATTACGAAATCGCGTTGACCTGCGTGTAGCAAAACTGGGTCTTGAAGCCCAAGCGGCAGCATTCGGTCTTACGGATCAAACCCGCATTGTCAGCGATCTTGAAATCGTCGGCGGCGCCGAATTTGAACGCGAGGCAGGCGAGGATGGGGATACCGAAAAGGTCCTGACACCTCAGGTGGAGCTGGAGTTCGCAATCCCGATTTACGACACGGGCAAGGCGCGGATGCGCAAGGCAGAGCTGTCGTATCTGCAGGCCGCAAATGTGCTTGCCGAAACGGCCGTGAATGTGCGCTCCGAGGCACGCGGTGCAGAGGCGTCTTATCATGCCTCGTATAAGATTGCGCGCCATTATCAGGACGTTTTGCTCCCTCTGCGCCAGACCGTCGAGGAGGAAGGTCTGCTGTCCTACAACGGCATGATCACAAACACATTCGAACTGCTGACAGATGTGCGCGAGAAGTTGAGCGCGTCTCTTGAGGCAGCAAATGCAAAGAGCGACTTCTACATGGCTCAGGCCGATCTGACAGCTGCCATTTATGGCGGTGGTGCAGGTGGCGGTGGTGCTGCTGGAGAAGGCGCAACAGTTGCCGCTGGTGGCGGCGCAGGACACTGAAAAGGAAATTTGAAATGTTGAACAGACGTCAATTACTCGGAGCAGGTGCTGCTGGTGCAACGCTTGTCTCTTCCCAAGCTTGGGGCAAGACCCTGAACATGGGCTTGCCGGAAGCAGCGCAAATGGACAGTGCCGCAACCGCGATCACGCCACGCCCGTCATCGGGTGTGGATTATAATCCTGTTGTCACGTTGAACGGCTGGACTTTGCCGCACCGGATGAACAACGGGGTCAAGGAATTCCACCTTGTCGCCGAGCCGGTGGAGCGCGAGCTGGCCGATGGTATGATCGCCCATCTCTGGGGATATAACGGCCAGTCGACCGGTCCCACGATCGAGGCTGTCGAAGGTGACCGCGTGCGGATATATGTCACCAACAAACTGCCTGAGAATACCTCCGTGCATTGGCACGGCCTGATCCTGCCCTCGGGTATGGACGGTGTTGTGGGTCTCAGCCATCCGGGGATTAAACCGGGCAAAACCTTTGTCTATGAGTTCGACCTGATCAAATCCGGCACTTTCATGTATCACCCGCACGCGGATGAGATGGTGCAGATGGCAATGGGAATGATGGGCATGTTTGTGGTCCACCCGAAGGATCCGACATTCATGCCAGTTGATCGCGATTTCCTGATCATGCTCAATGCTTTCGATATTGATCCGGGCACTTATGTCCCGCGCATCATGACGATGGCGGACTTCAACCTGTGGACATGGAACAGCCGGATTTTCCCTGACATCGACCCACTGGTGGTCAACCGCGGTGATAAGGTGCGCGTGCGTGTGGGGAACCTCACGATGACAAATCACCCGATCCACATGCACGGCTATGACTTCAAAGTAACCTGCACCGATGGTGGCTGGGTGCCAGAAAGCGCGCAGTGGCCCGAAGTCAGCATCGACATCCCTGTAGGCGCGATGAGGGCATATGAGTTCACCGCCGAGCACTTGGGCGATTGGGCCATCCACTGCCACAAATCGCACCATACGATGAATGCTATGGGTCACGACGTGCCGACATTTATCGGTGTCGATAAAAAACAGCTCACCCAGAAAATCCGGTCGTTCCAGCCCGAATATATGCCAATGGGCACAGCGGGCATGGGTGACATGGGCAAAATGACCATGGAGTTACCGGATAACACTATTCCGATGATGAACGGTTGGGGTCCCCACGGACCCATTGAGATGGGCGGTATGTTCTCGGTCGTAAAGGTCCGCGAGGGAATAGAAGCAGACGATTATGAGGACCCCGGCTGGTATGAAAACCCTCCCGGCGAGCAGGCGTATGAGTGGACCGGCGAGCTGCCGGAGTTCGCGTCCAACAACAGCCCCAAGACCATTCTGACACCGAAACCAACGCAAAAGGGCTGAACCGGCCCATCGTGTAATTAAAACTTCTAAAACACTGGAAAAATGATGAAAAACCTTCTTTTGACAACTGCGATTGCCCTCTCTTTTGGAGCACCTGCATTCGCAAGTGGCGAGCACGCTACAAAGCACTCCGAGGTAAAGGTTGAAGAGGCCGAAGGCCACGGCAACCATGGTGCGGGACACGGTGATGCCCACGCTGAAATGATGATGATCGGGATGCCAGGTGACGCCACAAAGGTGGACCGGACAATCAATGTGACCATGGTTGAAACGGACGATGGCAAGATGCTCCTTGAGGGTGACGAGATGACCTTCAAAACAGGTGAAACGATCCGTTTTGTCATAGAGAACAAGGGCGAACTGGAGCATGAGTTCGTATTGGACACGATGGAGCGCAACGCCGAGCACAAGATCGAAATGGCCAAGATGATGATGGAGCATGACGATCCAAACCGCATCAACCTTGATGCCGGTGCTTCGGGCGAAGTGATCTGGACCTTTGCAAATGATGGCGCGTTCGAGGCTGCGTGCCTCATTCCGGGTCACTACGAGTCCGGTATGTATCGCGCGGTTGCTGTTGGCGAACACGCAATGAAGGCAAGCATGACAATGGCGGCAGCAGATGTGCAGATTGCACAGGCTGAGGTGGAGTACACCAAAGGCAAAGTGACAAAGGTGGACGCAAAAGGTGGCAAGGTCACGATTGACCACGGTCCTCTGCTGAACCTCGATATGCCTGCTATGAAGATGGTGTTTCGCGCAGACGAGGCGATGATCTCCAAACTGTCCGAAGGGCAGGAGATCGAATTCATCGCCGAGCCGGTCAAAGGCAAGCTGACCGTTACACAACTTAAGTAATAGGGTCTGGAGGCGATGTGTTTCATCGCCTCCTTTCGATTGACCAAACGGATTCACGTTTGTGTCAACGTCCCCCAATAAAAACATTGGTTATATGGAGCATGAAATGAAGATTATCTTTACGGCTCTTCTCATCCTGAGCGGTATGAGTATTGCTGCGATGGGCGTAGAGGCAAGCACAGGCAAAGGAGATGAGCCTCACGCCCGCGCATACGACCACCCCGGACATGTTCCAATCGGCAAGCCGGCAATAGGGAAAGAGATCACCCGCATAATCGAGATCAATATTGAGGAAACGCAAAGTGGTTACATGCTTTTCGAACCTGACGCGATCCACATCAAAGAGGGATCGGTCGTTCGGTTTGTGATTAACAATTTAGGTCATCTGGACCATGAGTTTTTCCTGGGATCTTTTGAAGAGATTAAAAAGCATCAGCAATGGATGCTTGAGCACCCAGACATGAAGCATGAAGATCCAAACGCGGTATCGATCGCAAGCGGGTCAAGCAAAACGCTGGACTGGAATTTTTCGAGCAAAACCAACCTCGAGTTTGTCTGCTTGGTCCCGGGGCACCGTGAGGCGGGGATGTTTGGCGTCATTATGGTGCATGACCACCTCGCGCCAGAGCAATGAGCCATTCAGCAGTGATAGGATTCTGGGATAAATATTACCTCGTTGTTCACGATCTGGTGCTGTTCTTTGGCTACCCATACGACGATACAGTGCCGGATTGGATTCACCCGATCATCCATCTGATTTTCGTTCTTGCACCTGCACTGCTGTTGGCTGTCCTGCTTTCTTTCCTGATACGCAGGCTGATTGAATGGTCGCGGAAGCAACCGCTTGAAGAGCCACAAGCCTCCACTGTAGGCGGTCTTGATCCCAGCCTTTTCAAAACTGTTCTGAGATACTCTCGCAAGCAGCAAGCATTGATGATCATCCTGAGCCTTATCGCAATGCCGATCTTGTATGTCACGCTGGAGCTGCCGAAACAGATCGTAAACGGTGCATTGGAGGCAGACCGCTTCCCTATCACCTACTTGGGGTATGAATTTGAACAGGTGACCCTGTTGATGACGTTGTCGGGTCTTTACCTGCTGGCGATAAGTGCGAGCGGTCTGAACAAGTATGTTTTGAATGTCTTCAAAGGATATGTCGCTGAGCGGTTTTTGCGCAGGTTTCGGTTGCTGGTGTATCGGCAATGGCGCCGCGACCCGAATGCGGGAGACCAGAGCGAAATTGTCCCTATCCTCGCTCAAGAAGTCGAACCCATCGGCGGATTTGCGGCAGATGTGCTGACGTTACCGGTTCTTCAAGGTGGCACACTCGCCACGATATTATTGTTCATGTTTATGCAGGACCCCGTGCTGGGTGCTGCAGCGCTGACCGTTTTACCGATCCAATTGATCCTCCTCCCCAAGCTACAACGCCGTGTGAACGGATATTCTCGGACAAGGATCAAAGAGGTCCGGTATTTGGGCAGATACCTCAGCGATCAACTTCGAGATGTGGGTAGTTCGTCACGGTTCGCGCCAACACTTACCAGCTTTCGAGAGCTGGAAGAGGTCCGGAGACGTATTTATATTTTGAAGTTCTTCATCAAGGCGCTGAACAATTTTTTGACCGCGCTCACGCCATTCCTGTTTTATTCGCTGGGTGGCTATTTCGTAATTGAGGGCCGCATTAGCCTCGGGGCGCTCGTTGCAGTGCTGGCAGCACACAAGGATTTCTCTGCGCCGTTGAAAGAGCTTTTCCGATACTATCAAACACTGGAAGATACGCGGATCAGATACCATGAGATCACGCGATTCTTCTCACTATCCGGCCGAGCAACAGAAGTGGGACCAATGGCTAATCCACTGCCACATAAGTCCAGAACATCATATTCAGAAGAGGTGTTTCACCCGGGGGGCGCGTCTCCTTCCGTCTGATGCTTCGCTGAGCAAGGCCGGTGTCGAAGCACTCAGTCTTCATCGCTATGATCGAGGCATCAACGGCAGCGTTACTCACGATCTTTACCTCCGGTGCCACCATCTCAAAATTGATCGCACCACTTGGTTTTATATGGACTACCAACGCCGTCTCCTTCCCAAATCTACACTGGGAAACGGACCCGCAGATCAGGATGCGCAATATCGATGGCCGAGCGCTGACAGACAGCAGCCGTTTTCAGGTCAGCCCAGATATTTGTCAGCGCCGCCGACACCAAGCGTATCAATTTGCTCAAAATCGCTGGGCCCTTCGTTCTGGTTTGTGAGGAAGTTCTGAATGTATGGACCACTGTACCGAACGTACGGGCTTCCTTCTACTTCAACTTTAAAACCTTTGTATTCACGAACGAGCAACAGGTAATCGGCCAAATATTGCACAGCATCAAAGAGGTTATTTACCTCGATTTCTGAGAGGTCTTTGATTTGATCGAGATCCACCGATTTCTTGAGATGATCAATGAAATCCACTTCTTCGAAATCAGCTGGGAGGGTTTTGGCGAAATCGATCAAGTTCATGTTCTACCTATCTATTTTTCAGAATTGCATTGTTTTCATGTGAGCCGGGCGGAATATCGTTGCGTTCATTTCATTTGAAGTATGTCTTTACGAGCCGTCACTTTCCTTGAAAAAAATTTTCGCAGACGCGCATCTACAATCGAATTGTGCCGTGTGTCCATACCCTACGGTCCATATTCAAAAGAGATTTCTATCATTAAAACAGTATGATATTCGTATTATGAGCATACATAGATTACCAAACATCCGTATTTTCTGCTGGTCTTTAAGGGCCGCACGTTTGGACTGAAGGCTTGTTTATGTGATCTCTCGAGGCCATGGTCGGCAAGTGTCTCAATCACTGCACAGGCGGCCACATTCCCGGCGTCGCATTTTGTATTGCGTTTCAGCTCACGGTCCAGGCGTCGCAGTTTTGCGATCCTGCTCGAACATATTGGAGGTGTTGAGCCGCAGTGCTGTGCGCATCCAGGCATGGTTTTTCAGGATGCTGGCTCAACTTTAAAAGCCCTTTGATATCCTCGACCGAAAACCCCAGATCGCGGGAATGAACGATAAAGGGACAAGCGGCTCAGACCTTCTTTTGTGTATCGGCGCTGGTTAACTTCTGAAGGTTCAGGCGCATCAATCAAACCCATTTGTTCATAGTCTCGGATCGGCGGAGTTTTGACGCGCGTGCGCTTGGGAAGTTGGCCGATTAATAACATCGAATTTTCCTCTTGAACCTCTAGTCACTGAAGCAATTATAGTTGTAAAGAATCAGATATTGGAAACTTGTTTATGAACATACCTCCACTTGCGCAATTGGCTCTTTGCATGGTGACTGCAGGGTTGCTTGCAGCTTTCGTCCCGTTGGCACTATTCGAAGCACCTGCGTGGCTGATTGCCGCTACTGCATTGGCGGGGGTGCTCTTTCTGCTTCCCGCCGTCCTGAGCTTTATCCGCCACAAGACAACCGTAAACCCTCAGTCGCCCGACATGGCAACAACACTGGTGACCAGCGGCGTCTTCAGCATAACGCGCAACCCGATGTATGTTGGAATGTTGATCGTTTTGATGGCCTTTGTCCTGTGGCTTGGCGCGGTCAGTACAGTCTTGGTCGTGGTCGCATTCTTCCTGATGATTGACCGGGTCCAGATCAGGGGTGAGGAAGCGGCCCTTATCCAGACATTCGGAAACCCCTTTCAAGACTATGCCGCGCGTGTCCCACGCTGGCTTTTTATGTCCACACCATGAGGAACAACAAATGACTGAAACATTCAGTAAAACGGAAGCGGCATGCGGATGCTCTGGCAACCCAAGGTTTGATGGCGTTGATCCTGCCTACAAGCGGGTTCTGTGGATCGTTATTTTCATCAATGCCGCCATGTTCTTCGTGGAAATGTCGGCAGGTAAGCTTGCGGGCTCGCAAGCCCTTCAGGCGGATGCTCTCGACTTTCTCGGGGATGCCTTAACCTATGGCCTCAGCCTTGCGGTCATCGGCATGAGCCTCAAGGTCCGCTCAACCGCTGCGCTGATCAAAGGGGTCAGCCTTCTGTTGATGGGCCTCTGGGTCTTCGGCTCCACGGTGTATCAGATCTTCATTTTGGGTGTTCCCAGCGCGCAGATCATGGGATTGATCGGACTACTCGCGCTCGCCGCAAACTTGGCAAGTGTCATGCTTTTGATGCGCTACAAGGACGGCGATGCAAACGTGCGCTCGGTCTGGCTGTGTTCGCGCAATGATGCCATTGGCAACGTAGCGGTTATGATTGCAAGCGTCGCTGTGCTTTTGACGGCCTCAGCCTGGCCCGACCTCATCGTCGCAATTATCATGGCTGGCCTGTTTCTGAGGTCGGCTCAGCTCATTCTGGTTCAAGCATGGCAGGAACTCCGTTCAGGCGAAGACACGGGGGCGCTGGATAACCATGGACATGACCATGCTCAGTAACATCGAAGTCCTTGCCATATCGGTCGGCGGGATCGCCGGTTGCTATCTTCTTGTCGCATTCGGGTGGTCGATCGCATTCCCCGAGCGTCGTATCTGGCCCCCAAAGGAGGCCACGACAGGGATAAAGCTTCGGGTCTGGCTTGCCACAATCTTGATATTTATCGCAACATTCGTGCTGGGCATAGCGGACTGGAACAGCTTTGGCTGGCCAGCACCTCTGCGGTGGGGCATCGGTCTTATGCTGATTATCATCGGGAATGTTGTTGTCTCGATTGGCGTCCGTAAAATCGGATTCGGAGCGACCAGCGGCGAGGTCGCCGAGTTGAAGACAGACGGTCTCTATCGCTATTCTCGCAACCCGCAATACGCGGCGGATATGGTTATTCTCGTGGGGTGGGCAGTGTTGTCTGCATCTGGATGGGCGGCATGTGTAGCAGCGTTCGGCATCATTGTCCTTGCCGCCGCGCCATTTGCCGAAGAGCCGTGGTTGGAAGACATCTATGGAGCAGACTATAGGACATACAAAACCAAGGTGCGGCGATACTTATAACGGCGGTGCTCATGTTAAGCTTTGCATTTCCTGATAAGCCAAACGAGCCTTGTCCGTAATGCAGACTTTATTGGTATCAGCTCTGGCGACATCACGGTAATCTCTGCTACTCAAAGCACTCGGATAATTACCGGTTTCTGGATGTTCTACACTCGGATGCATCAAAGATCCTCGCCCCACAGGAGCAATCTACTTGGAAGCCTTCCTCACTCTTATCTCACAATATGGCACATTGGTTTATCTGCTGTTGTTTGCCTATTGCGCCCTAAAGAGTGGCTCTCTGCCCCTGTTTGGCGGCTACGCTGCGCACACGGGGGCTTTGGAAGTTTCACTGGTCGCTTTGGCAACCTTTGCAGGCGGACACCTGGGAGATGAATTGCGTTTTGCGGTAGCGCGCAAGTATGGCACTGGCTTTTTGTCGACACGTCCGCGGTTGTCGGCGTTGATGCTCAAAGCCGAAGCAATGTTGGATGTGTATGGGCCAGCCTATATCTTCATATACCGCTATCCCAAGGGGATGCGGACGATCGGAGCATTGCCGGTAGGCCTCACGCAAATGAAGTGGCCCATGTTCACGGTATTGAATGCATCCTCTGCGCTGCTGTGGATGTCGCTTTTGGTGGGCATTGGATACTACTTTGGTGCTGCGATAGAGCGTGCAGTGGTTGATGGATGGGGCACAGTGAGCATCCTTTTGCTTTTCGTCTTTGTCGGCCTTACCGTGTTCGGATGGTGGCGTTTGCAGCGATCAGTTCCGTGATCCAGTTGAAGCTATCCGCGAGACGGTTTCGAGGCTGTAGATCACGCGATGAGCAGACAAATTGTTGATTTGAAACTCGCTTATGAATAAAAATAAACAACCACAAACGTGACTGAGGGATATGATGACAGGAATGACACGCCGCTTTGCACTATTTGGTGGGCTGGCTCTTACTTTGGCGGGATGTGCGACAAAATTCCGAACCTATAATGGTCCAGAAGTTACGCGCTTGCAGTTGTTCAAAGCTGACCGGACCCTGTTTTTGTTCAACGATTCAAAGGTTCTGAAGACCTATAAATTTGACCTCGGATTTGCTCCCGTTGGGCATAAGCAGTTTGAAGGGGATGGGAAAACACCCGAGGGAAGCTACACGGTCGACAAGCGTAATCCAGATAGTAAGTTCCACCTGTCGGTCGGGATATCTTATCCGAACGAAGCCGACATTGCCTACGCAGCCTCACAAGGCCGCAGTCCCGGTGGCGAAATCTTCATACATGGCGGTCCACGCCCGGGTATTGATCCAATCAAACCCGACTGGACAGCTGGGTGTATTGCAGTAACTGATAGCGAAATCGAGCATATCTATGCGATGCTTCGAGACGGTACACCAATTGATATTTTCGCTTAGATTGCGGATGAACTGATGGCTGAGCACACGATTTTTGCGGGCTGAGACAAGACAGTCTGGTGCTTAACTACCCAAAAAGCAGTACGTCTGCCGCAGCTTGACTAAAGAATGAAAGCCCCCAGTGACACCGGGAGCTTAATGATCAGCCCAACCAGACATCGAGAAACAGCATCACGACCAGACCGATCGCCAGTCCTGTAGTCGCCTGTTTCTGGTGACCACTGCGGTGGGTTTCGGGGATGATCTCATGGCTGATGACATACAGCATTGCACCAGCGGCGAAGGCAAGGCCCCAAGGCAAGAGCGGTTCGGCAACAACGATAACTGCGGCACCAAGAAAGCCGGTGACAGGTTCAATCAAGCCAGTCAGAGCCGCGATCCCAAACGCGCGTTTTGCAGAGTATTTTTCACCAAGCAAAGCCACAGCAACCGCCAGCCCTTCTGGCGCGTTCTGCAAACCGATCCCCAAAGCCACAGGAAATCCACCATCAAACCCGTCCGCGCCGAATGCCACCCCGACAGCCAAACCTTCCGGGGCGTTATGGATGGCAATCGCTATGACGAATAGCCAGACACGACGTAGCGATGCGGCTTCGGGGCCTTCACGGCCTGTGCTAAAGTGCTCATGCGGGATCACCTCGTTCAAGATCGCGACAGCCCCCATGCCAAGCAGGATTGCAGCACAGACGATCAAAGCAGGTATCGCGCTATCCCCGTATCGAATTTCGGCTGCATCAAGCGCTGGAATGATTAATGAAAAGAATGAAGCCGCCAGCATGACCCCTGCGGCAAACCCAAGGGAGATATCGCGCCATTTTCGCGAAGGCGTGTTTCCGAAGAGGACCGGAACCGCACCCACGGCTGTCATGAGACCCGCTGCGAGACTTCCGTAAAAGCCCAAGGCGATAGGCGATAGAGTCGTGAGCAATTCCATACTCAGCTCGCAGGATAGGACGAGAATATCTCGGTGCTACCGTCCTTCTTGATTAAAAAGACATCATAGGCATCAGAGCCATCCCCAAAATCCATGCCAGGTGAACCAATTGGCATACCAGGCACCGCAAGACCGATTGCATCAGGGCGCTCCTCAAGAAGACGTGTGATGTCTGCAGGCGGCACATGCCCTTCAATTGTATAGCCCTCGATGGTTGCCGTGTGGCACGAGAACATTGAGACAGGGATACCACGGTCCATCTTTAGGCGGACGAGCGCACCGCCGACATTCTCGCCTTCGGGTGAGAATCCGGCGTCAGAAAGTCTGTCCATCCAGGCCAAACAGCATCCGCATCCTCGGGTCTTGGCCACATGAATAGCAGTCTGGGCTGTGGCCGCCGTTGTGATGGTTGTCAGTAGTACGGCACCAATAAGCAGTTTCGTCTTAGAAAACATTTGTAGTCCTACTCGCTTGTTTCAGGTTAAATTGCCGAACTATGCTCGGAAGTTTCTCCAAACCATGCCACGAACTGGCAAACGGAGCGTTGTTTCCAAAAGCATCTCAAATTGTTCCATCGGCATCTCGGTCTTGCATCGCACGCCTTATCTTCGGCACCGCGAATTCTCGTGGTTCGTAATAATCAATTGTCGTCACCATGCGACCTGTTGAACTGAACAGAAAAACGCCTGCTGTGTGGTTCATGGTATAGTCGCCATCTTCGCGCACTACCTTTTCGTAGACTGCGCGAAACCCTTCCGCTGCATCGGCGAGTTGTGCATTTGAACCAGTCCAACCTTGAATTTGTGGATGGAAATATGAGACATATTCAGCCAGCACACCGACTGTATCGCGCTCTGGGTCGACAGTAATGAGCACTGTGTTCAGGTTACTCGCGTCGGGTCCGATCTCGTCGAGCCACGCAGATATGTCCGAGAGAGTAGTGGGGCAGACGTCGGGACAATGGGTGAAGCCAAAGAAGACTAAGCTCGGCTGTCCGATGAGGGTTTTAGGACCTACTGCTTCACCATTCTGATTGGTCAGTTCAAAGTTCATTTCCGTCAAGGGCAGTGGGCGCTGGCGCGGAGTTGACGTGGACCCTGGTCCATCGACCTGCCACCAGCCCATAAAAAGAGCGGTGGCCAAAGCGACACCGCCGATACCGAAAAACTTTGTGATAAGTTTCATGCCTGTATCAGCCCTCGGGTCCGCGTGCGCCGATACGCAGCACTGGCATCATCACTTCCAGCTCTGTCCCATCCGCAAAGAGCAGTATTATTGGGAAGGTCTCCCCTTCGACAAGCGGCGCCTGCAGCTTCATCAGCATGATGTGATAGCTGCCTGGCTTCAGCGAAAGCGTTTCTCCTGCTGGGATTTCAATATCAGCAGCAGGCATCATGCTGCTGACACCATTATTGTCTGTTTGTGTCTCATGGATGCTCGTCATGCCTGCAATATCGGCTCGTATCCCGATCAGTGTAACGGGCTTCTCGCCCGCATTCCGAAGTGTCAGATAGGCGCCACCCGGGCGCGATGTCCCAAGGCTTGCCCGCGCCCAAGGTTGTTCAACAACAACCTTGATTGCTCCATTGGTGTCTTCTGCTGTTGATACTGCAGGCATCCCCATCAGAAGGGTACAAATAAGGCCGCGTATGCCTTTTGCAATGCGTTTCATTTTTGATATCCTCACTCGGTTCAGTTTCCTGCAACCGCTTGAACTTCAGACTGAACAAGCGCGATCAGCTGTTTTGCGCCAAAGTCGGTCAGACGCTTCCCATTTACGAAAAACGTGGGCGTACCTGTAATTCCGACGGCTTTTACATCGGCGCGATCCTGATTGAGGATGCCGATGACACCTGGGGATTTGATCTGATCTGCGGCAGCAGTTACATTCAGACCAGCAGCCGCTGCGATCTCTACAATCCGCGCTGTTTCTGGAGCGCCATGAGATGCCCAACTGGGCTGGTTCTCCAGCAACGCCTCAAGCACAGGTAGGAAGACCTCCTGCATTCTGGCAGCTTCCAACACCTTGATTGCCAGTTCCGAACCTTCGCCGTGAAACGGTGTGTAGCGCAAAACCACGCGTACATCTTCGGGGTACTCGGCGAGGATTTGCTTCACAATTGGATGAAACGCGCGGCAAGCTTCGCAGGCTGGGTCGAAAAACTCCACAATCGTAACTGGCGCGTCCTCTCGGCCCAGAACAGGGGAGTAAGCGCGAACGAGTTGCTCTTGCTGCTCTGCAGGAGCCGAAGTCGCAACTGGCGCTGTATTCGAGCGAGATACAAACCATGATCCGAGCGCGAAAAGGGCCAGCACGGTGGTCAAGGTGATGAGGACAAGAGTTTTGCGTGTCATGTGGAAATCCGTCGCAGTTGGAGGAGCAGAGCAGATATTGCCCCAAAAGTTATGAAAGAGAGTGCCGGAATGGGCAGGCCAAGGATCAGCATTGCGTCATCGGTGCATGAGGGGCCAGATTCAGTGCATGGAGTGATCGGCTCTGGTACGATACCCGCATAAAGCAGCCAGTGATACAGAGCTATTGCACCTCCAATAGCAGCGAGTGGAAGAGCGTATCGCCAGATGAACAGGTCAGACTGCCATGCCGCTACGCCAAGAATGACAGCGAGCGGGAACATGAAAGCGCGCTGAAACCAGCACAGGTGGCAGGGGGTTTGCCCCAATACCTCGCCGATAAATAGGATGGCCAGTGAAGCGGCCAAGGCAATAAACCACGCCGCGAAGACCAGGGTTACGCCGCGATTATCTGTTGGTGATAAAAGAGAATTTGTTGTCACCCTTCTATCCTTTGCTTGAGGTCGGATACGATCTGGGAGGGATCGGCGTTGTACTCGTAGATCCGCACAAATTCGCCCTGCGGATTAAACAGCAAGAAGGATGATGTGTGGCCTATGGTGTATCCATCGGGCGCATATTCATCTTCATTGCGTTGGTAGTAGACCTTGAAGGCCTTGGCGGTGCTCATGGTTTGTTCCGGCGGTCCGCTGAGTCCCAAAATGCTTGGGCCGAATTGTGGAACATACTCAGCCAGAACGCTGGGGGTGTCCCGCTCGGGATCAACAGTAATGAAAAGAGGCTGTACAATAGTTCCATCATCCGCCAGATCATCCATAACCTGTCCTATGGTAGACAGACCCATGGGGCAAACATCGGGACAGTTTGCAAATCCAAAGAAAACAAGCATCCAACGCCCGCGGAAATCCTCATCGGTCTGCATCATGCCATTGTGATCGGTCAGCTCGAAGTCGGCTATTACAGTCTCTGCATCAGCCAAACGCACGGCAGCAATCGGAAGATGGTCGCGCTGTGATACCCACAGGCCGCCTACGGCTATGATGGCTATAGCTACGAGAGACCACATAGTTATTCGCACTTTTTTCATGGCAAGTTTCGACCTTTCTGAAAATCACCTGTACTGGGTGATACAAGCTACAGCTGATAGAGGTTCAAGCAAAAAAGTGGAGCTTTGATACCATGTCACGTTTTTGTGAAATCTATGGATTTTCAACAGTGTGTAAACGTAGATAACCTCAAGTGACTTTAGATAAGGAATGGCATATGCTGGCAATTGGAACGCTTTCACGGAGAACCGGAACGAAGGTTCAGACGATCCGCTATTATGAAGAAATCGGCCTGATGAATGAAGCGGGGCGCACCGCAGGGGGGCAAAGACGCTATGACGAGAAAGATCTCGACCGCCTCGCGTTTATTCGCCATTCGCGACAACTTGGCTTTTCTCTCGATTCCATCCGCGAGCTTCTGGACCTGGCTGATAATCCCGCGCAGTCCTGTTCAGAAGCGGATTCAATTGCACGGCGCCAGCTTGGGCAGGTCGAACAGCGTATCAAGCGGCTTCAAGCTCTGAAAAAAGAACTGAGACGGATGGTTGCCGAGTGTGATGGCGACAGCGTTGCGGAATGCAAAGTGCTTGAGGTGCTGCGTGACCATTCAGAGTGTTTGACTGAGCATAACGAGATAGGTGCTTGAATGCGCAAGCGCATGATCCCTATTCTTTGTCGGAAAGTGTTCTGGAACTGTTTGCTTTGTGCAGAGCTTGATCCGTCACCCCCACACAAAGATGTGACTGGTTCCGCTTGGAATTGTGGCCGGTCGCTGACATACGGTTCTCACGCCACTCATTAGAAGGTTGTTTTGATATGTTGACCAGACGCCATTTTGTCATCTCTACTGCTGCTTTGTTTTCTGCACCTATACCTCAGGCCGCACTGGCCGCTCCAACCTCTAACCGATCAAAGTGGGGCGCTTGGGATGCTCAGGTTACACCCGCAAATTATGACCCTGCCACGTCCAACCCATGGGGATTTCATCCACGGTTTCTTCCGCAGCTTGTGCAAGCAAACGACAGCCTGACACCTGGAGATGTTCATGTCGATGCAGTTGCCCGATATCTCTATCATATCCGCAATGATGGAACCGCTATGCGCTACGGCGTCGCGATCGCTCGGGGAAACCTTTACGAGCCAGGAACGTATCTGATCAAACGCAAAACACACTGGCCGACCTGGACGCCAACCCCTGCAATGATTGAACGTGATCCTGCAACATATGGGCCCGTTGCCGATGGCGTGGACGGTGGACCTACCAATCCTCTCGGCTCGCGAGCGCTCTATCTCTATGTTGGTAATCGCGACACCTACCTGCGGATTCACGGCACGCCGAGCCCGAAATCAATCGGCGGACGTGCAAGCTCGGGATGCGTTCGAATGGTAATGGCTCACATCAACGGGCTCTATGATCAGGTCTCAACCGGCTCCTCAGCAATCCTCTATCCGCCAGAAGACAGAATTACCGCACAGAGTTGAGCAAACATCAGGCCTGCTTCTTCCGCATCAGGACAGCAATCGATCCTGCGGCTGGATTAACCAGTTGCGGGCACGCCTTGTGGTCTTGAGCATATTGGATTTCCGCGTTTTGACCGCAGCGGCAAGTATGTCGTCTCAACAGGGCCTACGTAGCGGTAGACAAAGCACCCATCTGTCGGCTCAATTTTGACTGCGTTTAAGTCCTGAAAAGGTGCTGCAATCTCAAGAACACCCTCCGGCAACTCTTTGATGAAAATGTCATTGGAAGCGCCCGTTTGACCAGCAAGATCAGCACATCCACCGAGTGCGAGTATCGCAAGACCGAGACCACTCATACATAATTTCATTTTGCCGTTCCTTTTAGTTTCCGAGTATGCGGGGAAGTGTGCTTGAAATTTCATTTTGTCGGCCTTCACTTAACTACCCATTACGGACCAGAGCAACCTATGCAAGCCATCTTCATGTGAATGGCCTTCCGTTTGTGGTGAAGTAAAGCATAACCGCACAGTGCTAAAACCGCAGGCTGATACTGTGCTCGCAAAGCACGTTTTCAGAAATATCGATCTCACTTTTTTGTGATGAGAAATCGTTTGAACCTCCAGTAGGTGAAGGTTGTAGAAGCTTCTAAATTGGCGGGACCAAGGAAAGCACTATGAAGTTTACAAAAGATGCAACTATCACACGGCGCGGCGCCCTTCTTGGAGCAGCGGCCGGTGGATTGGTTCTTACAGCAGGCTCCGCTCTTGCTCAGAACGGGCCACCTCCTCCGGCACCTGCTGTACGAAGGAATTCATCGGGCTTTGCGATTGCCAATTGGCGCGATCACTTTGACGATCTGAAGAATGGTGTAATTCTCTGCGACATAGATTCCCGAGCGGTCCAGTATTGGTCTGAAGACCAGAATGTCTATAAACTCTACCCTTCCAGTGTGCCGGAATCCGAAGAGCTGACAAAACGCGGCTACACAAGTGTGATTAAGAAAGTAGAAGGACCAACTTGGCGTCCAACCCCGTCGATGAAAATCCGTAACCCTGACTGGCCAGACTTTTGGCCTCCAGGTCCGGATAACCCTCTGGGCACTCACGCACTCTATCTTTCATGGCAATATTATCGCGTCCACGGGACAGGGGACACTCGGAAAATAGGTAGGCCATCCTCAAATGGGTGCATAGGCCTCTATAATGAGCATATTGAAGAACTATTTGCTCTTGCCGAAGTCGGGACACAAGTTAAGATTTTTTAATCACTCGAAGCATGTTGCCCTGAACCAGAGAGCTGCATGCTTCGCCTACCTCGTTATATGTCGAAAGCCTTTGTTAATGAATAGAAGAAAATTTATCCTGACTACCGGAGCAGCAGTAACTTTTCTCAACAATCCTGTTTCAGCTCATGTCGTCTTACCAAAATATGATCTCCCACCAGAATTCCTTCCCAAGGTTGTAAAATCCCCAATCAGGGCTGCTCCTTACGAAATTCATGTTATCCCAAACCATTTCGCTCTTTATTGGACCCAACCCAATAACCGTGCAATCCGATATACTGTGGGTGTAGGCCGTCCCGGTCTTTATGAAGCAGGCGAATTTTACGTAGGTGCAAAGAGGAAGTGGCCGAGTTGGACACCAACACCTGGCATGCTGCGTCGCGAGCCGGAAAAGTATGGTCCCCTTCGCAAAGGAATGCCTGGTGGCCTGAAAAACCCTTTGGGTGCTCGTGCGCTTTATCTTTTTCAGCCAGGCCTTGGTGATACACTACTACGCGTGCATGGTACGAACAATCCAAAGACTCTCGGGCGTGCTGTCTCAAATGGGTGCGCAAGGCTCGTGAATGATCAGATTGTCGAGCTCTATGACAAAGTCCCGATGCGCACCCGTGTAGTGTTACATCCTGTTACGTAAAAAATGTAAAATGACAGCTCGGGGGTCCAATCCGCTGTAGGGTGTTTATTGAGATCAACGCCATTGTATCACAGTCGGACAGCGATATTGTCCGACTACCCGCGTAACGAATAGGTTATGTTCAATGCCGCATCTCTCGGCTCGAAAGGACCTTTTCATGAGTATGAAAACGTTCAGTGAAACTTGTTCTTGAAAAGTGATGGATTCATATATTATTCCAATTCGTCCCGCGAGAATTGAGCCCATGCATGCTCACGCAGGGATTGAGTTTTCGCAGTCAGCGCAGACCGACGGCGTGCATTTCTGATAATCTTACCAAACATTTCGCGTATCTCCTGCTGAAGATCTGCGGTTCTCAACGGGACCCGTAGGTTTTCCAAATCACGGATGGAGATGGCCTTGCTTCGGTTACCTGCAGCTATTGCTTGCCAGTAAGTTCGAACCGCGCGCGCGGATAGATACATGAACATTACTTCTGGATGGATTTTCATCTCGCTCGATATCGGCCGCAAAATCATGAGCGATTGTGATGCCGACCAAGGTTCCCATTCCGGTTTGTCGAATATTTCAGGAAGGAATATCCCCACCTTGCCGACTTGCCCTTTGATCGTGAACAACAAATCGCCAGATCTCAACCGCTGCTGTTCTAAGCTCTCCCATTTTGCCTGACTTACTGTCAGGCCTCGTGATGCGGAAAGAACCATGCCATCTTCGCTGATGTCCTGTGGGCTGACCTCTCTAAAATTCACCGTTTCCGGAGGGTCATCGGTTACTACGGATGGTCTGTGGATTCTGAAAAGGCTGTCGAGCCGGGCGGTTTCCACATCTGGCCGGTGCTGACCAATCCTTCTCGGACCCGGAGCATATAAAAGGTAGCGTCGAGGGATTAACACATATTCATTTGTAGCGATTTCCGCCCGTTCAACATCCCGCCATCTGTGTAAGGAAATCTTGGATTCTTTGGATAGAGGTATAGTCGACCAATTCGGGGCCGAACCTGATTTTGAGCGATTGTTACTATAGACCCCTATATCGGCGAACCGAACGGGCGTCGGGAATTGATCTGTACCTCGAACAACCACTACATTTTTCGCGTCAGGTGCATTCTCATATAAGACACCCTTCGGCGCATGTAGAACTGCGCTGAGACGGTCCTTGCGGCAAATTAAACTACGGGCTGCGGATGGGTCTTTCGAGCGTTTTTCCAAGGTACCATCTGACAAGCAGATTATGGTTCGACAGCTGACATTTTCTACAGCATCGCGGAGCGCAAGCACTTCGAGATCTAATCGGCCGCGGGAAAAGAAGACCGACGACGGCCCCATATTTGCTTCGCCCACCCGAGGATCGTCGGTTTCCAGTTGAATTGGAGAAGGCGGCATCATGATCTCAGTGGCGGCAGCTTCGGACCAGTTGCGTTCCCACGGCAATCCACGTTCAACTGTAATATCGAGCCCAAATAGGTCGGAGAGGGACTGCATGAGTGGTCGATCTGCCGCAAATCCGGCGAAGCGAATTTCGGTATCTTTGTTTAGCAGCTTTACGCTTCTTGAGTACTGAAGGCATACGCGCACCGAGCCAGCATAGGAAAAGCGTACCGATGAGGGCCATTTCAAAACATAGAAATCTTCAAATGGTGGCGGTTTAAGAAGGTCGCCGTCGGACTCGTCCCAATCTGGAGAGTCGTAGTCGTCATTCTTCAAAGGAGAACCTATTAGATAACTGAGCTGCGTTGCAGCATCACTGGTGAGCCAGCACCCTGCACCCTCATATTGATACATCTCTCCGAGAAGTTGCTCGACGATCTGGAACGCAGCATCTTTCGATAGGCCGGCAATATAGGTCGCTATATCCAGAGATGTACCATCTCGATCTGCATAGGCGTCGGTTCGAAGTACGGGCGAAACTTTCGGGGTATCGTTGGCAATCGTCGGATGTGCGCAGGAGATTTGCGCTGATCGGCTGAAAATATGGGTGAGACCAACGTTGGTGAGGAGGTCCGCTTCACGAATGATCCCGATAACGTTCACAGTTATGTACTCCAGTAATGCTGGCGGGGCACCCAGAGCTGACCCGATCCTTCAATCCAAGCGGGAAGGAGACACATTGAGATATGACGAAATTTGTAAAAATTTCCAAGAGTTACATCGCAAATATTAAAAAAACATAATATTGAATTTACGTATATCAGCGGCTGATAGCCATTCGATGCGAAAATTGAACTGTTGATGGATTTATGCTGCATTTCGTTGCCCTGAGCGAGATGACAGGTCATTTATATACCCAGACCAAGACGGTGTTGAACAACATGCCGACACATGCGGTCTGAGAGAGAAAGCGCAGTAAGCGAAAAGCTGACGACCAATGAGGGGTGATGTGATGCAGAATAAATGGCGAAGAACTCAGAAACACGGTTCGTCTTTGGCGCAAAGACTGCTGGTACTACCTCAGAATTTATTGCTCAAAGTGCTTTGGAAATTTGGTGAATTATGCAGAATCACTATCGCGAGTTTGCGAGTTTTCTTTGCAAAACGCGCTCCCAATTGGATCAGAAACAGTTTCACTAATGTTCAGAAAGATTTTTCTTTGCCCAAATTTATTCTGACGGATGTTCATTGTCGAACGCCATACTTTGCCAGTCTTTGGAGTGAGGGACCTATATGTTGTGCTCTTGGATTGCGAAAAACCCGAAGGGGAAATTTCTCAATAAGCCTTTGAAAACAAACGCTTGTAGTGATTTCCAAGCTGTGGAATCAAAACGGGACCGATCAAACATCGGTGTCCTGAAACAAACAGCAAAAAGGACCAAACGAAAAAAAGGCGCCCCCGAAGGGACGCTCTAAGGTTACGACCGACTGCGGCCGCGATTTCAATGCTGACAATAGACCCAAATATGGGCGTCCGCAACTCCGCATTCGGTCATAGCGAAATATTCAACTCGGACCATGTTCCGAGAACGGAGAAGTTATGACTATCAATATGTTACCCACAACCACTGACGCTATGTCGTTGGGGATTGTTCTACCCGGACCGTCGCAAGCTGAGCGTGACGTACCTGCAGCATCAGCAGGTCACTGTACGACCATTTCGGTCGTCGGAGACGGCCCAGGGTACCGCATGCAGGGCGAGAGTGCATTAGAGCAGAGCTCGCAGTACTTGCTGAATTCCATGCCAGATGTGGTCAAGCTGCAAGAGCAAGTCCGTTTCCACTACGGTTGGGACCCGAAAAATCTGAAGGAGCGAGTTTTCGACTTGGTAGCAACACTGGGTTGCGGTTCTGTTATCGCTTGTACCGTTAAACCAGAAGTTCGACTGGTTTCGGGCAAGTTTATTGCCGACATGCAAGAAGTTGCCTGGTGGGTAGAAGAACTCGGCTTTGCTGATGACGTTCGACTGATCACAGATGCCGATATGGACCCCACGGACCTATCTAATGCCAAGATTTTTGCAGCAGTTCGGTCGGTCGATCCTGAGGCTGATGAAGCCGCTATGAATGTGGTCGCAGGACTACCTGACAGTGCTGGTAGAAGCCTACGTGATTTAACGATCGAGACCGAGCTACAGGCTCGAGGATATCATGCCCTTATTCGGCTTCTGCGGAAGCGCTACCTCCGTACGCTGCAGCATGAAGTGATCGGCCCTATGACGATCGTTGCGCTTGCTGGCTCTGGCGGGGGCTTCATCCCAGCTCAACGTCTCGGTGTCCGGAAGGTCAGCTCCGTCGTTTCACGTGATGAGATGCAAGCCGCAGCCTGATCTTCTCAACAATCAAAATGAACATCCCGCGCGTAAACCTCGTGCGCGGGATCAGTATCCCCTTGTCCAAATTTGGGTGCAATGCACCCAGCCAACAGAAGGAATTATCTAATGGCAAAAGACTTTCAAAATGAATACTTGAACTTCGGTCTCGACATTAATCATGTCTACAAACTGCATGGTGAGGATTGGCAATTCGCCTATCAGACCAACGGCACAGTAACGTTTTCTGTCATCGATGATCCGTACAGAAAAGCAACATACGACATCGGTACGCTGAATCGCATGAATGCGGCCGGGGACATCGAGTTGACACCGTTTGGCCAACTGCCTGAGCACCTGCGTCCTCTTTCTGTCAATTTAAATGAAGATGTTTTTATTGCTGGTCTCCCCGAGGCGCAGGGTAAGGAATGTGAAAGCCGTCATGCTCTTGTTCGAAGTTTCCTTGAATTAAAAGCGTCCAAAACTGTCAAAGGAACAGATGAGGCTATCACAGCTTCAATGGGTGAAATTCGTCAGAATGCGGAAGAGTATCTTGCGGAAACATTACCCGATCCCCTGTTCTCAGAAAATATGCGGCTTTGGAAAGAAGGTAAGGGCCGTAAGCCAAAATCCAAAAGTACGGTCAGTATCCCAGGGCAGGTCTCCTCCAGAACCCTACGCGGTTGGGTCAGCCTGTACAAGAAAGGAGGAAAAAAAGCCCTCATTTCCAACAGTAACAACCAGGGAAACATCAACAGTTTCTATAGCGTAGAAGAGAATACGTTGTTGGCTCAGGTTGTCCAAAAGGAATACCTCACTCTGCAGAGGAAATGGCAGACGACGGTCACCGCAGATGTAAAATACGCATTTAAAGAAGCGAATGTGCTTCGCAAAGCGGATGGTCGGGTACTGCTCCGAACGCCAGGCCGCAAAGCCGTCAGCGAGTACATCTCCCGACTTGGCAAGTTTCGTGTTTTGGTGGCGCGTTTTGGCCAGGAAGAAGCCCTCAAGAAGATGCGGGCCGTAAAGGGAGGTCTTGAAGTCCTGCGCCCATTTCAGCGGGTTGAAATGGATGAGAAGAAAATCGATTTACTCACGATCATGGCCAAAAGTGGAATGCTTACCCTCTTTTCAGAAGAGGAACTCGAAGCGATGGATTTGCTCGATAAACAAAAACGATGGTGGTTGGTTGCGGCAATTGACTGCCGGACCCGTTGCATCGTCGGAATGACTCTTACTGCGAACCCCAAAACCAGCAGTGCAATCAAATGCCTCCGGATGGTGGTCAGCGACAAGGGACAGTTTGCAGATGCTGTCGGGGCACTTTCGCCGTGGGCTATGTTTAGCAAGCCGGAAAACCTCGCCGTTGATAATGGGAGCGCCTTCAAGTCCATTCTGTTTTCGTCGACGTGTGCAGATCTCGGAATTGCAAAAACGCAAACAATTGCCGGCCAGCCCTCAATGCGTGGTCATATCGAGCGCTCTTTCAGGACACTGGATCAGTCTTTGCTGCCTCGCCTGTCTGGCCGGACTTTCAGTAACGTTCTTGACCGCGCAAATCACCCAGCGGAAAAACGTGCCTGTCTAACCATCGATGATCTCGCCTTTGCTCTGGTTCGGTGGGTTGTAGATATCTATCACAACACGCCGCACGAGGGCTTGTGTGGCCGTACACCGCTTGAACAGTGGGAGAAAGATCTCGCCGATGGCAACTATCCCCTTAATGCGGCCCCCAGCGCGCGTCACAAACGCCTGGCGTTTGGCCTCCCGCTTGAACGTATGGTCCAACCAGATGGTATTCGGGTCCTTAATGTTCAGTACCATTCTGGTCAGTTGGCGAAGTGGTATCACAAGCACGGTAGCCAAAAAGTCCAGGTGCGTTGGAACGATGAAAACATCGGTGCCATCGAGGTAATGTTGGACGGTCAGTGGTTTGAAGTCCCATCAATTTCGGATGCTTTCAAGAATGTCGATGCCACAACTTGGAACGCTGCCCGCCGTGCGCTGCGGACGAAAGATGAAAAGCGAAAAGAGTGGGAAGAAGAGGTGATTTACCGTGCGATCACTGACATCAAAGATCTGAACGCCGAACGGCAGAGTGCCTACAAAGTGATGGATCATGAGTGGACAGAGGCACGCTTCAAAGCCGTAGAGAAGGAAGCGACCGTAAACTTCGATGTGGTCCCCACGCGCGATAAAACCACCAACCCAGAAAATGGTTTCGGCCGCTCAATCAATCCTGTGATGCCAGAAAAACCATCTGCAACTCGCGATGCAGTTGAGGCCGCACAGAAAAACGCGGCCGACGATGACGATTGGGATGTTCGGGGCTGATCTCGACTCTCACCAACACATTTTTTTAGGAGAACCAACATGACGAAATCCATCATTGAGATCGCAGGCACAATTCAGTCCATCCGTGACATGCACTTTGTAACTGAGCGTGACCGCAATCTGATGGCTCAGCTTTCTCGGTTGTTTAAGGTTACAAACGGCAAGCTGACCCATGAGCCCGTGCGGTTTACAGCAGGCACCGAAACACACGGCATTACATTTATTGAGGGATCCGGCGGCGGCAAAAGTACTGCCATCGCCGAAGTCCTCTCCAATTTCGAGCCGTTGGTGTGCAATCCCGAAACAGACAAGCCACGCTATCTTGATGTGAAGGTAGAAAGTCCAGCGACGCTTCGTAGCCTTGGTGTGAGCATGCTCTTGAAACTGGGTGGCGATAAAGTCTCAGACCGGGCGAAAGTTTATGACATTTGGGGCTTGGTTCGGCACCGCTTGCAGATTACCGGAACAACCCTCGTATGGCTCGATGAAGCCCATGATATGTTCCGTGGCACATTGTCTTCAGAAACGGACAACATGTTCAAAATGCTGAAGTCTCTCATGCAGGGAGAGCATCCGGTCGTGCTTCTGTTGAGCGGTACTGAACGATTGTCGCGCATCACTCAGATTGATCCTCAGGTGAACCGTCGCTTCAACAAAATCCGTCCACGGCCACTGGCTTTCGGGACCGATAATAAGCGATTGGTAGGGCTCGTCACCAAGTGCGCAGAACGGGCTGATTTGGAGGTCTCCCTGCAAGATGACCAAATCAACCGTCTTATTTATGCGAGCCGCTACCGCTTCGGACGCTGTATTGAAACCACGATCCATGCGATTGAATGCGCGCTGATGGATGATGTGGAAACACTTACCATTGAGCACTTTGAATTGGCTTGGGGGCAGCAAGAAGGCTGCGAAATCAAAGAAAATGTGTTTGCCGCTGAAAACTGGATGGGAATTGAACTTGAGGACGAGGACGGCGATATTTTCCTGAAAGAGCGAGACAAAGCGATCAATAAGAACAAGTCACGCAAAAAGAAGGCAGCATAACTATGGCACTCCTTCCATTGCTTCCCGTAATTGCCGGCGAAAGCTTGACTTCATACATGGCCCGTATCGCAAAATTTCACTGCGATAGTGACGTCTATTCATTCCTCAGCATGTTTGAGCTGTCACGTCAGGACGTGATGTTCCCATCGGAAGAGGTCATTGAGCGCATCTCTTTACTTACCGGGCAGGGTGAGGCGGTGCTCAAACGTATGACGTTCCTACGTCAGGGTGGCCGGGTGCGCACGATCTGTGGCGAAACCGTCCATTCTGAGTTTGCCAATCTGGAACAGACAAGCTTCTGTCCAGCATGTTTGCTGGAGGATGGTCATGCAGATAGTGCGTCCGCGGGTATGAGAGTTGGCCGCATCGGCTGGTTGATCGAACCATCTCGGACATGTCCGAACCACGGTATCCTCTTACGTCGATATAAGAATCTGACTTACTCCAAGAAATTTCAACTCATGTCTGACGTTGCGCCAAATGACAAAGAGTTGAGAGAGATGGTCGCAAATTCTGATAAGCAAAAAACCTCTGAGCTTCAGTCATACATTCAGCAACGCTTAGAAGGTGTGTCGGGCTCACCTTGGCTTGATAACCAGCAGATTGATCAGGCGTCTCGTGCCTGTGAAATGCTGGGTGTAATTCTAACTGCCGGCACGCACTGCAATCTCAAAAAAATTAGCCAGGCGGAATGGAATGAAGCCGGCGATCTAGGATTTGGTTTCGCTTCACGGGGTGAGGAGGGGATCCGGGAAGGTCTTCGGTTGGCGTTTGATCGTTTCATTGAGCGCGACCTCCATGGAGGTCCACAGAAAGTATTTGGTCGTCTCTACCAATGGCTTCAGTTCAACACAAACGGGAAAGAGTTTGGTCCGATCCGTGGGGTTGTCCGCGAATTTATTGTGGAAAATTTCGTTCTGGAAATCGGAATGAATTTACTTGGGTCACCGGTAGAACAGCAAGCGATCCACTCTGTTTATAGCCTTTCCCAAAAAACAGGGATGCATCCGAAGACGATCAATCGAGCGGCTGTGTATTCAGGTCTGGTGCAGGGCGATCCTGATCGTTCACTGGCCCATTTGACCTTCGATGCCAAAGCTGGAGAAGAACTGGTTCTAAAGATGCAAAATGCGCTCCCCACCTTACGGATTCCAGAGTACCTGAACTGCAACCGTGTTCAAGCTCAGCAACTCGTCCGGTCCGGCGTAATCCCGCGGATTGGAAAGGGATTGGCAGGGGCAACTGGGGTCCTCAAGCATGTTGCAAAAGAGGACCTTGATCAGTTTCTTGACCGTATTGTAGGGCAGGCAACGCAGGTCGACTGCGCGACGGACGGACTTTTCGATATTGTTTCAACCGCTGAGATTGCTCGGTGGCCCGTGCTCGACATCGTGAATGGTATTCTTGCAGGGGCGTTTTCCAAGCTGGAAATCGTTGACGTTGACCTGAAGTTCAAGGGTATTCTTATGGACCCGAATGAAGTCTGCGAGGTTCTTTCTGAGAAGTTGCCGACTGGCCAAGTAAGTGCCAATGAGGCGGCTCGAATTCTCGGCATGAATACATACAATTTGCGTAACTTGGCCAAACTTTTAGATCCGGATGGCAAGCCTTACCTTACAGAGCATTTCATCAAAAAGAACTCAAAAGGCGTACAGGTTTCGGTCTTCATGGTAGATGAGCTTCTGGCTTTTCTGCGCACGCATGTTTCGCTGAAAGACTATGCCGAGATGCATATTTTTTCACCCAAGGTGATGAAGATGAAGTTGGATGGACGAGGGCTGAAACCGATTGTTGCCGATCACAGTCTGGGACGGTTTTTCTACAGGAAAGCCGATATCGCTGCCTGATCTAAACTCCAACGACCAATATTGCTGAAAAAGCCGCCCTTTGGGGCGGCTTTTCTTTTGACTTCACGTTTTTCGGTGGCAGAAATAGGGTGGCCTGTGGTGGCAGAAGTACTGACCTGAGCATTTTAGAAAACCCTTATAATAAAGGCTTTTCAGTAGGAAGGTGGCGGAAAATAGGGTGTTGTTTCAGTTTGAAAGGACAGGCAATTGAGAGCCACTTTGGCCAAATTGTCTTCCACTTATCAGGTCTATTTCTTCCACTGCCTGCTAAACCATTGAAAACGCTTGATGCGATAG